>NZ_JADEXU010000177.1 GCF_015206895.1 Nostoc sp. LEGE 12450 | reverse complement strand
CCCCTGCTCCCCTGCCTCCCCTATTTCCTCCAACTTTTGCCAAACTTGTAAGCTTTGCTGAAAATGGGTTAAAGCTGTATTGATGCGATCGCTAATATAATTATCTAGACCAAAAACAAACTCTAAACTTGCGTGTAATTCTGGCTCTAAGGTAATACCACGATTGTGCAACTCTCCAATGGCAAAGTGGAGTTCATAGCTATGTTTCCAAACTTGCTCCACAGTGAAATAATGCTTGGCAACTTGAGGAGGTTGGTGTTGTCCGCTATCGCTTGGTAACACCGTGGCAAATAAAGCGTCCGTTTCCTGTTGCAAAAATTGCCGCAATGAATGAGTTGTCATCTCAAACCGAATCGGTGTAGCCGCCCAACTTGCAAAATCTGGTGCTAAACGGACTATTTTTTGCAATACTTCTTCATTCGCCCACACAATCATCGGAAATGGGTGGCGTTTGCGAAATTCATCACGAATATGATTTACAGACCTCAGTAAATCGTCGATTCCATCTACTGACTCCAAACCCAAAATCATCAACGCTGATGGCGGATTTTCTTCAGTTACTAGTTGTAAATGAATACTTGTGTAAAGACTTCTAGCATTATGCGGCAGAACGACTTTTTGAATATGGTGTACTCCTGAAGAGAGTTCTTCGAGTCGTTGCAGCATAAGTTCTTGCAAAACTCGATAATTGCAGCACACCAAAACCAGGGAGAATTGACCACTAGAAAGGGTAATTGCTCTCCCCAAAGTCCGTAAAGCCCGCTCATTAGCTGCTCTTATATCTGCTTGTGGGTGTCGTTCAACCATGATTTAAATTTTTCCGTCTCTGCTAAAACTGGGTTGACGGCAAACCAAGCTCCTTGATGGTCTCGGTATTCAAATACAAATAAACTTCGCAATAACGTGTGGTATTCTATATCACCTCTAACTCTCTGCTGTTGCACCACCTGAAAGATTAGTTCCCACTCATGAGGATCGATGGCGTTTGCTCGGTAATCTCGCTGTCTTTGAATCACCAAATCAACACACTCCCGTTCAAAAGGTGGATCTTGTTCTCGCAGACAGTCAAACAGTAACCCCAGCAAGTCGCGGACATGACCACCACTAATCAAGCACAACCGATCTAAGGTTTCTAAACTATCAAACACCTCTGTAATTAAGCCTAACCGATCGCTAGGTAAAATGTCTGGGAAAGCTCTAGCTAGTACCATTTGCCGCATCATTGCTAGCCCCTGAGGAAAAATCTCTCCAGAGCGCAGACGTACAGGGATCATCGGTAACATTTTTGGTGCGACTCCTCCTCCCAAACGATGTTGAAGTTCGGCGCTATCGTTGGAGAAAGTCAGAGCTAAAGGAATAGTGTAGACTACATGACAATTTAGTTTACGTAACTGTTCACCACGCTGAATAAATAAGTATTCTGGCAGCGATCGCCCCGATGGTAAAGGTCGAATTGCAACTCTATCCAGATTATCAACAATAACCACCAGTCCTTTTTTACCTCTAGTTTTCAGTTCCTTGGTGGCACGTTCTAGCAATTCTTGATTAATTGACTGTAAAATGTTTGCTGTTCGCGGTTCTAAATAATCTCTTAACCGCCGCCGCAATTGCGGACTTTCTTTAGTTTTGGCTGTAATTTTGGCAATTCCCACAGACAACTCTGCTTCTACCCCCAGGTCAATTGGTGTTTGCAGAAAATCCACAATTTCACCAAACAACTTGGTAAAGTAAGTAGATTTGAGCCTGATTTTCATGGCTTCTAGGCTTTCACTTACTTGGCCTGCGATCGCTAACAAAATATCAGTCACATCCACATCTGCCATTTCTAAGACATGGGTAGACTCAAAGTAAACTACATGAAATTGCTGCGCTTCCAACTCGGCTTTTAACCGCAACAATTCCGTTGATTTTCCACAGCCGAGATGTCCTGTAAATAGCTGACAAGTTGGTTCATCGGGCGATATTTTAGCGATCGTGCGCTGCAAAGCTTCGATAATTTTGCCACCCCGTACCGCAGCAAAATCGATATAGTACCTGCGATCGCTGGCGTTTCCTATGATTAGAGGTCTGCTCGGATTGCAAGCCTGATAAAATCTTTCTAAATCTAGGAGCATAACTAATCAAGTTCACTCAAGAATGGGGATGACAAAATTTACTGAATAAATATATTGATTTTAGGGAATTTATGCTTTATTTTAATCAAACTACTAACTAAACTAGCAGAATTTCAGATAATTGTTTATACATAAGTTAGATGTAGCACATAGTAATGCTGAGATTTTAGTTAAAGTAAGCAAAAATACTACTATAAGTACAAATAGCAAAAATATCTAATATTAAATAAGCTACTCTTATCAATATTAAAAATATCCGGTACAAAAAAAGGTACTGTTAAGTACAGTTTTGTAGCTCTCTTGAACCCGCCATCAGCTTGAGTTATTAAAGAGCTTTTGTCACTTTTGCGAGAGAATAATCTACAATCCTTGCAACATAAGACTTTTAGCAAAAGCGTTGGTTAATTACAACTTAAATTTAGAGTTAATTTTTGACTAGATTCCTGCCTCTAGTTACAAAAATAACGATTTTGTTGATGACCAGAACGATTTTATTGATGACCAGAACGATTTTGTTGATGACCAAAACAATTTTGTTGATGACCAGAACGATTTTGTTGATGACCAAAACAATTTTGTTGATGAAAAGCATGATTTTATTAATGAAAACCATGCTTTTGTTCATGACAGCTTTTGAATTCAGAGTGACTACCCCTGAAGTATTGACGATCGCTAATCTACAATCCCATTGAGTATAAAATTATCTGGTCATGTAGCTTATCAGGCAAAATATGCTTTAGCACCGCTCCGAGTTTGGCATCTGAGCCAACCAGATAGCGCGTCTTGGGTTGCTTTGCAGTAAGCGCATGAACAACAGTCTGAGCGACAATATCCGCAGAAATCCCCTTAGATGCGAGAATCTGCATTTTCTTGCGGACAATATTCATTGCTTGACCGTAGAGATTTTGTGCCGATTGTGGTAGGTCATACTGTGCTACTTCCGATTGACTTAGGGACTTTTCCCAAATTGGGGTAGCAATGGAACCAGGTTCAATAATTGAAACCGAGATTCCCCAAGGACGTAATTCCATCCGCATGACATCAGTGAGTGCTTCCAAGGCAAACTTAGAAGCATTGTAAGCCCCTAAGAACGGCGTAGGACTCCTACCAGCAATGGAACCCATATTGATAATTCGGCCCCGACTTTGGCGTAAAAGACCAAGAAATGCTTGTGTCACTGCTAATTGTCCGGTGACATTAACCTGCATCTGGTGTTGAAATTCTGCTATCGCTAATAATTCTAAAGGCCCAGGGATAGCAATTCCGGCATTATTCACTAAACCTAAAATTCCAGTACCACCGACTTCATTTGTTACCTTATCAACCGCATCTGCGATCGATTCAGCATCAGTAACATCTAAAAAAATGGGAATGAGTCTTGGCGATCCTTTCTGCTTAAGTGTTTGAGCATCAATATTTTGACGCACGCCAGCAAAAACAGAGAAGCCCAACTGGTCTAAAAGCAAAGCACACGCTTGGCCAATTCCTGTTGATGCTCCCGTAACCACCACTGTACGTTGATGTTCTACAACCATTAATTTTCTTTTTTTATAATTTGGACTACCAATCACCAATTCCCCATACTTCTCTACGAGAGGCTGCGCCAACAACTGCGCTCAGTACAAGTTCCCAATTTCCACTTACCCTGAGCTTCGCGTAGCGTCCCGTAGGAAAGGGATTCCCAATTAATATCAATCTTTGCAAGTACCAGCCCGAAGACAATCTTCAGTTTGGTCATCTCTAGCTGATATTTGCCAAGGCAATATACGTGACGGAGCATTTGTACTGTAAGCAATTAGAGCAGCTATTATCGGAGGCTGGTTTTTGACAATTGTCACGTCACTACTAAGACTATTACTTAGTCCAACATTGTATAAATAAACAGGCAATGCCATCATGACAATGCAAATTGTCCGTTTCATACTCAACCTCAGCTAAAAATTTCCGATTGCGCTATGTATGTATAGATGCCACCTTGATGAACCGGATTTTTAAAACTGAGTATTATATGTTGATGTTGTGTGAATTTACCCAGCACTACTAGTAGTGTCTCAACTTGAAATTGATGGGTAGACAATCTTGTAGCAAGGATTTTAGCCCTTATTCTTGCACTAAAATGCTTACCACAAACCATTAAAACAAGTTAGACAGACTACTAGCCGCAGAGACGTGATTTCTAAATTATCAGTTCCACCCTTTTTTTAGGTTAGGCATTGCCTACAAGATGGCTTCCTACTAACTTATGCAGATGCAACCCTAAAAAACAGGACAAAAAACCCACAGCATCCAAAAACATATCTTGCTGGCTGCATTCCCCGGATAAAATAATGAAGAGTGCTGAGTTCCAAGTCCTAAGTGAAGAATCTTGCTTATTACTTAGCACTCAGTTATAAATGTTGCCTACTAGCTGACTCATGCCGCCTTTACAAGACGTAGATACTGTAAACGTTCCCAACATCGATCCAGAAGGATATGGCAATTCAGACACAGATCCTCTTAATGAGTTGCCCGATGAAGTCGAAATGTCCCTTTTCGACCACCTAGAAGAGTTACGACAGCGCATTTTCTATTCGCTGATTGCCGTAGCGATAGGTATT
This sequence comes from Nostoc sp. LEGE 12450, assembly GCF_015206895.1. GTDB lineage: Bacteria > Cyanobacteriota > Cyanobacteriia > Cyanobacteriales > Nostocaceae > Nostoc. The sequence goes on along the minus strand of NZ_JADEXU010000177.1, from coordinate 12,508 downwards.
ATTGGCTGTTTCTTTGCCGTTAAGCCGATTGTCCAGCTGCTTGAGGTTCCAGCACAAGGAGTAAAATTTCTCCAACTTGCACCCGGAGAATATTTCTTTGTCTCCTTCAAAGTTGCAGCCTACACTGGTTTAGTACTTTCTAGTCCTTTTATTCTTTACCAAATTATCCAGTTTGTGCTTCCAGGATTGACTCGCCGCGAACGCCGTTTACTGGGGCCTGTGGTTTTGGGTTCGAGTGTACTGTTTGGCGCGGGTTTAGCATTTGCTTATTTCCTCCTTATCCCCGCAGCGTTGAAATTTTTCATCAGCTACGGAGCAGATGTAGTTGAACAACTTTGGTCGATAGATAAATATTTTGAATTTGTCCTGCTACTGTTATTCAGCACTGGTTTAGCTTTTCAAATTCCCATCATCCAATTGTTGCTTGGTAATTTGAATATTGTCTCGTCTGAACGGATGGTTTCTGGTTGGCGTTACGTGATTATGGGAGCAGTAGTTTTAGGAGCCGTACTTACACCTTCTACTGACCCCCTAACTCAAAGTCTTTTGGCGGGAGCCGTTTTAGGGCTTTATTTCGGTGGTGTTGGGCTGGTGAAGCTCACAGGTAAATAACATAGAAAATAGGTAAAAAGATTTTAATGCTGAGTTTTTGAGCAAATGTTTATTAGCTATAGTGATTTTGAAAAAATCGAGATTCATGTTGGCAAAGTCATTAAAGTCGAAGAATTTCCTCAAGCCAAAAAACCAGCTTATAAATTGTGGATAGATTTTGGCGATTTGGGCATTAAAAAATCTAGTGCCCAAATTACTAAACTTTATGACCAAGAGAAATTAATCAACAGATTAATATTAGCTGTGACTAACTTTCCACCTCGTCAAATAGCCAATTTCATCTCCGAAGTTTTAGTCTTGGGAGTAGTTTTAGATGATGGAGAAGTTGTATTAATTCAGCCTGATAGAGATGTAGCGGTGGGCAAAAGAGTTTTATAGGACATTATGGTATTTTTGTATAAAAAACACTGTGATTACCCAAGAAATTATTAATGTTAATGCAATAACAGGTCATAATATCCATTCCGAAGAACGTTCACCCAAATCTAGAGGAATGCTAACAGCTTTACCAAGCCGGGGGCGATCGCGTGTTTGGGCAATAAATGTTTGTACTTGCGTTGACCCGCCCAAGGCATGGAGATAATTAGCAATGCTGTCAAGATGCTCTTGGTACTCCACCTCACTCAAGGGAAAAGAAGCTTGCTCCAGATATTTCCACATTACTTGCAAAAATATCTTTCCCTGTGCCCGTCGGAACTGGACATCATAAGAATATCCCCACTTATCAAGCAACATCTGACGTAATTCCTGTCCTGTCATAGCTTTTCTCAATCAGATTTTACATTTAGTTATGATGTTAAGTTCCGTGACTCCAGTATGATAAGGATATAAAGAAATGTAATGCTAACAGAAAAGATGCTTTTTATATCTTGGAACAAAGAAGTATGGCATCGTTGTGAGCGCTAGCATTTCGACTTAGACAAGAGTTCCTCAAGTACAGTACTTTTGTCAAAATGCTTAACAAAATACACAAAGAGCGCGTAGATTATGGCTCAATTTTCTGAATCAGCAGACGTGCCCGATATGGGTCGTCGTCAGTTCATGAATCTGCTCACTTTTGGGACTGTCACTGGAGTAGCTCTGGGTGCATTGTATCCCGTTGTCAACTACTTTATTCCACCAGCTGCTGGTGGTGCTGGTGGCGGCACAACGGCAAAAGATGAGTTAGGTAACGATGTTAGCGTCACCAAATTTCTAGAAAACCGGAATGCAGGCGATCGCAACCTAGTCCAAGGACTTAAGGGAGATCCTACCTATATTGTGGTAGACAGCAAAGAGGCGATCAAAGATTATGGCATTAACGCCATCTGCACCCACTTAGGTTGTGTCGTCCCCTGGAACGTTGCTGAGAACAAATTTAAATGTCCTTGTCATGGTTCCCAGTATGACGAAACCGGTAAGGTTGTTCGGGGCCCAGCACCATTATCTTTGGCTTTAGCCCATACCAATGTAAGCGACGACAAAATCGTTTTGACCCCTTGGACAGAAACCGACTTCCGCACCGGTGATGCACCTTGGTGGAGTTAATAATTTTGTCCTTAGTTCTTAGTCATTCGTCCTTTGTTCAGGGCTTAATGACTAATGACTAATGACCAATGACTAATGACAAATTCAATCGTTGCCCTTATTAGAGATGAGAAATGTTTTCCGAACAGCGAGGTTAACTCGCAGTGCTAGAGCGATCGTAAAAACATTGCTCATAGCGATCGCCACTGTGACATTTTACTTCACCAGCGATCTAGCCCTTCCCCAATCAGCTGCCGCCTATCCATTTTGGGCACAGCAAACCTATCCCGAAACCCCCCGCGAACCAACCGGGCGGATTGTTTGTGCCAACTGTCACCTAGCCGCCAAAGTTACAGAAGTAGAAGTTCCTCAATCGGTTCTACCTGACACTGTATTCAAAGCTATAGTGAAAATCCCTTACGATCTATCCGCCCAGCAAGTTGGTGCCGATGGTTCTAAGGTTGGCTTGAACGTCGGTGCTGTACTTATGCTACCTGAAGGCTTTAAGATTGCTCCCGAAGACCGTATTTCTGAGGAACTTAAAGAAGAAATTGGCGACACTGCCTTCCAACCCTACAGCGAAGACAAAGAAAATGTCGTCATCGTCGGCCCCTTACCTGGTGAACAGTATCAGGAAATCATCTTCCCAGTTCTTTCTCCCAACCCCGCAACCGACAAAAACATCCACTTCGGTAAATATTCAGTTCACGTAGGTGGTAATCGGGGACGCGGACAAGTTTATCCTACTGGCGAAAAGAGCAATAACTCTGTTTACAATGCTTCCGCGACTGGCACAATTACTAAGATTGCCAAAGAGGAAGATGGAGATGGTAACGTCAAATATCTAGTAAACATCCAACCTGAATCTGGTGATGTTGTCGTTGATACGGTTCCTTTAGGACCAGACCTGATTGTTTCCGAAGGGCAAGCAGTTAAGACTGGTGATGCTTTGACCAACAACCCGAACGTCGGTGGATTCGGTCAAATAGATGCAGAAATCGTATTGCAAGATGCCTCTAGAGTCAAATGGATGATTGCATTCACTGCTCTTGTAATGTTGGCTCAAGTTATGCTTGTGCTGAAGAAGAAGCAGGTTGAGAAAGTTCAAGCTGCTGAGATGAATTTCTAAATTCTCTGCTAAATCATTATTTTTAGGACAGGCATCTTGCCTGTCTTTTTTAATGTTAGTTACATGAAACCTATAAATTTGGGACTTATACCAATTGCTGTAAACCTACCAACGTATTTGTATCATTATTAAAATAAAACGCTATTAACTACTAGTAAACTTTATGAACTCAATCATGGTTATTCATCCTAAAACGAAGATTAACCACCAATTAGATACAGCTAAAATTAGCGAAAATTGAAGCGCACAGCAAATGATTAACAAAGAAATTGCCGAGCATTATCTATAGGGTAATAATTTTCATGGCGATAGGATTTTGAGCGATATTATTGAATCTAGCCCTAGTTGAGTTGAGGTATCCGACCATGACAGCCTCAGTAGAGTATATCCCTGTTACCCCGATTGAGTACCCAGATGAGGATGGTAAGCCGATGGCTGAAGGAGATATCCAGTGCAGTTACTTGACTTATGCAAGAAATGCGCTACGGATTTATTTCCAAAATTACCCAGATGTATACGTCGCTGGTAATCTATTTATTTACTACGAAAAAGGTTATCCGGAATCGGTTGTCGCACCAGATGTATTTGTGGTATTTGGAGTAGAAAACCGTGACAGACGCTCTTACAAAACTTGGGAAGAAAATAATCAAACTCCAGATTTTGTTCTAGAAATTACCTCAAAAGCCACCCGCAGCAAAGACCAAGGTGCAAAGAAAGGAATTTACGCCTTTCTGGGAGTGCGTGAATATTTCCAATATGATCCTACAGGCGATTATCTCAATCCCCAACTCCAAGGTTTACACTTGGTTGATGGAAATTATTTCCCAGTGGCAACGAATACCTTACCAGATGGTAAAGTGTCCCTACAGAGTGAAGTTTTGGGGCTAGAGTTACACTTGGAGGGGGGAAAACTGCGTTTTTACAATCCAGCTACGGAGCAAATACTCCTAACTCATGAAGAGGAAGCAGCAGCACGACAAGCCGCAGAAGAGAAAGCGCAAAAATTAGCTGCTAAACTTCGAGAATTAAATATTGATCCAGATAGCCTTTAGCTAAATCCGGCAGTGTTAATAAAATAATAGGGTGAGTATGATTTACCCACCCTACTGCTGTTGATTATTTTTTGTGAGACTATAGCGGACGATAGACGCGATAGTTGATTTCGGGGAAGATATTATCCATTAACTCAACTTTTTCCAACCAACCACTGTCAACTTTGCCGATTTTAACGTCTTCGTAGAGCTTATTAAACCGCATCAGGTGCGATCGCGTCCGTCTAATTGCATAGGGTACCATTGTTCCCGTCCGCATAATAAATGCCCAGTCAGAAGATTGTGCTAATAGCAGTTCCCGCGCCGCTTGGTTAAGCGCTTTCCACTGCAATTCATCCTCTGGTTCCAGGTGCGAGATTTCAATCATCCGTTCAGCAGCTTTGTGCAAATGCGGATAAATCCACGCATTTGTTTCGTTCAACCAATATTCGTGGAAACCCTTGAAACCCCAACTCGACTGTGAAGGACGACAGACTTGCTGCGTTGGCTGATCTCGCAAATAGTCTGCTAGATGGGTCATTTGATATGTTTTTTGGTCATACCACGATTTGCGAAACAGGTAATCGATGAACCAGGGTCCTTCATACCACCAATGTCCAAATAACTCTGCGTCATAAGGCGAAACGATAATTGGCGGGCGTTGCATTATACCATAGAGATGCTCAGTTTGCCGCTCTCGGTTATACATAAAGTTATCAGCGTGTTCAGCAGCCTTTTCCCTAGCCCAATAAGGATCGTAGAGTGCCTTATCTGATAGACCTAAGCCACGCCCTGTAATTTTGTGATACTTAATGCCCGTATTTTTACGTTGACCATTGGGCATGATGTAGGGCTTGATGTAATCATATTCAGCTTCCCAACCCAAATCTTTGTAAAATTCTCGATATTCCGCCGCCCCAGGATAGCCTACCTCAGAAGACCATACCTGTTGGGAAGATTCATGATCTCGACCAAAGACAGCAACACCAGTTTCTGTATAAATTGGGGCATAAGTACCAAAGCGCGGACGGGGACGGGCGTAAAGGATGCCATGCCCATCTGTGAGGAAGTAGCGTAACCCAGCATCGGCTAGCATCCGGTCTAAGCCTTCATAGTAGGCACATTCCGGCAACCAAATGCCTCTGGGTGCTTGTCCAAAGTTGTGTTCGTAATGCTCGCAAGCTACCTGGATTTGCGCCCACACTGCCTCTGGATACATTTTCATCAACGGTAAATAGCCGTGAGTAGCGCCACAAGTGATGATTTCTAGATTGTTACTGTCTTGGAACTTCTTAAAAGCTGTTACCAAGTCACCGTTGTAGCGTTCCCATAGCTGACGCGCTTCGCTAAACTCAGTAGCGTAATGTTCGGCTAAATAACGAAGATGCCCGTTGTTGACATTATGTTCTGCTTCTAGTGCTATAAGTTCTTCTAATTGGGCTAAGTGTGCTTCATAGCGTTCTTGAAGCAGAGGATCGCGGAGCATTGACACGAGAGGAGGTGTCATGCTCATCGTGATTTTAAAGTCGATACCGTCTCGCTTTAAGCCTTCAAATACTTTCAATAATGGAATGTAGGTTTCTGTGATGGCTTCATAGAGCCATTCTTCCTCCAGCACGTAGTCACTTTCCGGGTGACGAACGAAGGGCAGATGTGCGTGGAGTACAAGCGCGACGTAGCCGATAGACATAGTGATTTTGGGGTGATACTTGTAAGTTGAAGGTCGAGAGGTTTGGCTGAAATTAACAATATTTTAAGACTTTATGGGGATCGTAAGAATAGTTTTCAATTGAGTTAAATATAGTGTGTGTGCGTACACAACAATGTTATGCCGTTATGCACCCACTGCGTATTGTTGTTAATTAGTTGTAAAATCTACCTATTTGCTTATTGTATAAGCCGTACTGAGAATATTTACTCAGGTTCAACAACAGAGGCAGTCCTTACCGATCGCCTTTGGTGTCTCCTCCTAGGAGAGTTTACTTCAAGAGCATCAGTGACAGGTTGGAATCACGAACAATTTGTCAAGAAGTAATAGTGCTTAAAAGTATCGTAGACAAGCCTCTCCTACCACTCCGTGGAAACAAGCTATACGTTAGCGTCTCTGTTCGCGCAGCGTCTCCGACAGGAGAAGGAGAAGAGAAGGTTTTACGCTACGCGATCGCAAATCATAATCCAAAGCTAATGAGATATTATTGCAATAATAATTTTTATTTCATAATTTTTCAGCTAAAAAATATATCTATTCCTTTCTCCACTTGACAAGACAAATATTAACTAAGAATTTTATTTAATCTATTGATATTACTTCTCAATGAGTTGTATTGTCTCAAAAATGATAGTTAGGATTAACTATCAATAGTCCTAATTAAACCAATAAAGCTTCTGCGCCTACAAATTATGCTCAAAGCACATTTAAATTGATACATTAGTGTGTCAAATTTTGTGATTTGTAAAATTTGCCTTGGCAAAATATTGAGTTTTTTCTCAGTAAATTGAATATAGATAGTGTTAATTACTTTGGCACTATCTATATCGATATATTTGACTTCAGAAACTTGCTTGATGCTGAACGATCAGCGATCGCTTGCAGACTGGGGTCGGTTCTGTTCGCACTTTACTACACCAAGCTTTCGGAAATATTCTTAATGACATCCAGTACCAACTTCAACACTTTATCTACCTTAATTCCTGACATAAACACTCCACATTCAGATATATGCGGCACATCACCCCTAGATTTCCGCCACCCTCACTCTCGCTCCAGTGCCCCGATCTACGGCACGCCAGGGAATGATGTGATTACCGCCCAGCGTAGAAGTATTGTCTTTGCAGGAGAAGGGGTAAACCTGATTACCACTGGACTGGGTAATGATGTCATTTATTCTGGTGGTAGCAGTGATTTCATTGATGCGGGTGGTGGGAAAAATACTATTTTTACAGGCGAAGGTAATAACCGCATCCTCAGCAGGAATCGTAGCGACTGGAACTTACACCTACGAAGATACCTCGACCCCAGCCCCGACTACTGTCACGGGGACTCGCTCTTATGTGCTGAATATCGCTTAGTGGAATAGCGATTAGAAAACAATTTGGGACTGGACTTCAACGAAGAGGCTCTTGGTTGGGGTCAGGGAGCGGGGGGAAATGACCCCATCAAGAACTGCCGTGAAGCGAAGCGGAACATGAGTCTGAGTCTCTCACTTCTTATAAGTGTTTCTCCAATAGGAATGGGTCGAATCTCCCTTTCTGTTCCTTCGCCCTTGCTCCCTTGCCTCTTTTTCAATCCCAAATCTAAAATTAAATTCGAGTTTATCTATGCAAGAGTCCAAATTACAATCACTAGAGTCAAAAAGCGTTTCCCCTGAGTTCCCTAGACAGCTAGACATCGCTACCGTCAGTGTATATGGTCTGGCGATTCTCTCCGGGGGATTGTTCTTATTTTTGCCCTTGGTTAATTTACTTCACCCCAGTCCGTGGCAGCGATCGCTAGGAACAATCCACAGCTTCAGTGCCGTGCTAACCACAATAGTGGTTGCATACACAGGACATTTGGCATTTCCCTTACTGCGGGGATTGAGCAAAGTGCTGCCCCAAATGCGAACCTTAACCTTTTGGTCTACCGCGATCACTACCCTTGGTATTTTGACGGGCAATATCGCCTACACCCGTTACCGAGCTAACATTGCCTATGGTGGAGCGCGGGCTTGGCTGAAGGCTAACACGCCTCTAGTTCAATACATTTTCATGGAGTTTCACGAATTTAGCTGTCTGTTTACGCTGCCCTTAGGAGTCGCCTGTACCTGGATTTTATGGCACTACGGCGACTCGATTTTAGATAAGCAAAATCGTCCGGTACTGACAGCAACCTGTGTGGCTTTGATGGGGATGATGTTTTTTGCAATGGGAGGTTTGGTATCAGGGTTAGCGATCGCCAAAGTCCATGCCCTCTAGTTGAAAAAGAGGCAGTGAGAAGGGGAGAAATAACCCCATAAATAACTGCTGTGAAGCAGAACTGAAAATGGATCTGAGTCCCCCACTTCTAATAACTGATTCTCCTTTAGGTGTGGTGGTCACATAGTTCTGCCGAAGTGTCGAATTCTAATTCTTTTCTATTTCCCCTATTCTCTACTCCCTAACCTCTTGTTCAATAATCTTTTTCAGCCAATTTCAATTCATTAAGGAAAATCTATCATGCCAAAACCTCTGGTTCAGCCCGTGGGGGGTAAGCCAATTTACACTCGCTTCTGGAACTGGTTCAAGCAGTTTCCCAAAGGGCTCGATGACGGTTCATCTGATCCACCAAACGTTTCTGGCCCGGCTGCCGCAGCCCTAATCAGCGGCGGAGTGGGAGCCGTTGCGATGATGGCAACTCACCACTTTGCCGAGCTTTCCAAGCCAAACAATCAGATTGTGATTCAGATGGGTAGCTGGATTCCAGGCGCGATGAACCCTGATCCGATGTGGGGCAACCTGGAAAATTACGCGGGTAAGGAAATGATGTTCTTTATCGGTTGGTGGGTCAGTTGGGCATTGCTGCATCAGGTGTTGAAGCATCGGCAGGTGAAGCCGCGGACTTTATTAATTTGTCTGTTTGGGTTGTTCACGCTGGCAACAGCTATGGCGTGGCATCCGTTGTTCCCTTGGTTGTCGTTGATATAGGAGTATTGTGATGCAAAATTCAACTACCAGGATGCACCGATACATCTTGGGCTGGATAGTATTGATGGTTGCCTTTGGAGCGACAGTACCGATCGCTATACTGCGGGTAAGCGCTAACCCAAAGTTTGCCAATCAACCCTTAAACTCGCAAACCTGTGATTCCCGCTACCCAGAAACCCGAACAGTTACATATTGGATCAAGACTTGTAGCCAGATGAGTGTTGCACCGATCGCCCAAAAAGCCAATTCTGTAGCAAAGCCGGCAAAGTAAAGTCTTCCTTGATATAGGACTCATATTTGATTTTTGAAAAAACTCCGTACAACTCAAAAAGCCTTCTTTCCTATTGCCTATTACCTCTTGCCTTCCCACGCAAGTAAATATGGCTACGCCACGCTGCGCGAACAAAAATCAAAGCGGATTCCTATGTAGAAGTGCGTAGGCGCATCCCGCCGTAGACATCGCACTCCTTATTCTTCATCCCGATATAATTCCTGCAAGTCCTGTAACTGAGTCTTGCGGGAAATTCGGCGATATTTTTTACTTTCTAGCTTAGGTTCGTATTGACTTTGCCCTTTGCCTTTGCTTTTGCTTTTTAACTTCATGGTGGATTCTGGATCGGCTTGTTGGTGTAGCTGAGTTTGATGAGCGATCGCAGCATCCAAAAATTCTAAATAATGTTCATATCGCTCCCAATCTCCCCGCACCACACATTCAGGCTCGTCTCGGTGGAGACAATCACTAAACCGACAGCTAGCAACTGCTAACCGTTTTCTTGCTTCTGGGAAATAACGGATTAATTCTTCTGGGATACAATCCATGTCCGGCTGATTAAAGCCGGGGGTGTCTGCAAGCATTCCACCGCTAGGTAACTCGAATAATTCTGTATGGCGAGTGGTATGACGACCACGAGCTAGTTTGCCAGAAACTTCTCCTACTCGCAACTTCGCTGTGTCAATTAGTGTATTAATCAGGCTGGATTTGCCAACGCCGGAAGGCCCAGCAATGACAGTAATTTTATCGCTTAAATATCTGCCCGCTTGGTCAGTATTTATACCATCTTTGACGCTGATAAATATTGGTTGATAGCCCCAACCGAGCAAGCGATCGCTAACTTTTTGCTGTTCTTGTGGTGAAATTAAATCACTTTTATTCAAACATAAAAGCACATCCAAGCCAGTAGACTCAGCCTTAATTAAAAACCGACTCAGTTGATAAGGTTCCAAAGGTGGATCGGCAACGGCAAATACCAATAAAATTTGGTTGACATTGGCGACCGCTGGACGATCTAATTCGCTGTGACGAGGTAAGACATCAGCGATCGCTCCCCGCCCTCCAGCCCAATCTGGTTCTTCAACCACAACGCGATCGCCTACCATCACCTGTTGTCCGATTTTTTTCAGCCGTGTTCGGCGAGTACAGAGGAGGAGAGGGGGATAAGGAAGATGAGAATCTTGATCCCCCATCTCCCTCATCTCCCCCTGCTCTTGATCCAGCTGTACTCGGTAAAAATTAGCCTGTACAGCAAGCACGGTACCCAATAACTGTCCAGTTTCAGCAAAATTTTCCCCTGTCATTGGCCAGCAACTGGACGACGCACTAACAGAGAAAAATAATTAGTACAGTCTGTAATTTGTTCCACCACATAACCTACCATTGTCAGGCTATCGGGAACCTGCTCAATCGGCTCACCTGGGTCTAGCCAGACTTCTAGCAAACCTCCCAATGGCATTTTTTCCAGACGTAGTTTTGTCCGGACAAAATTAATTGGGCAAGGGGTGCCACGTAAATCAAGTTGAGCATCGGGAGTTAACAGAGAAGAGGGCATCATTACTTAAATAAATTTCCCAAAAATCCTCCTAGACCGCCTTCACCAGTACGATCTCCCTTAATTTTAGCCAGCTTCTCCAAAAGTTCCCTCTCCTCTGGGGTTACTTTGTTAGGAATATCAATTAATACGTTCAGCATGTGATCCCCACGACTGACAGGATTACCCAAGCGAGGTACGCCGCGATTTTCTAACTTCATTACCGTATTTGGCTGAGTTCCAGCTGGAATAATCAGTTCTACAGGGCCATCTACCGTATCTACCTCTAACCGACAACCTAAAATCGCTTGTAGGTAGCTAACTTTGATTTCCGAAAGAATATTAATCCCATCCCGTTGGAATTCTTCGTCTTCATTTACGAACAAGTAGACGTATAAATCCCCTGGAGGTCCACCGCGCTGACCGGCATCTCCTTCACTAGAAATTCGCAAGCGAGTGCCATTATCCACCCCAGCTGGAATGGTAATTTTGAGTTTCTTGGTGACTTGATTTGCGCCCTTCCCATCACAGGCATCACACTTGTCTTCAATTACCATCCCTGTCCCATTACAGGTGGGACAAGTCGAGACTTGGGTGAAACTGCCAAAGGGTGTTCTAGTGACACGGCGGACTTGACCCGATCCGCTACAAGTCGAACAAGTCCGGGGGCGGGTTCCAGGTTTAGCACCAGAACCGCTACAGACTTCACAATTTTCTAAATGTGAAATACGAATTTCTTTTTCGCCACCAAATACCGCTTCCCGAAAGTCTAACTTCAGGTCTAGTCGCAGATCATCGCCCCTCGCAGGCCCACTGCGCCGTCTTTGTTGCGTGGGACTACCCATACCGCCAGCAAAGCCACTAAAAATGCTTTCAAAAATATCGGCAAAACCACCCATATCGCCGACATCTTGGAAGCCAGCGCCAGCACCTGACACACCCTCTGGTCCAAAGCGATCGTAACGAGCGCGGGTTTCTGGTTCCGAGAGTACTTCATAAGCGCGGTTAATTTCTTTAAAGCGATCCTCCGCCCCCGGTTCTTTGTTCACATCTGGGTGATACTTCCGGGCTAAACGGCGATAAGCTTGCTTGAGTTCTTCTTTGTCGGTGTCGCGAGAGACACCCAGGATTTCATAATAGTCGCGGGCCATATAGCAAAGGTAAAAGTTAGAAGGAAGAAAGCAGAAGTCAGCAGAACGTCACTCACGGTCACTTGCTACTTTACGGTAAGGCGTTTTGCTTTACAGAATATGTAAGAGCAACACACTATCCTTTAAAGGGCGATTTGCCGGAGGTTAGGCAGAAGGTAAAATTAATTTTTGTTAATAACTGATTTTACCCTTTACCTTTTACAAAAATCACCGACAAATCTTGAGCAACAGGTGCTTTCCTCGTGGGAGACGACAAAAGCTATAGAAGTTACGATCAGGGGAAGCCGCTGCTCAGACTTCATCACTGCCGAGTCGGTTGTCTCTTTTACAATTGTGCTACGTAGGAGAGGAAAACCCCGCCCATTAACCAGAGGTGCTAGCCGCACCATTGGGTGTGGAAAACCACCCTTATGCTTTGGATCGCATCTGAATCGGCATACTGCCTAGCAGTAATTTGCTTCTACAATCTAGCAAACCCCTGGGGTCTTGTGAAACTTTGCTAAACCTACAATCAATATTAGATATATTAAAATGTCTTAATAAAAATCTGCAACTTAGGATATTGGGAATTGGGAATTGGGAATTGGGTATTGGGGGGAATAACATTACCTC
>NZ_JADEXU010000392.1 GCF_015206895.1 Nostoc sp. LEGE 12450 | reverse complement strand
ATCTTTCATTAAATTTAATATTTTTGGAAACTCAACGAAGAGGCAGAGGGCAGGGGGCAGGAAGCAGGGGAAAGGGGGAAATGACCACTTCTTCCTGCCGTGGGTGGATTTACCTGCTGCTGTACTAGTTAAATTGCTGTCACTTTGGTTGAAAGCTAGATAACATTAGATTCGGCGTGTTTACTGTTCGGGAGTGCCAAAATGTCTAAACAGCTGGGTCAAAAAATTGCACCTACACCTATATCAAATGATATCAATGTAGTGGATTTGATCGATCAATACTTCACTGCTTACAACTCAGCGCGGTTGCGGGAAATCTGCCAACTTCTGAGTCGTGATGTCCTAACCGAAGGTGTTACTGTCGGAGTTAGCCTTTCCGGTGCGATGACACCAGCAGGATTTGGGGTTTCAGCGCTTGCACCCTTAATTCGTAATGGTTTTATTGATTGGATGATTAGCACTGGTGCAAATCTTTACCATGATATGCACTACGGTTTGGGTTTTGAACTCTTTGCTGGTAATCCCTTTTTGGATGATGTGAAACTGCGTCAGGAAGGGACTATTCGCATTTATGACATTATCTTTGGTTACGATGTACTACTAGAAACTGATGCGTTCATCCGCAAGATTCTGCAAGGGGAAGCCTTTCAGAAGCGGATGGGAACTGCTGAGTTTCACCATTTACTAGGTAAGTATGTTCGGGAAGTAGAAAAGCAACTGGGTGTGCAGCATTCCTGCTTGCTTGCTACAGCTTATGAGTATGGCGTGCCTATATATACGTCTTCTCCAGGAGATAGCTCTATTGGGATGAACGTGGCGGCTTTGGCTTTGGAAGGTTCGCAGTTGGTGTTAGATCCATCAATTGATGTAAATGAAACGGCTGCGATCGCATATAATGCCCGTGAGTCAGGTGGTAAAAGTGCGGCTGTAATTCTCGGTGGTGGTAGTCCTAAGAACTTTTTACTACAAACTCAACCGCAACTTCATGAGGTATTAGGACTAGAAGAACGAGGACATGATTACTTTGTGCAGTTTACCGATGCACGTCCAGATACAGGCGGTTTGTCTGGAGCAACCCCATCAGAAGCCGTTAGCTGGGGTAAAATTGACCCGGAAGAGTTACCTAACACAATTGTTTGTTATACCGATAGTACAATCGCTCTACCACTAGTAACAGCATACGTCTTAAATAAGTGCCAGCCTCGTCCCCTGAAGCGTATCTACGACAAGCGAGAAGCTATTTTGGATAAACTGCAAAAAGACTATCTAGCAGCCAAAACCCAACCATCGGATCAAGTTCCCGCAGCAGTGGCTGAAAGTGCCCAAAAGCAAACAGCGACTTATCCTTGTGGGCGGCTGATTCCCAATACGTAGGGAGTAGGGGACAAGAAGACAAGGGAGGGGATAAG
>NZ_JADEXU010000391.1 GCF_015206895.1 Nostoc sp. LEGE 12450 | reverse complement strand
AAATTCTTATGAATTGGTGGCTGAGTTAATGACATTAGCTCCTAATAAGCGGAAGTATTATCAACAAGGGGAGAGAGCCATGAGGCTTATTTTATCTGCATCCTAGCCCTTTTTGTAGCCCCCCAAGGGTTCGGTCAAAAAGGACAACCCTTACAGGCGTTGCTGAATAGGTAATGATTTAAGCAGGGAGGGGAACTGTCCGATACTTCAAATAATGCAGCAGCAAGCGGAGCGAACACTTCAACATCTCGATGGATTTGGAGTAGCACAAGGTGGCGTTGCTGATTTAGTAATGAAATTGAGTATTTGCAAAACTCAAACAAGTGCTTCTATTGTAGATAGTTGCATGGAAATCATTACACATTCAGCAACGCCAAAAACCTTAATCATTTGCAGCAACAATGGCTGCCATTATCTGCTCAACAGTCCAGCGATGCCTGCGGCGGGCTTCTCTACGAGACGCTACGCGAACGCCTACGGGATAGCGAATTCCATTAATAAACAAAGCGGGTGCAGTCTCCACTCCACTTCGTAGTCCACCTTCAATATCCGCATTGATCCGATCGACATACGCTCCCCTGGATAAATCCTGCAAAAATTGAGAAATATCAAGTCCTAAACGATTGGCATACTCTACTAGATAGCCATTTCCCAATTCCTGTTGATGGATAAACAGCATCTCATGCATTTGCCAAAACTGCCCTTGAGCTGCTGCGGCTTCTGCGGCTTCCGCTGCCCGTTGAGCATGAGGATGAATCTGTTTCTGGGGAAAGTGACGGAAGATAAAACCTAAATTGTTTTCTCCAAACGAAACCTTCAATTGCTGCCCGGCAACTTTAATCAATCGATAGACGTTGGCACTTTGAAAACATTCATAATCTCCATACATGACGAATACTACAGCAGCATTCAGTACACCTTGAATATGATCTTGGGTTGAAGGCAGAACGAATAAAGAACGATTATCACGGTTGTAAGTCATGTTTCGGTTTGTATTAAGCAAACTTAAGCCTTACAACCCAACTGCGCTAACATTGCTATGGATTCAATATAGACAATTGACCCTCTCTTGTCGTCCACTCTGAGTTGACATTTTTATACAATCTAGTGATGGATGAACCTGTTCATCTCTTAGTGGAAGGTTGTCTCCAACTAAAGTTTGAGTCTAAAGCCAATCTCAAGGGGAAAAGGTCATAAGAGGCAGGGAGCAGGGAGCAGAGAGCAAAGGGGAAAAGGTCATAAGAGGCAGGGGAGCAGGGAGCAGGGAGCAAGGGGGAAAACTGAAACGGAAGCTCAGACTCCGCCCCAGTAAGAGCGCCCTAAAGAGGGCGGGGCAACTCTTGGAGACGCTCCGCGAACATACCCATGTTCAACCTGCAATTCCACGGCTCTTGAGAAGGAACATTCCCCC
>NZ_JADEXU010000176.1 GCF_015206895.1 Nostoc sp. LEGE 12450 | reverse complement strand
TAACTAGTCCCCATACCCAATGCCCAATGTCCAATGCCCAATTCCCAATGCCCAATGCCCAATGCCCAATGCCCCATAACATAACAAATGACTACAATAAAAATGGTTGGGTGCTATAGGGTTTGAGTAGGATTGGGAAATGATGCTGACAGAAAAATTTGAGCAATTGAAAGCCTTATTTGAAGAGATGGAGCAGGCATTGATTGCCTACTCTGGGGGCGTTGATAGCACTTTGGTTGCCAAAATTGCTTACGATGCCTTGGGCGATCGCGCTCTGGCTGTCACGGCTGTTTCTCCTTCGCTGTTGCCAGAAGAGTTGGAAGATGCCAAAATTCAAGCTGCAACTATTGGGATTGCTCATAAAATCGTCCAGACTCACGAGATGGAAAATCCCAATTACACTTCTAACCCGGTTAATCGCTGTTATTTTTGCAAAAGTGAGTTGCACGACACTCTCAAACCTTTAGCTTTGCAGTTGGGTTATCCCTACGTAGTGGATGGGGTAAATGCCGATGATTTGCATGATTATCGCCCAGGAATTCAGGCAGCGAAAGAAAGAGGGGCGCGATCGCCTTTAGCTGAAGTAGGTGTCACCAAAGTTGAGGTTCGCCAACTTTCGCAACAACTCGGTTTACCTTGGTGGGATAAACCCGCTCAACCTTGCCTAAGTTCCCGGTTTCCTTATGGTGAAGAGATTACTGTTGCTAAGTTACAAAGAGTTGGTAGAGCCGAAATTTTCTTAAGAAAGCTGGGTTGGCAGAATTTGCGCGTGCGATCGGAAGGGGATACAGCACGCATTGAATTATCACCAGAACAAATTAAAGAGTTTGTGTTAACGACAGATTTGCAAAAAGTAGTTTCTGTATTTCAGGATTTTGGATTTCTTTACGTAACCCTGGATTTGGAAGGTTATCGCAGTGGTAAGTTAAATCAGGTTTTGAATAATCGGGAAGCCTTGGGCGTTAAATTATAAAATTTTGGTTTTATAGAGATCCACTTTATATTTCTTTACCTTCTACAGAAACTAGAAAGCAGCCGTTTATCCTCCAGGCATTATCCGGCTGTTTTTCCATAAGATATAAAGCTCTCAAGGGAATTCCATCTGGAGCAAGTAGTAGCACTGGCTGAGTTATGTTTTCCTGGATGGTTGTTATCTTCTCAAAAAAGACAGAGCGAGGACGGTATACTGCTGGGTAACTTATCTGCACCATCTGCATAAAATTTTCTGGGGTACCAAATTGCGCCTGAATTCCTGAACTGGCGAAGGCAAAAGCGCCTTGGGCATCATCCTTTTTAAAGGCTGCCAATTGGTTTTCAATTAGAGAACGTATAGTGATGGCATCGTTGTCGGTAATTTCCATAAATCTAAAATTGCGTAGTCGCAGCCCGCACTTCGACTTGGCTCAGTGACCATCGTAGACATCGCTTCAAGGGTCGAGCGATCGCTCAATCTTCACGCTGAGTTACCTTGTATTCTATCTGCTGTAATGCCGAGCGCCATACATCATAACCCTCTTGTGACAGGTGCAAACCATCTGTGGTCAACTCTGGACGCATATTGCCTTCCATATCGGTGAACCAGCTATAAATATTTAGATAATTAGCGCCTTCTTGTTTAGCAATTTGGGTTAGTTCGGTGTTGATGTGACGAATGCGGCTATTAGAAAGTTTTGCTAGGCGAGTAGGCAGAATTGATTGGACAATGATTTGAGCTTTTGGATGAGAATCCCGTAAACGACGGACAATCCGGCGATAATTACGCAAAATTGTGTCATCACTAGCGCCTTTGCGTAAGTCGTTAATCCCAGCCATGACATAAATCACATCCGGCCGGGTTGCCGAAAATGCCCCCAACCTTTTTAAAACCCCACTGGAAGTATCTCCAGAGATGCCTTGATTGAGCCACAATTTCCCAGTAGGCAGTTTTTCTCTAGGAAACCACATACTCAAAGAATCACCAACTAAGATACTTAGATGATTTGCACCTTGACCTTGAGCGATCGCTCTAGCTTCTAAAGCTAATAAACTTTTCCAGTCATCATAAGTTAGTTGACGCTTCCTGATCGACTCCCACAAAGATTGCAAATTATCACTATCTACGCGCGTATAAATCTGACCTGTTTTCAGAGCCGCCAATCTTTGGTAGTAAAGTTGATTACCAGATGTCAAAGAAATACCAGTTGCTTGGGCACTGGGTTTGACTAATGATTCTGTTGAGGCTGATAATCCTTCACTACTGAGTTCGGGTACGCTAGAGACGTTTTTCTCATCTACCGTCGGCTGCGAATTTTTTAGGGGTTGGAACGCTTGCCCACTGAGTTCTGGTAAGGAGAGATCAACGCTGGGGATGATTTGTCTACTTACTATTGTCTGCGAGCCTTGTTTTAAATCCCACAGGAATCTAGAACTTTCTGGCAGGACAATCGACAAATGTGGAAGAGCCGATGCTGGTATTGCTAATCCTGTTAACAAGCCTGCTGCCAACAGATAAGGGTCCCTCATCGCTTTCTCTCTCCTCTACTCACTGCTTTTCCCTATCACATCATTAATTGCCTGTATTCAGGAAAATTTTACTTCGGTTAAGTTATTATTCTTATTTACACTGTATAGTTCTGTAAAGCGTGTTGAGTAGATTATCTTAGACAATTTACGATCTCTTTAAAGTACGGTTTTTTCGGTGGTATACAAGTCTGATTTGCGAAAATACTGGTACTTAAAGGATTATTTTCACAAAATTAACTATTTTTTATAACTCAGTGTCCACAAATATTGTAAGTGTGTATAAGTTTGCAATTAGTTGATATCATACGATGATCTGCTGTTCTTGAGCAAGAAAAAGGTTATTATTGTTGATTTTTAAGAACTTGCTATAAAAAAGTTAGGCGCTCAAACTGGTTTGGGATAATTCTAAAGTCATCTATAGTGGAGTCAAAAATTATACAGATTGCGTTGATATAACAAAAGTTAAATTTATTTTCATCCAAAAGTTGCCTCTTAGGTTTGATGGCATGATTTAGGGTTTGATACACATTGTCCAGTATTAGAGCAATTCTCTGTACTTATGTTGTAGTTCTGTATATATAATTTCAAGTTTATGTTTGCCTGTAAAAGTATGAGTTGAAACACCTTTAAATTAAGTTTTAACTATAGAAAATAACTTCATTGGAAGTGCTAAGATTTAGGCTTAATCATTAGTGTTTGTTCTTCCGTGGCTAGAGCTAGTACAGCGATTGGTGTCAGTCCAATTATTAAGGAGATTGTGCAAAAACAGGCACATTCGACACGTTTAACACTGAAAGAAGTGATTCTGATGGGAATGTTAGCTATTGATAAACTAGACGATCAAGGTCGTCAGGAGCTAGCCGATCAAGTTCACCAAATGCAGGTGAATGGAGAAATTTAAGTGAGTAGTTATGAGTTAGGGGTTATAAATTTTAACTCCTCATTCGTGACTCTTTACTTAATTTGATTATTGGCTAAAACGATAACAACTTCCCATTACATAATTTCGTTAATTTCAAAAGATATTCATTGGCGTTGCAGAGTTTCAGCAACAAACTCAGTTGTGTTAGAACCTGCAAATGAATCTAACACCATATCAGCTTCATCAGTTAAGAATTTGATGAATAACTCGGCGAATCCTTGAGGAAAATATGCTGGATGGGGTCTAATTTATGCTGCAAAGCAGCATAAATTAGCATAGAGAGAATTAATAACATGTAAGGCTACAAAGGGGCGGGCAAGATGCCCACCCCACAAGAGAGAATATGATGATTGAGATTATTCAGGGAGTTGCCAAAAGAAGGGGTAATTTTCTGGGCTTGATGACAGCCCTGCTTTTACAGGATTTTGTCTGATATATTCCCAATATTGTTGAAACTCTTCATCGTTCCTAATAATACGGTCATATCTTTCATCTTGCCAAACTGTTCCTAGATGTTTCATCACTTTGGGAATTTGTTTAGCACTATAACCTTTAATACTTTTCATAATGTTACTCAATGACCAAAACTCATTTTCCGATTTGAGTAAAGGTTGAATAAGCAGATGCACATGATTTGTCATTACCACAAGGACAAATATTCGATATCTGTTTTTATCAAAAAACAAGCAGGAATTAAAAACTATTTCTCTAGCTTCTAGGCTAAGTTCTAACTTTTCCCAAGTATTAAAGCTAATGAAATAAACTGCCCCATCTAACTCCCAATGAGGTAATCTTCTCTGAAAAATTTTCAACTTTGGCTCTTGCATTCAGAATACAAAACTATTTGTAATTTTTATTGTGGGGTGGGCATCTTGCCCGCCCCATTCTTTATTTTTCCCATCCTCCCTACCCAAAACCCACAAAAAAATCCCCCACCTTGCGGCAGGGGATTTTTATTACTTATGTACAAAACTAGCAGTCGAATTAACCGAACTTACCAGCAGTAGAAGCAATTAAGAACGCGGCGTAAGTTACGATGTAGCCAACAGTGAAGTGAGCTAGACCAACTACACGAGCTTGAACGATAGACAGAGCAACGGGCTTGTCTTTCCAGCGAACTAGGTTAGCTAGAGGAGTACGTTCGTGTGCCCAAACAAGGGTTTCAATCAACTCTTGCCAGTAACCTCTCCAGGAGATTAAGAACATGAAGCCAGTAGCCCAAACTAGGTGTCCAAATAGGAACATCCAAGCCCAGACAGACAGGTTATTCACGCCGTAAGGGTTGTAACCGTTAATCAACTGAGCAGAGTTAGCCCAGAGGTAATCGCGGAACCAGCCCATGAGATATGTAGAGTTCTCATTGAACTGAGCTACGTTGCCTTGCCAAATACCTAGATGTTTCCAATGCCAGTAGAAGGTCAACCAACCAATGGTGTTGAGCATCCAGAATGTAGCAAGGTAGAAGGAATCCCATGCTGAGATGTCGCAAGTACCGCCACGACCGGGGCCGTCGCAAGGGAAGGCATAGCCGAAGTCCTTTTTATCGGGCATCAGCTTAGAACCACGGGCATCCAAAGCACCTTTGACCAAGATCAAGGTGGTGGTGTGCAGACCTAGAGCGATCGCATGGTGTACCAAGAAATCGCCAGGGCCAATTGTCAAGAACAGGGAGTTAGTACCAGCATTAATAGCATCTAACCAACCTGGCAACCAAACGTTAGCGTAGTTAGGCCATGCTGTGTAAGCAATACTATCTGGGTTAGATAGCAAAGTATCTAAACCGTACAGTACCTTACCGTTAGCAGCTTGGACGAATTGAGCAAATACTGGCTCAATCAAGATTTGCTTTTCAGGAGTACCGAAAGCAACCACTACGTCGTTGTGTACGTACAAACCAAGGGTGTGGAAGCCTAAGAAAAGGGATACCCAGCTAAGGTGGGAAATAATCGCTTCTTTGTGCTTCAACACGCGTTCAAGAACGTTGCCCTTATTTTGCTCTGGGTCGTAATCACGCACCCAGAAAATCGCACCGTGAGCAAAAGCACCAAGCATCAGGAATCCAGCAATATACTGGTGATGCGTGTACAATGCTGCCTGGGTTGTGTAGTCCTTCGCAATAAATGCGTAGGAAGGCATCGAGTACATGTGCTGCGCTACCAGGGAAGTAACAACACCTAACGCTGCTAAGTGCCATCCCAATTGGAAATGCAAGGAGTTGTTGTAGGTGTCGTAAATACCTTGGTGAGGTAAGTTGAACGGTCCTTCAACAGGAATACCGAAGAAACTCTTGGCATTTAATGCTTCTTTGAGACTGTGACCAATCCCAAAGTTTGTCCGGTACATGTGACCAGCAACGATGAATAATACTGCGATCGCTAGGTGGTGATGAGCTATGTCAGTCAGCCACAAAGCTTCTGTCTGGGGATGGAAACCACCCAAGAAACTCAGAATTGCAGTTCCTGCACCTTGCGATGTCCCGAAGATATGTCCAGGAGTGTCAGGGTTTTGAGAGTAAACACCCCAGTTGCCTGTAAAGAATGGTGTCAAACCTGCTGGGTGGGGTGGGGTATTCAGGAAGTTATCCCAACCTACGTGCTGACCGCGAGCTTCGGGGACAGCAACGTGAATTAAGTGACCAGCCCAAGCCAAAGAACTAACACCAAACAAACCTGCTAAGTGGTGGTTTAGGCGATGTTCAGCGCTCTTAAACCATGCCAAGCTAGGACGGTACTTGGGTTGCAAGTGCAGCCAACCAGCAAACAATAATACAGCAGCGAATAATAGCAAGAACACTGAACCGTTGTACAGTTCGCCGTTATTCCGCATACCGATGGTATACCACCAATGGTAGAGACCAGAGTAGGTAATGTTTACCGGATTGCTAGCGCCCGCTTGGGTAAAAGCTTCGATCGCTGGTTTACCAAAGTGGGGGTCCCAAATCGCGTGAGCGATGGGACGGATGTGAAGGGGATCTTTAATCCACTGTTCAAAGTTACCTTGCCAGGCCACGTGGAACAGGAGGCTCGATGCCCACAGGAAGATGATTGCCAAGTGACCGAAGTGAGTTGCGAAAATCTTTTGGTAAAGATTTTCTTCCGTCATGCCATCATGGGTTTCAAAATCGTTGCCTGTAGCGATCGCATACCATATCCGACGAGTCGTCGGGTCCTGTGCGAGATCCTGGCTAAATTTCGGAAATTTTGTCGCCATAGGTTTAATAAATCCTCTGACCTTTAGCCATCAAATATCAGCGTCTAGAGTCCTGAGTTCTGAGTCCTGAGTTCTGAGTTTTGCCTCAGCACTCAGTACTCAGCACTCAATAACTGATTGCTACCCTACTGAAAGGATGTGTGCATGGAAGAATGCCCAAGTTGTGGCAATTCCTCCCAAGAGGTAGTGAGCTACCCCTACAGCCCGACCCTGAATAATACTCAGAGCGCGAGGCTGGATTGCTGGTGCTACCTTCAGTTTGTTATGCGCCCAAACAATGGACTCAATCAGTTCTTGCCAGTAGCCGCGACCACTGAACAGGAACATCAAGCTGAATGCCCAGACAAAGTGAGCGCCTAAGAAGAGTAGTCCGTATGCAGATAGCGCGCTGCCATAGGAATTGATGACTTGTGTAGCTTGTGCCCACAAGAAGTCCCGTAACCAACCGTTGATGGTAATAGCACTTTGAGCAAAGTTGCCACCAGTGATGTGAGTCACAGTACCATCTGCATCTACGGTCCCCCAGACATCTGATTGCATCTTCCAGCTGAAGTGGAAAATTACAATAGATAGGGAGTTGTACATCCAGAATAGTCCGAGGAATACGTGATCCCAACCAGACACTTGGCAAGTACCGCCACGACCAGGACCGTCGCAGGGGAAGCGGAAGCCCAGGTTTGCTTTGTCTGGAATCAGACGAGAGCTACGGGCATACAGCACACCTTTGAGCAGAATTAGGACGGTGACGTGAATGGTGAAGGCGTGAATGTGGTGAATTAGGAAGTCGGCTGTGCCCAAAGCAATGGGTGCAGCTGCCACTTTACCGCCAACAGCCAAAATACCGCCGCCAAAGACATAGCTAACTGGTTCTAGGGCATTAGGTGCAGTTGTACCAGGAGCCAAGGCGTGGATATTTTGTATCCACTGGGCAAATACTGGCTGCAATTGAATCCCTGTATCAGAGAACAAGTCTTGAGGACGACCCAATGCACGCATTGTGTCGTTGTGGATGTAAAGTCCAAAGCTATGGAAGCCTAGGAAAATACATACCCAGTTCAGGTGAGAAATAATCGCGTCACGATGACGAAGTACCCGATCCAAGACGTTGTTTTGGTTCACAACTGGATCGTAATCCCGCACCATGAAGATCGCAGCGTGAGCTGCTCCACCAACAATCAAGAAGCCACCGATCCAAATATGGTGAGTGAATATGCACAACTGTGTAGCGTAATCAGTTGCCAAATATGGATAGGGGGGCATCGCGTACATGTGATGCGCGATGATGATGGTCAGTGAACCCAAGAAGGCCAGGTTAGTAGCCAACTGAGCGTGCCAGGATGTGGTCAGGTTTTCGTAGAGACCTTTGTGACCTTCACCAGTGAAAGGACCTTTATGGTTTTCTAGGATCTCTTTAATGCTGTGACCAATACCCCAGTTGGTACGATATTGATGACCAGCAACGATAAAGAGAACTGCGATCGCTAAGTGGTGATGAGCGATGTCAGTCATCCACAAGCCG
Organism: Nostoc sp. LEGE 12450; assembly: GCF_015206895.1. GTDB lineage: Bacteria > Cyanobacteriota > Cyanobacteriia > Cyanobacteriales > Nostocaceae > Nostoc. The sequence continues at coordinate 9,131 of NZ_JADEXU010000176.1, read as the reverse complement.
CCTGTTACTGGGTTCAGACCGCCCTTGAAGGTAAGGAAGTCAGCATACTGACCCCAATTCAAGGTGAAGAAAGGTGCTAAACCAGCAGCAAAGCTGGGATACAACTCGGTCAACAAGTCTTTGTTCAAGATGAACTCGTGGGGCAAGGGGATGTCTTTGAGAGCAACACCTGCATCCAAAAGCTTGTTGGTCGGTGCGGACACGTGGATTAAGTGACCTGCCCATCCCAAGGAACCACAACCTAGCAATACTTGCAAGTGGTGATTCAGCATTGACTCCACATTCTGGAACCATTCCAGTTTGGGAGCGCGTTTGTGGTAATGGAACCAGCCGGCAAATAGGAATAAGCCTGCTAATACCAAGCCACCGATCGCAGTTACATAAAGCTGGAAGGAGTTTGTAATCCCCCAACCACGCCATACTTGGAACAAACCGGAGGTGATTTGAATACCGTGGAAACCACCGCCAACATCACCGTTTAAAATGTCTTGCCCGACAATGGGCCAAACGACTTGAGCACTAGGCTTAACGTTTAACGGGTCACTTAGCCAAGCTTCGTAGTTAGAGAACTTCGCGCCGTGGAAAATCATCCCGCTCAACCAAACCATCACTACGGCTAGGTGGCCGAAGTGGGCTGAGAATATCTTGCGGGATATGTCTTCTAAATCGCTTGTATGTGTATCAAAATCATGGGCGAGTGCGTGCAGGTTCCAAATCCATGTGGTGGTTTTGGGACCTCTGGCTAAGGATCTGTCAAAGTGTCCAGGTTTTGCCCATCTCTCGAATGAGGTTGGAACTGGATCGTTATCGACGATTACTCTTGCCTTCTTTTCCTCTCGCTCCGGAGGACTTATTGTCATTTGACCTCCTCTCTTGATAAGGAATGAGGAATCATGAATACCACAAAGTGAACCATTACCGCATACTCAGAATTTTACTGAAGTCGCGATGAAGACCCTATGTGGAGAGTTGTTTCTCGTTGAATTATAGAGTCTTCACCTGCACTTTGTTGGAGATATTTTAACAATAATTCAAACTTGGTGGAATATTGCTGAAATTACCGTCTTATCTGCCTTTTAACTTCAAACTATTTGTCTAAAAGTCAATAGATTAACCATTTTAATTTACAAAGAATAACAATTCGTAAGTTTTATGATTTTGCTGTATACACTCGAATTCCAGCTTTTACTGCTATTACTCATAAACATTTGTGTCATATTTCCATTGTTGTAAGTAAAAAGCTGTAAAAAGTATGACTTGTTTTAACATTTACTGAAATAGACACAGGAAAACTTAGAGAATGTGAGGTAGATTTACCTTTTGGGCTATAGTGCCAGATGGACAGTTTGAGCGAAAATAATCTGTGCAATTGTCGAAGACTATCGCTGGGTGCAACGCATGAACTCGTGGCAGAAAAGGGTGTTAGAGAAGCTCCTCCCTGAGAGGTTCCCGATTCTTAGGTGGATAATGACATTGGTGCTGGTATTAAGCTTGACCAGTTGCGGCGAGAAGGCTGATAGCCAGGAAGTCTCTACTGGTTATAGAGAAAACCCTCCACAGATTTCTCAAATTTCAAAGCAATTTTCGGAAGTTTCTCCGCCATCTGTTATCCAAGCACTGCGTCCAAGTTTGGAGGTGTATCAGCCACAAGTGGCAATTCTGACTCCAAGACCTGATGAAGTTTTCCAAAATAATAAAGTTACAGCCAGTTTTCAGGTTAAGGATCTACCAATATTTAAAGATCCACAATTACAACTGGGGCCACATCTCCATGTAATTCTTGATAATCAACCTTATATTCCTGTTTACGACCTGAATCAACCTTTGGTTTTGCCAGAGTTGTCTCCAGGTACTCATACCCTGCGCGTCTTTGCCTCTCGTCCTTGGCATGAAAGCTTTAAGAATGAAGGGGCTTATGCCGAGACAACATTTCACGTCTTTACCAAAACAGACGACAATAACCCAGATCCCAAATTACCTCTGCTAACTTACAGCCGTCCTCAAAGTAGCTACGGAGCAGAGCCAATCTTACTAGACTTTTATCTGACTAACGCTCCCCTGCACCTCGTTGACAAGGAAAACACTAACGAAGGATTTAGTGATTGGCGTATCCGCGTCACAATTAATGGTGAAAGCTTTGTTTTCGATCGCTGGCAGGCAGTTTATCTTAAAGGCTTCCAAACTGGTAAAAACTGGATAAAGCTAGAATTTCTCGATAATCAGGGAAATCCTCTCAAAAATGTCTTCAACACCACAGTCCGAGTCATTGACTTCCAGCCAAAGGGTAAAGATACTTTGTCGAAAATTGTAAGAGGAGAACTCACAGCAGATGAGGTACGTGGCATTGTAGACCCGAATTATAAACTTACACCTACACCTTCTGTTGAAAAAACACCCCAAATCCAACCAAAGTTAGAAAAGCAGCCCATTCCTGAAATTGAAGCTCCGAAAGAATCTAAAACACAGCCAGAAGAACCAAAATTGGAAGTTCCAACGGCTGTACCATCTCCTACTTTATCCCCGACACCATCAGAACCACAGCCAACGGTAACGCCAACTCCAGAATCAACGCCGCTACCTGAAAAAGTTGCGCCTCAGCCAACTAAACCTAAAGTTGACGGATTTTTTAACCGTCGGGCGGGTAAGATACCGACTCCAGAAGTAACAGTTGAGCCATCTCCTAGTTTGCCACCTGCACTGCCAGAGATTATTGAGTCTCCAGCACCAGAAATAATTACGCCAACACCAGAACCACAGCCAGAGGTAACACCAACTCCTGAATCAACGCCGTTACCCGAAAAAGTTGCCCCTCAGACAATAAAATCTAGATTTGGCGGATTTTTTAAGCGCCGAACGAGCAAGACACCTACTCCACAAGTAACAGTTGCGCCATCTCCTAGTTTGCCACCTGCATTGCCAGAGATTATTGAGTCTCCTGTACCAGAAACAATTACGCCACTACCAGAGGTAACGCCAAATCCCCAATCACACCGTTACCCGAAAAAGGAGAAGTGAAATAATTCAGTTTATTTCACATCATGGAAATCAGTAATATGACGCGAGCTTCCAACGAAAGGCATTCGTTATGCCTTAAGAGAAACAATCTAGTTTTCTAGGAGGTTGACAAACCTCTCCCTGCCTTGAACTAAAGTTCAAGTCTGCCCCTCTGATTCGGAGAGGGGCAATTTTACGTAGAAAAAACTCTTAGAGGTCTTTTGATTGAGCTGATTAGGCGGACGCTATATGAGCCATCGAACTCACGCTAATATGGGGAGCGAAAAGTTGCAAAACTTTTACTTTTGCTGAATAATTAGGGAATTCTAAGTAAGAACTGGCTTTTATTGCTTACTTAGGATTAATATGACTTCCCATCAAGGTTCAGATTTTCCACCAGTTTACGGTGATATCGTACTCGTAGAATCGAGCCGAAAAAATTGGTTTTCAAAGATTACCAACGGTCTGAGTATTGGCAACAAAATTAAATGTGGATATGCTCTTGCTCTAGGTGTAGGAATTGTAGGAACAAGTATTGGGTTAATCTTTGGAGACCAATATCAACAACAGGCATTACAGCAGCAACAAAACGCTTTTAAGGAACTCAATTTGCTTTATCGCCTCCAGACAGGTATTCTTCAAACCCGGACGCACCAGCAGCAACTCATTCCCTTAGTGGCAAATCTAAAACTATACAAACAGGAGTATAGCCACATTACTCATGTACATGCACCTGAAATCAAGCAGGTTTGGTTGGAACTCCAAACATATATAAAAACTGGCGATTATGTAAACGAAAAGCACTGGGAGAATATTCCCCTGCTTCTAAAGACTTATGAAGGTATAACACAAACTTATGTCCAGCAACTTGACGAGCTGCTCCAACAACTTGATTTATCTCCTCTAACTGACAATAAAATTGCGATCGCTCAACAACGACTGTTGAAGTTTACCAACAGTGAGTTGGCACTTAAGTTTGACGGCGTATCCGATGAACTAGTTACCATCATTAATGCTTCCTATGAGGAACTAACAGCAGCGACGACGACGTTTAAAACAGCAGCACAAATCCGGATTCAAATCATTCTTGCTAGCATTCTGTTGTCAGTAATAATTGCTACTCTTTTAGCTCTTTTGACGAGTCGAACCATTACCCATCCTGTTGAATTGCTGACAAATGTGGCACAGCGAGTCACCAAAGAATCTAACTTTGAACTGCAAGCACCCATCATTACTACAGATGAAATTGGAATACTTGCTACTGCATTTAACCAACTTTTACACAGGGTTAAATGTTTACTCGAAGAACAGCAAGCAGCCGCTTTTCGTCAGCAGCAAATGCAAAAAGCCCAATTGCTCCAAAGTGAGAAAATGTCTAGCTTAGGACGAATGGTAGCTGGCATTGCTCACGAAATTAATAATCCGGTAAATTTTATCTATGGGAATTTAGATCCTGCTATTCAATATGTAGAGGATTTATTAGCATTACTACAAACCTATCGCCAAGAAGTGCCTAATCCACCTTTAGCGGTGCAAGCCTACGCCACCGAAATTGATGCAGAATTTCTAGAAGAAGATTTACCCAAACTTTTGCATTCGATGAAGTTTGGTGCTGATCGGGTGCGGCAAATTGTCTTGAGCTTGAAAAACTTCTCTCGGCTGGATGAAGCAGAAGCCCATTCAGTCAATTTACATGAATGCCTGGATAGTACGCTACTCATCGTCAATAATCGGATCAAAAAAGGCATTACGATTGAGCGCTTGTACGGCGAGATTCCTAGCATTGAAGGTTTTTCTAGCTCGCTTTATCAAGTGTTCATGAATATTATCAACAATGCGCTTGATGCATTGGAGGAACAGCACAATCCTCAAGACTCTCCACGAATTACGATCGCTACCGAAGTTTTAGACAAAAACTGGGTAGTTGTCCGTATTGCTGATAACGGTTCTGGTATTGCCCGTGAGACTCAAGAAAAAATTTTTGAGATGTTCTTTACCACTAAAGCGACAGGCGTGGGCACTGGTATGGGACTTTCGATTAGTCATCAGATTGTAGTCGAAAAACATGGTGGGCGACTAACTTGTGAATCTGAGGTGGGTGCTGGTACAGAATTTATCATTTCTCTCCCTGTTCAAAAGCAGCATTTACCCAAAGATACTTAACTCTAGCTTTTGTGAAAAAGCCTCAACAAAGACAAGTCCTGCTATAGGGTTTCCGATATTATCCAACCCAGGACTGTAACAAGCGATCGCTCCCTCTGCTGGGACTATTGCGACAAGTCCACCACCAATCCCTGATTTCATCGGTAAACCAATTTTGACTGCAAACTCGGCAGAAGCTTCATACAGTCCACAAGTTAACATCACAGCATTGACAATCCGGCGATTCTGTGATTTCACCAACCCACTTTCACAAGCTAGAAGTTTTCCTAAAAGGGCTAAATCTTCAACTCGCCCAGAAAGACAGCATATTTGCTCATAAGTGTCAAGTACTGTTTCAATATTTTCTAAATAACCTGTTTCGGTAAGATAGTTTGCGATCGCTTCATTGGCTGTTGAACGGGTTAATCGCACTGAAGCCAGCATTACTTCATCTAACCTTAATTGGCAACCTGCTAATTGGTTGAGCCATTGACAAAATAAAAGAGTGCGTTGGGTAGCATCCTTTCCTGGTAACTTATCAGCGAGGGTGATTGCCCCACTATTAATCATCGGGTTGCGGGGGCGGCCGCGATCGCTAACTAATTGTTCTAAAGAATTGAAGGGTGCATCCGATGGTTCCACCCCAACCCAGCCAAAAACTGTTTCTGCGCCAAAATGTTCCAGCAGATAAAGTAGAGAAAATGTCTTAATAACGCTCATTAGCGGGAAGACACAAGCGGTATCCCCGAAGCTGATATTTTTCCCCGATTCACAGCAGACGTGAACTGCAAACCAATCAGGATCGGCTAAAGCTAATTGTGGAATGCGATCGATAACTCGTCCCTGTTTAGCCTGAATTTTAGCTTGTTCTATCCAAGCTGATAACTCCGTAGTAGTTAATTTTTCAAGTCCTTTCACAACAGGTACACCCAGATTCAATTATTAATTACGAACTACGAATTACGAACTATTATGCTTCCCCGTGTTAGAGCGCCAGAATTACCACACAATTACTCTTGGTTCAATACCGACAAACCCTTGTCTCTTAAACAACTCAAGGGTAGAGTCATAATTTTAGACTTTTGGACATACTGCTGTATAAATTGTCTGCATATTCTGCCAAACTTGAAATATTTAGAACAGAAATATAAAGATAGCCTTACCATTATTGGTGTCCATTCTGCCAAATTTGACAACGAAAAAGAAACAGAAAATATTCGCCAAGCTATCTTGCGCTACGACGTTGAACACCCAGTTATAATTGACAGCAATTTTCGACTTTGGGAAGAATATGCTGTACGTGCTTGGCCTACCTTAATAATTATTGATCCAGAAGGTTACGTGATTGGCCAGATTTCTGGTGAAGCAAACCGTGACACTTTAGACGATTTGATTCAAAAATTAATTCAGCAACATCAAGAGAAAGGCACGATTAATTTTCAAGAACTTAGTTTGATATTAGAAAAACAGCGCCAGCCATTAATTACTCCCCTAGCTTTTCCTGGTAAAGTTTTAGCTACCCAAGCGGGTTTGGTCATCTCTGACTCTGGACATCATCGCCTGATTATGAGTAGCTTCGACGGCGAAATTCTGCATTTGATTGGTACTGGAAAATCTGGCTTAACCGATGGCGCTTTTAACGAAGCGCAGTTTTTTGCACCACAGGGAATGGCTTATGATGCAGAAAATCAAATTCTTTATGTTGCCGATACAGAAAATCATACCCTGCGCCGAGTTGATATGAAGCGTCAAGTCGTAGATGCGATCGCAGGAACTGGAGAACAAAGCCGGAATATTCATCCTCATGGCGGTGTTGGCTTAGAAACCCCGCTAAATTCCCCTTGGGATTTAGTGAAAGTGGGAAATACCTTATTTATTGCAATGGCTGGGCCACATCAAATCTGGGAAATGGATTTAGAAACTAACATCATTAAAACTTATGCTGGTACTGGTGCGGAAGCTTGCGTTGACGGTTCACTTACCGAATCTGCCTTTGCTCAACCCAGTGGTATTAGCACCGATGGAAAAGAATTGTATATCGCTGATAGTGAAGTTAGTTCAATTCGTGGTGTTGGAATTGTCGAACCATATCAAGTGCGAACTATTTGCGGTAGTGGGGGTTTATTTGGTTTTGGTGACGTTGATGGACAAGGTGAAGATGTCCGTTTACAACATTGTTTAGGAGTGGAATTTGCTCAGAACTTTATATGGGTTGCAGATACCTACAATCATAAAATTAAATTAGTTAGTCCTAGTGGCAATTGTCAAACAGTCTTAGGAGATGGTATTGCGGGTTTACAAGATGGAGAAGGTAAGAATAGCCGATTTTTTGAACCTTCGGGATTGAGTGCTATGAATTCATATCTATATATTGCTGATACTAATAACCATGCTATTCGTTGCGTAGATTTGAATACGTTTGAGGTGACAACGCTGGAATTTCCTGGTTTGTGTGCGCCGGATATTTGTATTCCTCTAAATTTATAAGATGATAACCTCATGCAAAAGTGCGAATAGTCAAAAGACTTTGCGCCTAGGTATGATACTTCCAATAAGAATTTTTTAGAAAAAGTGCCTAATATTTGTCCTAGTTTTCTATTCAGTATTTATACTAGAGTTGCACCAAAAATTTTACATTATAATCTAATGCTGAGTATAAACTAAAAAGCAACTACTACCGAATTGAATTGACAGCATAGGCATTGATATGAAAAATAAGTTTATTCTTTTAGAGTGTGGAGATGATGTCATTTGTTTAGAGAAAGATACTTTTAAAGTCAGTAAACTAAGAGAGTTAGTTATACGAGAAATTGTGAGTAAATGGCGGCGGGAAATTGGCACATATAAAACTAAAATTAATAATGATTTAGTTGGTAGTTTGTTTAGCAGTATCTCTGCCAGAGATGAGTTCATACCCTTTAGTGAAATTAAACTAAATGCTGTCAAAGATTGTCAGGTTCTTAAAACCGATGGTAACGGTTGGCAGAAAGGCAAATTAGAAATTCTGATATTTATATATCCTAATAGCCATAAACTAAATAATGTATGTTTTGAGTTTTATCCAGATGAACCTATTAAGATAGAATAACATCAATACAAGCAACATGAATACTATCCTCCATATAACCAAAAGCCAACAATGGGAAGATGCGAAAATACTCGGTAGCTATCACGCTGATTCGTTAGACAGTGAAGGTTTTATACACTGTTCAAAATCAACGCAAATACTCAAAGTTGCAAAGAGATTTTTTAATTATCAAAAAGAATTAGTACTACTTTTTATTGATTCTAAGAAAGTACAAGCTGAAATTCGTTATGAAGAGGCTGAAATCGGCGAATTATTTCCTCACATTTATGGTGAGTTAAATATTGATGCTGTGTATCGGGTGGTTGATTTTGAAGCTGGGAAAGATGGTTTGTTTAAGTTGCCGCAAGAAGTTATAGATTTAAAAGAATAACGAACCGCTAAGGACGCAAAGAGCGCAAAGAAGGAAGATGAAAAGTCAAAGGTTTGAGGTGTGGAGTAAAAATGAAATCATTATTTAACAACTAACATCAGATGGTTACTCTTCAACTAAAACAAATTCGAGTTCCAGCAGGGCAAAGAATAATCCTGGAAGATGTGAGTTGGCAAGTATTTGAAGCAATTCTTAACGAGTTAGGAGAGCATCGTGGGAGCCGATTAGCATACAGCCAAGGAACACTAGAAATTATGGCTCCATTACCAGAACATGAGCGAACGAAGGTAATTATCGGAGACTTAGTAAAAGCCTTGCTAGATGAACTCAATCTGAATTGGGAATCTTTAGGTTCAACCACCTTTAAGCGAAAAGATACAAGTGTAGGTATTGAACCTGATGATTGTTTTTAAGTAGGTAGGCATCAAAAAAATCCGGTATGTTAAGATATATAAATACTGAAAATGCATCTACAAAGTGATTTGTGTATGGGGGCACGTTTAAGGGTATTTCTGACGCATGAGCAAGACCAAACTT
>NZ_JADEXU010000175.1 GCF_015206895.1 Nostoc sp. LEGE 12450 | reverse complement strand
GCAGGGGGCAGGGGAGCAGGGAGAGATAAGGGAAGAAGAATAACCATGCCCAATTCCCTATGCCCAATTCCCCATGCCCCATTCCCCATGCCCAATGCCCCAATACCTAATGCCAAATACCCAAAGCCCAATTTTTTAAACTATGTTTGTTGACTTCTTTATTAAGCGACCAATCTTTGCATCGGTATGTGCGATCGTTATCCTTTTAATCGGATTAATCAGTATTCCCACACTACCGATCGCAAGATTCCCAGAAATTAGTCCCACCCAAATCACTGTAACTTCCAACTATAGCGGAGCTAGTGCAGAAGTCGTAGAAAGCGGAGTGACAAATATCTTAGAAAGGCAAATCAACGGGGTTGAGGGACTAAGATATCTCACTTCCAGCAGCAGTAATGATGGTACTAGTACTATTACTGCCACCTTTGATTCATCGCGTGATAAAGATATTGCGGCTGTGGATGTGCAAAATCGTGTTTCTGTTGCCCAACCACAATTACCAGACTCTGTGCAACGCACAGGAGTGCGGGTATCAAAAGAATCTAGCAACATTCTCTTAGCGATTGGTTTATTCGCTGAAAATAAAGAGTACGACAATATATTTTTAAGCAACTATGCCGATCTGTACTTAGCAGATGCCTTAAAAAGAGTCAAAGGCGTGAGCAACGCTCAAATTTTTGGTGAACGCCGCTATGCAATGCGTTTGTGGTTAGATCCGAGTCGCCTTGCTAGTCGGGGACTAACGACCAAGGATGTAGCGAATGCTTTATCTGAACAAAACTTGCAAGTTGGCGCAGGGAGAATTGGACAAGAACCGGCTCCTGAAGGGCAAAGATATCAACTTGATGTGCGTGCTGCCAGCCGATTAGCAGAACCATCAGAATTTGAAGAAATTGTCCTCAAAACTGAAGAGGATGGCACATTAGTCAAGCTCAAAGATGTCGGTAAAGCCGAACTGGGTGCAGAAAATTACAACACATTTTTGCGGTTCCGGGGCAATGATGCTGTAGGTTTAGGGATTTATCAGGTTCCTGGCAGTAATGCCTTGGATGTAGCGAAAGGAGTCAAAGATGAAATGGCGCGATTGGCTCCGAGTTTTCCACCAGGCATGAAATATCAGGTAGCTTTTGACACAACATCGTTTGTAGAAGAGTCGATGTCAGAAGTCATCAAGACTCTGATTGAAGCGGTAGTGCTGGTTGTGATTGTAATTTTTGTGTTCTTGCAGGATTGGCGAACCACTTTAATTCCAGCACTGACTATTCCTCTAGCACTAATTGGAACGTTTGCCTTTGTCAAAATTTTTAACTTTTCTATCAATAGTTTGACTTTATTTGGTCTGACTTTAGCATCGGGGATGGTGGTAGACGATGCGATCGTTGTGGTGGAGCAAATTAGCCGTTTTATTCAGGATAAAGGCGTAAGTCCTCGTCGAGCCGCAAGTGAATCAATGAGGGAACTGTTTGGCGCGGTTATTGCCACTTCACTAGTATTGATGGCGGTGTTTGTGCCAGTGGCGTTTTTTCCGGGAACTACAGGCGCACTTTATCGGCAATTTGCGCTGACGATCGCCTTTTCTATTGCGATTTCGACATTTCTAGCTTTGACTCTAACACCTTCTTTGTGTGGGGTGCTGCTACGTCAAGAACAACAAGTACCAAGGTGGATTGGCTGGTTTTTTGACCTGATTAATCGGTTCCTGGAATGGGTAAGGTCAAGTTATGAGCGATCGCTTACCTGGATGGTACGATTCAAAAGCATCGTCATTGGACTGTTTATCGTTTCTTTGGGAATGACTGCTTGGCTGTACACCACAGTACCGACAGCTTTTCTACCCGATGAAGACGAAGGCTATTTCATCACCATCATCCAAGGGCCTCAAGGTGTTTCGCTGCAATATACCAGCGATGTCATGGCACAAGTAGAAAAAGAAATTCTGCCACTTCCAGAAGTGCTAGGTACTTTCGCCGTGGGAGGATTTGGTTTTAGTGGCAGCACCGCCAATAGCGGCATTATATTTACCACTTTAAAACCTTGGGATGAGCGTTCAAGACCCGATCAATCAGTACAGGCGATTATTGGTAAATTGCAAGGGAAGTTATTGTCAATCCCAGAAGCCAGGGTTTTTCCTGTGAACCCGCCACCAATTCAGGGTTTAGGTAACTTTGGCGGCTTTGTCTTTCAACTGCAAGACCGCAGAGGTAACAGTGGTTTAGAAAATCTAGTCCAGTCAATGGGTAAGTTGCTCGGTCAAGCTAATCAAACACCAGGATTACAAGCTGTATTTAGCACCTTTGCAGCAGATACACCACAATTGCTTGTAGAAGTAGACCGCAATAAAGCCAAATCATTGCAAGTTTCCATAGATGATGTTTTCAGTACTTTACAAACTGCTTTGGGATCGCAATATGTAAATGATTTTAATCTCCAGCAGCGTAATTATCGGGTGTATATCCAGGCAGATCAACAGTTTCGTTCCAATCCAAAAGATATTGGCAAACTATACGTTCGTTCTCAAAAGAATCAAATGGTTCCTTTGAGTAACTTAGTTACAGTTACTCAGACTGTGGGAGCGCAAACGATAAATCACTATAATCTGTTCCGCTCGATTGAAATTAATGGTTCCGCCGCTCCTGGCTCTAGTTCGGGAGACGCAATTAAAGCAATGGAAAAAGTTGCTAAAGAAGTTTTACCAGCCGGCTATGGTTATGAATGGTCAGGGACTGCATTAGAAGAAATAGATTCTGGTGGTTTAGCACCCATAATCTTTGGATTAGGAATAATCTTTGTATTTTTGGTACTAGCCGCTCAATACGAAAACTACATTGACCCCTTTATCATTCTGTTATCAGTTCCTTTAGCTATCTTTGGAGCGCTGATAGCTCAATCAATGCGGGGTTTTGCAAATGATGTTTACTGTCAAATTGGTCTAGTAATGTTGATCGGTTTAGCTAGTAAGAACGCAATTTTGATTGTGGAATTTGCTAATCAATTACGAGAGCAAGGGCTTTCGATTACTAAAGCAGTAATTGAGGCTTCACAAGAGCGGTTACGCCCAATTTTGATGACTGCTTTTTCTACATTATTAGGGATTTTCCCGTTAGCTGTTGCCACAGGTGCCGGTGCGGGAAGTCGTCAATCTTTGGGAACAGCAGTTTTTGGTGGGATGTTAATTGCGACTTTCTTGAGTTTGTTTGTAGTACCGATTTTGTATATCGTGATTAAGACGACGACAGAGCGCTTTATTAAACCAAATCGGCATCAAGAACTGCAAACAGATGCAGTCTCATTGGATGGTAAAACTCCTGCATATTTAACAAAAGGTGAGAATTAATTCGTAATTCCTAATTTGTAATTAATTTTTCCCTGTTCCCTGTCTCCTATAAACATCGTAGTATGAGGAGACGGGGAAAACTAATTTTAAGGGGGAATGCATGAAAATCGCTATTGGCAGTGATGAACGCACCAACCTAACTGATAGGATACTAGAAGAACTTAAGCAGCGTGGGCATGAAGTTATAGTCTTTGGTTCCTTAGCTGAGAATGATTTAGAAGTTGATTGGCCCCTCAGTTGTAGTAAAGTTGCTTTGGCAGTAGCAACCCAAAAAGCAGATGAGGGGATTGTCTTTTGTTGGACTGGTACTGGTGCATCTATTGCCGCCAACAAAGTTTTAGGGATACGTGCGGCATTATGCCATGATGCTGAAACTGCACGTGGGGCACGTATTTGGAATCATGCGAATGTCCTAGTATTAAGTTTACGTGCCACTACAGAAGCGATCGCAAAAGAAATATTAGATGCCTGGTTTAGCACACCTTTTTCTGAAGATGAGTGGAACATCTTGCAAATGGAGCGGATTAGACAGTTAGAGAAGAGTGCTTTATTTCAGCAATCTTAAACCACTGAGGGTAACTAACACTGTAGAACCTTCATGTCCAATCACACCAATAGGTAAGTTAATACTTCCTAGAAAGTTGCCCACTAAAAGCAACACAATAAAACTCAACGCTACGAATATATTCTGTTTGACTATGGATTGCGATCGCCTTCCCAAATAAATCGCTACGGCAATTTTTTCTAACTTGTCTGCCATCAGTACTATATCTGCGGTTTCCAATGCCACATCACTACCAGATATTCCCATCGCTATACCCACAGATGCTTGGGCTAAAGCTGGTGCATCATTAATTCCATCGCCCACCATTGCCACAGTTTGATATTTTTGCTGTAAAAGGCGGATAACATCTAGCTTATCTTCTGGTAGAAGTTGAGCATATACCCGATCAATTCCTACAGCTTGGGCAACACTTTGAGCCGTTTCTTCATTATCTCCAGTTAACATGACAATTTGCTCAATTCCAAGTTGCTTCAAGCGAGAAATGGTTGCGGCTGCTTGCGATCTTACTTCATCCGCGATCGCAATTACACCCATCACTTCAGCTCCCCGTGCTACCCAAACCACAGTTTTACCATCTTGCTCCCAAGATTGAACTATTTCTCGCAATTTTTCAGGTAAATTTGTGACATACTGCTGCACAAAAACGGCATTCCCGACAATTACCTGTTGTTCTTGAGCAATTCCGATAATTCCCTGTCCAGGTATGGCTTGCACTTGGATTGCACCAACCCAATTTAAATCACTAGCCGCCTGCACAATTGCCTTGCCGATAGGATGTTCGGAAGATGATTCCACACTAGCAGCAGTTTTTAATACATTATCTTTAGTGTATTCATTAACTGAAATTACTTGGAATACCTGCACCTGTCCTGTTGTAAGGGTACCAGTTTTATCAAATGCGATCGCTCGGACTTTGCCAATCTTCTCCAACTGCGCCCCATTCTTAAACAAAATCCCCTGTCTTGCACCATTGGCGATTCCCGAAAGCAGGGTGGGCATAATTGCAGCCATCAGCGCACAGGGAGAAGCTACCACCAGGAAAGTAAGAGCGCGATAAATCGTGGTTTCCCAATCCCAACCCCAAAGAAATGGGGGTAAAGTTGCCAGTAATATTCCGGCTAGTACAATGACTTTGGCATATCCCTTCTCAAAGCGATCGATAAACTCTTGCGAAGGTGGTGCTTCTGTCTGCGCTTGTTCTACCAAACGAATCACCCGCTGAATTAAACTGCTTTGAGCTGGTTTGTGTACTTTAATCTGCAATGCACCATAGCCGTTGAGTGTGCCGGCAAATACTTCTGCGCCCACTGTTTTCTCTACAGGTAAAGACTCGCCTGTAATTGCAGCTTGATTGAGGGTGCTGTAACCAGATAAAATTATCCCATCAGTAGGAATTAGCTCTCCAGGTTTGACGACAATTTCATCACCGACTTTTAGCTGACTGATAGGAATTTCCTCTTCCCTTCCCTGGCGCAAAATCCTTGCTGTATCTGGTGTCAAACTCATCAAACTACGGATACTCCGCTCAGTTCGCTGCATTGCATAGCCTTCTAGTGCGCCACTGATGGCAAAGATGAGAATCAAAATTGCCCCATCAATAATTAGATGATATTCTCTTCGCCATAAGCCGAGACTAGCAGCACCAATAGCTGCCACAATCATCAGCAAATCTACATCGAGTTCTTTTTCTTTAAAGAGAGTAGTTAATCCTTCCCGCGCACTTTCGTAACCACCAATTACATAAGCAGCGGGTAGTAGCAGGAACGCGAATCCCAAAGCGCCAAGATGTAAGGCAAACCATCCGAGAAATAACAGTAAGCCACACAAAAGAGCTGCTACGGTATCTGTGTGTTCTCTGGTGAATTGGCCCAAACGTTGGGGGTAGAGCATGAGAGGTGAATTAACAAGGACTCTCTCACGCTAAACCTTGACATTAATGTTAATGTCAAGGCTTATAATGATTTTGAAACGCAGAGTGGGTAGGTTTGCAGAGTGATTTTCTATGTTAATGTGTGTTTTATTCTGGGTATGGTGCGCTAATTTGTAAATCTTCAAATTTTTGAGCAGAGGATGAAAGTCATTGCCTCTGGCACGCTCCGCAATCGCAAAAAAGAGCTAAATCGTGTTGATACCAGTGTTAAAGTTCAAGATACAAATAAATAATAAATATCTGTAATAGTTGGAGTTATCTTGCTGTTAGAGACTAAAAACCAAGCAAATTTAATTCTTTATGTAACCACGATTGATGACAATCTCTATCATTTTAATAAGTTATTCAAACTCAGGGATGAAATTGAGCAGATACCCCAAGATTGCTTAAATATCAAAGTAGATTTTCACTACTGTGAATTCTTGGGACACTACGGCGTTGCTTTTTTGGGGGGACTATTCCGTTTTATCGAAGCTCGTGGCGGATCTCTCACTTTCGATTGGAATACACTTCCAGAGAAAATTAGTATGAACTTAGCTCAGAACGGCTTCCTGTGTGATTTCGGTTGTGACAGGAAACCCTGGGACGGCAACTCCATACCTTACCGGAATGATCTTCATCAGGATTTTAATGCTATTGCAGATTACCTGAAATATAATTGGCTTGGCAAAGGTTGGGTCAATATCAGTCCAAGATTACAAGATGCAATTACAGGACGAGTATTAGAAATATATTTCAATGCATTTGATCATAGTCAATCTCCTGTGGGGGTGTTCAGTTGCGGTCAGCACTACCCCAATCTTGGTTTTCTTCATCTGACGGTCATCGACTTTGGTATTGGTATCCCTACTAGTGTTCGCTCTCTATCTCAGAACTCAGACAAGACTAGTAATGAGGCTCTACAGTGGGCGTTCGAGCCTGGAAATAGCACTAAGCAAGACAGTATCTCCCGTGGCGCAGGCTTAAATTTATTGCAGGAGTTCATTGTAAAAAATCATGGAAACCTTACAATTTTTAGTAATGACGGATATGTCAATATAGGCGATAATATTATATATGAGAACAAATGTACTAATTTCAGAGGAACCTTAATTAATATTGCACTTCGCTGTGATGAATCTTACTACTGCCTAGCAACTGAAGCTCATCAACTTAAGAAGCGGTTATTTTAAAGAGGGAGATAGAGGAATGGCATATAAAATTTTTGATCTCGTCGGGAAATACGCCATTAGCGCTGAGAGTGGGCAGAAGATATATGACCAGATTCATCCAGTTCTACTTGCTGACAACCCTGTAGAATTAGATTTTACTGGAGTTCAGGTCTTTGCATCTCCCTTTTTCAACTTTGCGATTGGTCATCTCTTGAAGGATATTCCAGCAGATAACCTTAATCGACTGGTTGAGTTCACCGCTATAAGTTCTGAGGGGTACAATGTTCTTGAGCGTGTAATTGCCAATGCGAAGCATTACTATTCCGATGAGCAATTTCGTAATGCGGTTGATGCAGTGCTCACAGAGCAGGCTGCAACTTTTTAAAGCATGGTGGTCAACCTTAACATCCAAGCTGATATCATCGACATCAAAACTGATAATCCCCAGCAGGGTGATATTTTCCTTGTAGATACCAACGTCTGGTTTTGGCAGACTTATACAAATGCTGGGTTTGGTACTAAAGTTTCCAAATTCAGCAATTATCTCAAATATATCAACCAAGCTCTTTTAAATGGAGCCACACTGACATATTCTGGGCTAATTTTGGCTGAACTGGCTCATATCATTGAGAAAACTGAATATAACATTTATATAAAATCACATGGGTTTTTGCCACTTAAAGAATACCGTCATAATTACCCAAATGAACGGATGAATGTTGTTGCCGAAGTTCAGTCAGCTTGGAGTCAGGTTAAGGCGCTTGCTGTTCCTGTTGATCTGACAGTAGATGACGCAACAACTGATGCAGCACTAAACAGATTCCAAACTCAAGCTGTTGATGGCTATGACTTACTACTTCTCGAAGCTATTAGCAGAGCAGGAGCAGGGAAAATTAAAATTATCACAGATGACATGGATTATGCTGTTGTTCCAGATATTCAGGTATTTACAAGCAACAACAACGTCATCCAAGAAGCTAATATACAGAAAAAATTATTGGCTAGCAGGTAGTTTAACTAAGCTGGGTTAAAAGCGATCGCCTTTCCTAAACGCCGCATCAGCAAAAATTAACCTTTATTGATACCATAATTTGTGGAAATTAAGAGCAGGGAGCTAACAATTAAGCAGTTAACGCACTTGGTAGGAGGTGGTTTAACTCCACGGATGGTGCGACATTATCATCAATTGGGACTGCTACCGCAACCAGTGCGATCGCCTAGCAATTACCGTCTCTATACCAAAAAAGATGTCCTCCGGTTGCAACGGATTGTAGCGCTCAAGCAGCAAGGGTTTCAGCTAAACCATATCCGTCACATTTTGGAAGTGGAACCAGAAGCCGATACAACTGTTAACCTCATGGGACAACTTCAGCAGCAATATCGTGCGGTGATGCAACAAATTTCTCAACTGCGGCAAACTGCATCAGCATTAGAAGGATTATTAGGGCGCGATCGCCATTGTCAAATTATGCAGGCGGAAGTTTTGGCACAACTCAAGTTACTTGATGTCGAAACTCAAGCTGGATTGGGGGGATTGGAAAACCTGTGGAGTGGCTTGGATGCCGAAATTCATACCCACTCAGAAGCTTTTACAGAATCGCTACAACGCTTACTACCTGATTTGTCTAACCGTTCGGAAATTGAACAACACTTAATTTCGCAGTTGGTTTTGGCTTGTGGCGATGTCAGTTTGGTGTCCTTTGTCAAATTGAGTCGAGATGCGATCGCAGCTAGTCGAGAAGCCTTATCTTCAAGCTGTCAAATCGTTGTCGATACCCAAACCGTTGCGGCTGCTTTGGATCAAACCCGATTACTTCATTTGGGATGCCGCACTGAAACCTTAATTGATAATCCCCACATTACCACCGCCACAGAAGCAGAAGCAGCTTTTTGGCAACATCAAGAATGGCGATCAAAATTGCTGCAAGTAAATCCAGGTTGCGTGCTGGTAGTTGGTTATGCTCCCTCAGTACTTGTAGAAATTTGTGACGCGATTAGCAATCAAAAAATTCAACCAGCATTAGTAATTGGAATGCCCATTGGCTTTAGTCATGCTCCCGCAGCCAAGCGACAACTGATGCAACAAGGGATACCTTTTATTACAGTTGCAGGAACTTTGGGAGGTGGGGCTTTAGCTGCTACTGCCCTAAATGCTTTGGTGGAGTCGCTGATTGATAAGCCAGATTGTCATTGTTATCTCAAAAATATAGTAGATTCCTCTGAGTGCTGAACAATAAGTACTCAATTAACGCAAGAAGATACTCAGTACTCAGGATTACTGAAAATAATATTGTTAAATAATATTGAATTTGCTACACTTTACCAGTTTTAGTAATTCAATAATTCATAATTGTGGCCATAAGCTACCAACTTGGTATAAGTTGCAATATAAATTAGAACATTTTATAGTAAACAGACTCTGGCAATTAGAGTATAAATTATCATGCTATACAATCTCAGTCCAAGTATAAATCAATATAAGTGCGCTGAAGGAACTTAGAACGAAAGAGAACTCAGATGTATAATTAGCGCGTCTCCTCCATAATCTTTAACAAGATTGTGGGTTAAGACTGGTAGGCTTTCTATTTTTTACTTTAATTAAGGGGCTTATGTGGCAACAAGAAAAAAAAGATACTTTGATAATCAAGCTGATACTATGGGTTGCTTTAGCTACAACTCCTATGGCAGCAGGTTTGCTGGTATCAGAACCCATACTGGCGCAATCTAAAACTGAGTCTCCTTCTTTTACACTGCCGCAAACAGTGCAGAATGGAACGACAATTCGGATTGATGGTTCCAATAGTTTGGGTGCAATCAATCAAGGTCTGAAAGAGAATTTTGAAAAACAGTTTTCGGGTACTAAGGTTGAAGTTGCCGCTAATGGCACTGATACAGCACTGAAAGATTTGCTAGATGGCAAAATCGACATCGTAGCAATGGGGCGGGGGTTGACACCAGCAGAAAAAGCTCAAGGACTAGAGCAAGTCCGCTTGCGCCGTGAGAAGATTGCGATCGTGGTCAGCGCAGATAATCCTTTCAAAGGAAGCTTGACTAGTAGGCAATTTGCTCGGATTTTCCGGGGACAAATTACAAATTGGTCACAATTAGGAGCGCCTCCAGGGAAAATTCGGTTAATCGACCACCCGAACACAAGTGAGACTCGCAATACTTTTCGCACTTATCCAGCCTTCAAGACTGCTGAATTTGCTACAGGGTCTAGTGCTACCCAACTAACTGAGGATAATACCGCAGAAATCATCAAACAACTGGGTAAAGATGGCATCAGCTATGTGTTAGCTAATCAGGTGTCGAAGCTGCAAAATGTGCGAGTTCTGCAATTACATCAAGCCTTACCAGATGATGCAAAATATCCCTTCTCGCAACCTTTAGTTTACGTTTACAAAAAAAATCCCAGCTTAAGCGTAGTAGATTTTCTTGGCTTTACCCTTGCACCCGCAGGACAGCAGGCTATAGAACAAGCAAGAACAGCCGAAGCAACTGCGATCGCAACCAACGTATCACAACCTATTGTCACGCCTTCTCCCAGTGCCCAGACGACACCTGCGGCGACAGCTTCCCCTAGTGCTACTGCCTCTGCATTTGCCGAACAGCCTTTTGTCGCTCCTGCAACTACACCAAAAAGTCCAATTGTCAACAAAGAAGTACCGTTTTGGGTACTGTTACCTTTGTTTTTTGTTAGTGTAATTGCAGCGTTGGCCTGGTGGACTCTCGGAAAAAACCCATCATCTGATGACAAAACAGACAACCTACCAGAATCAAATCCTCATCCACCCGATCCAGAAGATGGAGAAACAGCAGTACTTAATGCCAGCACAGCTGCCTCCATTAACGGAGCGATGCTTGAAGAACAGCCAGTTCCACAATTCCAAGAGCAAGAAACCCCCGATCGCACTCCTTTCAATATCTATGCTCAAACCCAATCTGACCTGGCTGAGAATGGCACTCACGGGACATCCAATTTAGTCCAAGAGGCAAGTAATGGCACTTCTAACCTCTATGAAGGCACAACCTCTACTCTAACTAATAATGGATCGGGAGCCGCAGCTTTAACTGGTGGTGCGGCTTTAGCAACGGGCATCGGAGCAGCTACCTGGTCTGCCTTTAACAACAAAGAAACAGAAACAAACGCAATTGATGAGACGGTCGAGCTAAATAATTATACTGAGACAAATACACCCGATTCTGATGAGGTTGCATGGGATATAGAAGCCCCAGCAGCTGTAGTGAATACTCCGTATCCTCACTTGGGAAATCTTCCCGAAGAAATATCTTCTGATGTAGAACAGCCTTCATCTGAGGTAACAGCCCCACTGCCAGAATTCCCAGATGTGCCAGAAGTAACATCTGATTTGGAATATTGGGACACAGAAATTTCTGAAGATGAGATAGATGAGGAACTTCAAGCAGAATTAAACTGGCTACAGAGTATCACCTCAACTGAAAATACAGATGAATTCCCCTTACCTGACTCTGACGAAGTGGAACCTTCACCGTTACCACCATCTCCACTGCTCAATTTGCCAGAATTACCAGATGTAGATGTATTCAATGTGGTAGCAGATGCAGCCGAACCTCCTATTGAGGTGGTAGACGAAGAATCTCAAACAGAGCCAACTGTTAGCGAAGGTGCTGCTGAGAATAACTCCATAGATTTTGCAGACGTTGCGGCTTTAGCAGCAGGCGCAGGGATTGGAGCCTGGGCGATTAATCTGGGATCGGATACCCCAGAAGAAACTGATACTGCGATTGACAATGTGCCAATTGCAGCCGAAACAGATATCCATTTGGGAGATGCAGAAGATGAGAGCAGTATTTTGCTCACACCGCATACTTCGACATCGGCTAATGTCTCTTGGGAAATTTCTGAAACCAAGAAAGCAGAACTGTGGCAACAAGGCGGCTCTCAATTGGTAGTGCGGCTGTATGATGTGACTGGCATTGACTTGAGTTATCAAACTCCCCAGCTTGTCCACCAGTATGAATGTGCAGAGACAGCACACGATCGCTTGATAGAGATTCCCGCCAGCGATCGCGATTACATAGCTGAAATTGGTTATATCGCTTATGGCGAGTACTGGTTATTCATCGCCCGTTCCGCAATTCTTCGTGTCTTCAGTCCTGTGGATCCAGATCCCATAGTTGATCGTGTGGCGAACACAGCCGAAACAACTATTGGTTTGGTAGATGCAGATGAAGAAAGCAGTATTGTCCTCACACCTCATACTTCTACATCGGCTCATGTCTCTTGGGAAGTCTCCGAAACCAAGAAAGCAGCACTGCGTCAACAGGGCGGCTCTCAATTTATCGTGCGGCTCTATGATGTGACTGGGATTGACTTGAGCCATCAAAGTCCTCAGCTTGTAAAGCAGTATGAATCTGAAGAGACACTAAACGACGGACTGGCGGATGTTCCCGCCAGTGATCGCGATTATATAGCTGAAATTGGTTATCTCGCGGATGGCGATCGCTGGTTATTCATCGCCCGTTCAGCAGTTGTTCATTTCTCCAGTCCTGTGCATCCAGATCCCATCGTTGATAATGTGGCGATTGCGGATCAAACAGATATTCACTTGGTAGATGTTGAAGAAGAGAGCAGTCTTGTCCTTACACCTCGCACTTCCCAATGGGCTGATGTTTCTTGGGAGATATCCGAAACCAAGAAAGCCGAACTGCGTCAACAGGGCGGCTCTAAATTGGTAGTGCGGTTATATGATGCAACTGGGATTGACTTGAGTTATCAACATCCTCAGTTTGTCCAGCAATATGAATGTGAAGAGACTGCAAACGATCGCTTTGTGGAAATTCCCATCAGCGATCGCGATTACATAGCTGAAATTGGCTATGTTGCTGATGGCGATGCCTACGGCGGTAAACAACGCTGGTTATTTATTGCCCGTTCTGCGATCGCTCGTGTTTTCAGTCCTGTTCCTACAGATTCCACTGTTGAAAATGGAGTCTTACCAAGCGAAACAGTTATTAACTTGGTAGATGTTGAAGAAAATAGCAGTGAAGAAGAAAGCAACATACTGCTCACACCCCGCACTCCCAAATGGGCTTATGTCTCTTGGCACATTTCCCAGGCTCAGAACAAAGCGCTGATACAACAGGGCGGTTCTCAATTGGTAGTGCGCCTTTACGATGTAACTGGGATTGACTTGAGTTATCAAAGTCCTCAGCTTATACAGCAGTATGAATGTGAAGAAGTAGCCCGCGATCGCTTTGTGGCGATTCCCGTGAGCGATCGCGACTATATGGTTGAAATTGGTTATATAGCAGAAGGCGATCGTTGGTTACTCATCGCCCGTTCACCTAATGTTCGCGTTTTCAGTCGTTCCCACGAAGATTTTTGGTTTGTAGCAGATGCTGAGTTGATTATTCACGGAGCAACCCAACCAAATACAAGCGTAAACATTGCTGGACATCCCATCAAAATCAAACCCGATGGTACTTTTCACCTGCGTCTCCCCTTTTCAGATGGTTTAATGGACTATCTCATAACAGTAGCTGCTGATGGAGAATCCACCAAAACCATCCATAAAAAGTTCTCTCAGGAAACTTCAGAGAACTAGTAATTACTCTTAGTTATCCCCTCTCAACCTACAGTCTTCCCCTTTGAGGTAAGTGTGGTAAGAGGGGATTTTATTTCTAGGACTTGCATTAACAATCAAAATAACGATTCATCTACGCAAAAATTGGCTGTAAATTTAAAATAAAACCAGGGAGAACATCTTCGCCAGATAAACTTGTAGGACATTGTAAAGCTTCTGGTGCTTGATGAGGGCGATAAATGATTACTTGTTTATCTTTGGGATTAATTAACCAACCAAGTTGTAAACCATTTGCTAAGTATTCCTGCATCTTGGCTTGAGTGTCTTCGACATCATCAGTTTCAGAAACCAATTCTATTGCAAAGTCTGGGCACAAGGGGAGATATTTTTTTCTTTGTTGTGGTGTGAGAGCATCCCAGCGTTCCATCTTTATCCAAGAAGCATCAGGAGAACGAGTTGCACCATTAGAAAGTTTAAAACCAGTAGAAGAATCAAAAGCCTTTCCTAAATTATTTTGACTGTTCCAAAACCATAGTTGACCTAATAAATCAAAATTACGGTTTCCTGTTTCTCCTCCAGTGGGTGACATGATTACCAATTCTCCTTCAGCAGTTAATTCCAAACGCAACTCTTTATTCACAGCAACAATCTGTTCAAATTCCTCATCTGTAAATTTGAGATTAGGAGGTAATTGTAAAGTTAAAGCAGTCATAATTAATTCCGCTCCACGAAATCCTAGTTGCGTTACACCCATGCGCTGCTAATAGCGAAAACTAAACCTCTACTTTAGAATTTCCTCTAATAAGAAGTAGTCTTACAGAAAGCGTCACTAGGGGCAAAGTAATGAATAAAGGATCGAATTTGATTAAGGAGTTGGAACTTTATCCACTTTGATTCTGGTTTAGTGGGTAAAAAGAGTTGAACAGCGCATCAAAATCTCTCTTTAGTTGCGACTCCAATTAAAATCGGAACTTTTTAGAATGATAAGCTTAGGCATCGCTAGCCCAAATCCTCAACAAAGCTACTGAGAAAATTTTGGTCATATTTTAGACTAATTACTACGTATCAAAGCTCTGAGTACAGGAGTCACTGAAAACTCATTTCTTTAGTTTATCTAAAGTCGCATCTAAGTTCTCAAATTACCTTTCTAAGATAGAAGCAGCAACCATAAGTTGCCATACACGACTAAAACCCAATTAACAGCTAGTGGCTGCGGAGAACATAAAAATGGCTAAAACGCCAGAATTCTTAGAATCGTCTATCAATGAAATTACAGATAGAGCTTTAGATCGTGATTGTACAACCTTATCCCGTCACGTCCTCCAGCAACTTCAGAGTTTTTCGCCAGACGCACAAGATTTAAGTGCGCTGATGAATCGCATCGCTTTAGCAGGTAAACTGGTTGCTCGCCGCATGAGTCGCGCTGGTTTAATGGAAGGCGTTCTCGGTTTTACCGGGGAAGTTAATGTCCAAGGAGAATCCGTCAAAAAGATGGATGTCTACGCCAATGATGTATTTATCTCAGTGTTTAAGCAAAGCGGCTTAGTCTGTCGCCTCGCTTCTGAGGAAATGGAAAATCCCTACTATATCCCCGAAAATTGCCCCATTGGTCGCTATACCCTGTTGTATGACCCAATTGATGGCTCATCCAACACTGATAATAATCTCAGCTTGGGTTCCATTTTTGCCATTCGCCAACAAGAAGGAACTGATAGCGATGGTAAGGCAACCGATCTCCTCGCCAACGGACGGAAGCAACTTGCTGCCGGATACATCCTGTATGGACCCTGCACAATGCTGGTTTATACTATAGGTAAAGGCGTTCATTCCTTTGTTCTCGATCCCAGCTTAGGAGAATTTATTCTCACAGAAGAAAATATTCGGATTCCTAACCACGGTTCCGTTTACAGCGTGAATGAGGGTAACTTCTGGCAGTGGGAAGAATCGATTCGAGAATACATCCGCTACGTTCATCGCACAGAAGGCTACAGCGCTCGTTATAGCGGCGCAATGGTGAGCGACATTCACAGAATTTTGGTTCAAGGCGGTGTGTTCCTCTACCCAGGTACAATTCAAAATCCAGAAGGGAAATTGCGCTTGCTTTATGAAACCGCTCCTCTCGCCTTTTTGATTGAGCAAGCAGGCGGTCGTGCTACGACAGGATTGGTAAGCATCTTGGATGTAGTGCCAAAAAAACTGCATCAGCGCACACCTCTAATTATTGGCAGCAAAGAAGATGTCGCAAAGGTAGAGTCTTTTATTCAAAACGGACACTAGAAGACAATTCGTAATTCGTAATTACTGTTACGTAAGGGTTTCAGACATTTTATAAGGGTGTTTATTTCCGCCGTGCTGTACTCTCATCTGCCATTAATTAAACGTTAATCATGGTGATTTAGGATTGGGGATGCAAAATAGCGCTTTTTGAAGATCAATTAAGGATTATCTCAGCTGGCCGATGCGATAAGTGATTGGCAACGCCACAATTCAAAAGTAAGTATCAATGCGTTTTACCAACTTCACTTAGAAACATCACTATACAGGAGTGAAATAAACTAGCTATGTCTACCAATCATCTACTAGAAATTAAGCAATACGGTCAAAGTATCTGGATGGATAATTTGACTCGTGACATTATTCAATCAGGTGAACTCAAAGACCTGGTTGAAAATCAAGGTATATCTGGGATTACTTCCAACCCAGCTATCTTTGAAAAAGCGATCGCAGGCAATGCCATTTATGATGCCGATATAGAAGCCGGAGTTCGTGCTAACTTACCGATAGACAAAATTTACGAATCCCTCGTTTTTGCAGATATCCGTAACGCTTGTGATATTTTACGCTCTGTTTATGAAGCCTCGAATAGACTAGATGGTTATGTCAGTATCGAAGTACCACCAACCATCGCCCATGATACTGAAGCCACAATAAACGAAGCTCGGCGCTATTTCCAAGAAATTGGTCGGGAAAATCTGATGATTAAAATTCCCGGTACAGAACCTGGTTTGCCAGCAGTAGAGCAGGTAATAGCCGAAGGAATGAATGTCAATATTACGCTGTTGTTTTCTGTAGAAAGCTACGTAAATACAGCTTGGGCTTATATTCGTGGCTTAGAAAAACGCCTGGCTGAAGGTAAAGACATCAGTAGAATTGCTTCAGTCGCTAGCTTCTTCCTCAGCCGGATCGATAGCAACATTGATGCCAAAATAGATGCTAAGTTGAAAAAAGGCGTTGATGATATTGCCGTGGAAGCAAAGCTAAAAGCTGTGAAAGGAAAAGTAGCGATCGCAAACGCCAAGCTAGCTTACCAAGAATACAAGAAAATCATTAGAAGCGAGCGTTGGCAAGAGTTGGCAGCAAAAGGGGCCACAGTACAACGGCTACTTTGGGCTAGTACTAGCACCAAAGACCCCAACTACAACGACGTGATGTATATCGAAGAGTTGGTAGGCCCTGATACCGTTAATACCGTACCACCAGCGACCATTAAAGCTTGTGCCGATCATTGTAACGTGAGCGATCGCTTAGAAACAGACGTAAATAATGCTTACACGCTGATCGAAAACCTCAAAGATCCCGACATCAACATCGATCTCGATACCGTAATGGATGAACTATTAGATGAAGGTATCGACAAGTTCATCCAGCCCTTCCAGTCCTTGATGAACTCTTTAGAAGACAAGATCAAGGTATTGTCACCAGTGTAGGGACTGGGTATTGGGGAGTGGAGAAAAAGAAGGGGGGCAGGGGAGCAGGGAGC
>NZ_JADEXU010000174.1 GCF_015206895.1 Nostoc sp. LEGE 12450 | reverse complement strand
TTTAAGTAAGGACTATGAAAGACTGCCCCAAACTTCGGAAACTTTCATCTATATTGCCATGATTCGTATCATGGTCAGACGACTGGCATAATTTTTGACTGGTTTCGACTTTTAAAACATCCTCTTATGTCAGTCACCACAAAGGAATTTATCTGTAGCTCTCAATGAATTTCTCGCTGCACTCAAAAATCAACGCAAATTTGCCCAACAATATGCGGAAACCATGCTTCAGGCTGGTAAAGATGCGGATTCTGCTGAAGTTCAGCGTTGGGGTGAGCAACTAGCTAGTGGGTTAAAAGCTTATGAGGAGGACGTTTATCAAGTTACGTTGGAAATGTTTACCGCAGTCTTACAGAATTCTGGGATTGAGGTTAAATGGCAACCAATTGCTCTAGGTTGGCGCGGTGAAACTTACCGTTTAATGAAGCGTTATGAGGAAGCACTGGAAGATTTAAACCGTGCTATTGAACTTGATCCCAAATTTGACTGGGCGATCGCAAGGCGTGGTGAGACTTACCGCTTAATGGAGCGTTACCCAGAAGCCCTAGAAGACTTTGACCGCGCCATTGAACTTGACCCCAAATCCTGGGCGATCGCAAGTCGCGGTGAAACTTACCGCTTAATGGAGCGTTACCCAGAAGCCCTAGAAGATTTTGACCGCGCCATTGAACTTAACCCCAAATCTGACTGGGCGATCGCAAATCGCGGTGAAACTTACCGCTTAATGGAGCGTTACGCGGAAGCCCTACAAGACTTTGACCGCGCCATTGAACTTAACCCCAAATCTGACTGGGCGATCGCAAATCGCGGTGAAACTTACCGCTTAATGGAGCGTTACGCGGAAGCCCTACAAGACTTTGACCGCGCCATTGAACTTGACCCCAAATCTGTCGTGGTGATCACCAATCGCGGTAAAACTTACCAATCAATCAAGCTTTACGAGGAAGCAATACAAGATTTTGACTGCGCTATTGAACTTCATCCTAAAGCTGACTGGGCGATTGCAAGTCGTGGTTATACTTACCACGTAATGAAGCGTTACGAGGAAGCATTACAAGATTTTGACCGCGCTATTGAAATTTACTCTAAATATGCATGGGCGATCGCAAGTCGCGGTGAAACTTATTGCTCAATGAAGCGTTACCCACAAGCCCTAGAAGACTTTGACCGCGCAATTGAACTTAACCCCAAGCTTGACTGGGCGATCGCAAATAGGGGTGAAACTTACCGTTTAATGGAGCGTTACCCGGAAGCCATACAAGATTTTGACCGCGCCATTGAACTTGACCCCAAATATGACTGGGCGATCGCAAGTCGCGGTCAAACTTACCTAATGCTTAAACGCTATAGTGAGGCTCTTGCTGATTTCAATTGCGCTATTGACTTAGATTCTGACAGTAATTGGAACTTGTATAATCGCGCTTTAGCCTACCAAGCCCTTAACCAACCAGATAAAGCACGGGCTGACTTAGCACTTGCCATCAAGCTTGCCAAACAGCATTACGAAAAAGATCCCCAAAACTGGAATAATGCCTTTAACTTAGCCCTTTACTATTTAGCTGCTCAATATAATCAACCAGCAGAGCAATTATATCGCCATGTTTTATCTCAAGGTGCTTCCTTAGAGCGTACCCATGCAGCTATCCAAGACCTAAATGACTTTTTAACCATGTTCCCTAACCATGTACAGGCCACATCCATGCGACAGTTGTTGCAGTCTTCTCTAACTGAGGTTATGTAATTTTCACAAACATAATAAAGCAATGCCTGGGTTGGGCTACGCCTACGCCTTTATAACTTTGCCCCATCAGTGAGAAGCTGTAGGCGATCGCTTAATTTGAAACTATTGCAAATACTTGGCAAAAATTACCCCTGAAGGTAAAGAACCTGCACTACGTTGTTAGACTGTGGGTAAGCGATCGTAAGATTCTGGTTCAATATCTGGTACTTTCGCTAAAACTGCGTCGTATTTTTCTCGACTGCCTCGCTTTGCTAACTCCCCTAGATAAACTTCAGTTGTGAGTGCAGCGATTTTCTCCGCAACTGCTGTCGCCACAAACTGATCGATAGAAATGCCGTCTTGTTTGGCAAGTTCCTGCAAACTTTTGTACAAAGAGTCAGGAAGCTGGACGCTGAGGTTGCTCATGACAATGCTCCAATAGATTGCAAAAAATCCGCAGGTGTCAATAAAGATGATTGCGAGGAATTTTATATTTTAGATGATCGGCCATGTAAAGACGGGATTTATCTAAATCCACTCAAATCCCTGTGTGGCTAAAAATTCTTTAGCTGGTTCCAAAATATCTTTGCTTAAAATCAGCTTGACTTTTGGAGAACTAAGAAACAAACGAAAACGCTCAATAAAAAGTTGGTTAGCAGGTTCAATTTTCCTAATGGCACTCCAGGGAATCAACAATGGCGGAAGCCCCAAGGTAAATAATGGGAAAATACTCAAATAAATCCCTTGAGGAGTTATCCCAACATTTAAAGTTCCTTTGTAGTGAACCAAACCCACAGAACCGCTTTGCATTCGGGAAAAGTTTTGTGGCGGCGCTTCTTTCGTGCGGTAGAGTTTAGCGAGGCGATTCCAGTCATGACGGAATAGAAAAATCATGACTATCGTGGAAAATGTTAAACAAACGGTGTATATCCACTGAGGGGTATGTGGCATTTGTTTTTAATTGATTGATGATTGACGCTTCAAATGTAAGCGATGTCTAACGACAAGTCTCTTTGCGCCTACGCATTCATCAATCAACCACATTCCCTTGAATTTTTCCAAATTATATTATCATCCCAGTTAAAAATTGCTTAGTAAAAATCCTATTCATTCAAAAAACTGGCCTTAATTTAAAGCCAGTTTTTTGATTTTATTGTAAACTTCTATCGGACTTTAACGCCGAGTATTAACGGAACACACTTGAGAAGATATTATTAAACTTTCTCATTGAAATGTCAAGATTTCACTAAATAGGTGGGTGGGAAAATCCACAAGTACGTAATTGCGAGTGAAACCTACTCCTGCAAAGAAGCAAGCTATGCGGCGCATCTCTTATGAGAGGCAATCACAAAGATTTCAGCTATGTTACATTTTATTGCATAGTTAGGTTTATTCATGCTTACCTACCTACATCAGCAAAGCTTGCCATTAGTTATCGCCACTTCCCTTAAATTCTCAGGCTGTGGTTCTAAACTCTTGTCACCAAAATGCTTATCCATCAACCTGGGGACTTGTGCAGCCTGAATTCGGCTATGGCGTGTTTTATCTGGCATAACTAGGTTTGGCCCAGCTTTACAATTTTTCATGCAGCCAGTGCCCTTGATTGTAACTTGGTCTTCTAAACCGCGATCGCTTAAAGCTGCCTCCAATGCCTGACAAACTGCTTTACCACCGCGTTTCATACAATCAGACTTTTGACACACCAAAATCGTGGCTTTAGCTTTAGCTGGCTTTACCTTGACATTATCAATAGATGGGGGTTCTTGTACTGGAGTAGTCGTCTGAACTCTCCCCATCTCAGAACGCGCCGCCATTACCCGTTCAGCCTTCAGAGTGACAGTGCCATCCTTCAAATCATGCTTTTTGTAACCAACAACTTGCAGCCAAGTCCCTGGTGGTAAGCGCAAGTCAAAAGCAGCCCGTAATTGTTTAGCTAATTTAATATAAAACTCACCTTCATGAGTCCCTAGCATTAAGCCTTTAAGCTTATAGCCATCTTTAATAACAAAATTTATAAATCTACCCTCAAGACAAAATTCTGATACTTCCATAGTGTGAGATGCACCCATTTTTTTGATCTCCTTTTAACTAAGTACAAGCTATCAAGCAAAATATTCTCAGCAGTAGCTAAAAATTAGAACTGTTGTTAGCGATTTTCCAACAGCACTCAAGAGTCAAAATTTGGTCTTGACGGGAGGCTGTTAATCGCTGTATCACACTCCAAAGTTGAACAGCTATCACAGGAGAGCCAATTTCAACTTTCAATGGCTGGTTAGCTGTACAAGTACAGGGAATGTCTAACTCCTTTAGACGTTGATAGACTTGCCAGCGATCTGCCCAATTCACCTCTACAAGGTGGTTGCTTTCTATTTCTGAACTAAACGATTTCAAGAGAATTGCCCTCAAAGTGCAACAAACTTGCAGTAATTACCGCGATTTAACTCTCTGCTTATTGAAAGTTTTAGGAGTGTAACCTCTTAAAACCAGCATACCTTAAGTGCAAAGAATTCTCATTAATTTTGGAAAAAAAGTCAAACTTTTACAGCGATCCCATATTGAGAGGGGGATAAGGCAGAGGGGCAGGGGGACAGAGAGCAGAGGGGAAAAAGGTAATTTAATTCTTTATTCTCCCTCTTGCAGGCAAAGATGCACATTTAAGCTGTGATGTCAATATTAATGAGAATTTTATGCACCTTGATAGGTGTACCATCATCGAGCAAACAATAAACTTGAGGTTTTTAGTAAGTAAAAATACAAAATATTGTGATGGCGGATTGCCTTGCACTTATTATTAAAATGTTAATATGTTGAGAATAAGCAGTTAAAATCTATAACTGTTAAAAAGAGAGGAACGCAATGTCTGAAACGCAAACTTTGTTACGAAATTTTGGTAATGTATATGACAATCCCGTGTTGCTGGATCACAGCGTCACTGCTCCAGTTACAGAAGGATTTAACGTTGTATTAGCTAGTTTCCAGGCACTGTATTTGCAGTACCAAAAGCATCATTTTGTAGTTGAAGGCTCAGAATTTTACTCTCTGCATGAGTTTTTTAACGAAAGCTACAACCAAGTACAAGACCACATCCATGAAATTGGAGAACGCTTGGATGGACTAGGTGGTGTTCCAGTAGCGACCTTTAGCAAGTTAGCAGAATTAACCTGTTTTGAGCAAGAGTCTGAAGGTGTATATTCCTCTCGCCAAATGGTGGAAAATGACTTAGCGGCAGAACAAGCTATTATTGGCGTAATTCGCCGCCAAGCTGCTCAGGCAGAGAGTTTAGGCGATCGAGGTACACGCTATCTGTACGAAAAGATTTTGTTGAAAACTGAGGAACGTGCTTATCATTTATCTCACTTCCTCGCTAAAGATAGCTTAACTTTAGGGTTTGTCCAAGCGGCTCAAAGCTAAAACTCTCATAATCTAGATTTGTTTACCTAGACTGAAAGAAAAAGTTGGCAGCACGAACTCTTAAAATATTATAAAGAATGGCAGAGAATGATACCTTTATTCCTCTGCCATTTTTAATTTAAGTAAACATATCATCATAAGATTTAATGTTGGAAATATTTGGCAATTAGATAGTAAATAAATATTTTTATTTAAGAAATTTATTTGGGCTGAATAACCGGACAGATATATGCCATAATAAAATACCATTTGTCGCCAAGTTTCATCAAATTAAATAACAGAGATTTGCAAAAGCTTTAAAGATTTGCTCGTCAGAATTAAATAGTATTAGAAATACAAAATAATCATAGGGCTTTAGGTATTTGGGTTAGGGGAGAGGTAACAGCTAACACGAAATAATCTGTACCCTCTAACCTGTACCCTATTCCCTAATTCCCACTCCTTTTTTGTCATCAAACCTAGAAAACTTAATAATAAAAAGCACGACAGGGTGTAAAGACCCTTAAAATAATCAGGATTTGTATTCTCATACTCCAAGGCAACGACTATGCCCCGCCGTGACGACCTCCGGAAGATTCTACTGTTAGGCTCTGGCCCAATTGTGATTGGACAAGCCTGTGAGTTTGACTACTCTGGCACTCAAGCCTGTAAAGCGCTGCGAGAAGAAGGCTATGAAGTAGTTTTGGTCAACTCAAACCCTGCAACAATTATGACCGACCCGGAAACGGCCGATCGCACTTACATTGAGCCGTTAACTCCAGAATTGGTCGAAAAAGTCATTGAGAAAGAACGCCCCGATGCTTTATTGCCAACGATGGGAGGACAAACCGCCCTCAACCTCGCCGTTGCTTTAGCCAAAAATGGCGTGTTGGAAAAGTATGGCGTTGAGTTAATCGGCGCTAAACTGCCAGCCATCGAAAAAGCCGAAGACCGAAAACTGTTCGGTGAAGCAATGGCAAGAATTGGGGTCGCTGTGTGTCCTAGCGACACAGCCGAAACTTTGGAAGAAGCCAAAGCGGTTGCCCGTCAAATTGGTAGTTATCCCCTAATTATTCGTCCCGCTTTCACTATGGGTGGAAGTGGCGGCGGTATTGCCTACAACCAAGAAGAATTTGAAGAAATGGCACAGGTAGGTATAGATGCCAGTCCTGTTTCGCAAATTCTCATTGACCAGTCTTTGCTGGGCTGGAAAGAATATGAACTCGAAGTGATGCGTGATTTGGCAGATAACGTGGTGATTATCTGTTCCATCGAAAACCTTGACCCTATGGGCATTCACACCGGGGACTCAATTACCGTCGCTCCCGCGCAAACCCTCACTGATAAAGAATATCAAAGGCTGCGGGATATGGCAATTAAAATCATCCGCGAGATAGGTGTGGAAACTGGCGGTTCTAATATTCAATTTGCCGTTAATCCGCTTAATGGGGATGTAGTGGTAATTGAGATGAACCCCCGCGTTTCCCGCAGTTCGGCTTTGTCTTCCAAAGCTACAGGTTTTCCCATCGCTAAAATGGCAGCAAAATTGGCTGTGGGCTACACCTTGGATGAAATCAAAAATGACATCACCAAGAAAACTCCCGCATCCTTTGAACCGACAATTGACTATGTGGTGACAAAAATCCCCCGTTTCGCCTTTGAAAAATTCCCCGGTTCTGACCCAGTGCTGACAACTCAAATGAAATCAGTCGGGGAAGCAATGGCAATTGGGCGGACGTTCAACGAATCCTTCCAAAAGGCGCTGCGATCGCTCGAAACCGGACGCGCTGGTTGGGGTTGCGACAAAGCCGAGAAATTACCCAGTGGCGAACAAATTCGCGCCCAACTGCGGACACCTAATCCTGATCGCATTTTCTCCGTGCGCCATGCTTTGCAGCAAGGTATGACTATTGAAGAAATCTATGAACTGACTGGTATTGACCGATGGTTCTTAGATAAATTACAGCAACTCCTAGATGTCGAAAAATTCCTGAAGCGGACACCCTTGCAGCAACTGACAAAAGAGCAACTTTATGAAGTGAAGCGGGACGGATATAGCGATCGCCAGATTGCTTATGCCACCAAAACCACCGAAGATGAAGTTCGCGCCTACCGCAAGTCACTAGGAATCATCCCAGTTTACAAAACCGTAGATACCTGCGCTGCTGAGTTTGAAGCGTTTACTCCCTACTACTATTCTACCTACGAAGAAGAAACAGAGGTTTTGCCCGCAACCAAACCAAAAGTTTTGATTTTGGGTGGTGGACCCAACCGGATTGGGCAAGGAATTGAGTTTGATTATTGTTGCTGTCACGCCGCCTACGCCTTGAAGGATGCGGGGTATGAAACAATTATGGTCAATTCTAACCCAGAGACAGTTTCGACAGACTACGATACCAGCGATCGCCTTTACTTTGAGCCTTTAACAAAAGAAGATGTTCTTAACATCATCGAAACTGAAAATCCAGTCGGGATAATAATCCAGTTTGGCGGACAAACCCCGCTAAAGTTGGCTATTCCTTTACAAGAGTTTCTTAACAATGACACTTCAGGATTGAACACTAAAATTTGGGGGACATCGCCAGATTCCATCGACATGGCAGAAAATCGGGAACGGTTTGAAAAGATTCTCCAACAGTTAAATATTGCCCAACCGCCGAATGGGATTGCGCGGAGTTACGAAGATGCGCTGATTGTCGCCAAACGCATTGGCTATCCGGTGGTGGTGCGTCCCAGCTATGTATTGGGAGGACGAGCAATGGAAATCGTTTATTCCGATGCTGAGTTGGAACGCTACATGAGCTTTGCAGTACTCATAGAACCAGAACATCCGATTTTGATTGATAAGTTTTTGGAAAATGCCATCGAAGTCGATGTCGATGCGATCGCCGATCACACTGGACGGGTGGTGATTGGTGGCATCATGGAACACATTGAGCAGGCTGGGATTCACTCAGGAGATTCCGCTTGTTCTTTACCTTCCATCTCCCTATCACCAGCAGTTCTTAATCAAATTCGCACTTGGACGGTGCAGCTAGCACAAGCGCTGTCAGTCGTTGGGTTGATGAATATCCAATTTGCTGTTGTCGGTGCAAGCAGCTATTCTCCCCAAGTTTATATTCTGGAAGCTAACCCCCGCGCCTCACGTACAGTGCCATTTGTATCTAAAGCAACAGGCGTACAGTTAGCGAAATTAGCATCTTTAATCATGTCGGGTAAAACTTTAGAGGAGCTAGGCTTCACCGAGGAAGTCATTCCCACACATATTGCTGTAAAAGAAGCAGTATTACCCTTTAATAAATTCCCAGGAACTGATACAATACTGGGCCCAGAAATGAGATCCACTGGTGAGGTGATGGGGATTGACAGCGACTTTGGCCGGGCCTTTGCCAAAGCCGAATTGGGTGCTGGGGAGCGTTTACCGCTAACGGGAACTGTATTTGTATCAATGAGCGATCGCGATAAAGCTGCTGCTGGTGCTGTGGTGAAGGAGTTTATCGATTTGGGCTTTACAGTGATGGCTACCCTTGGTACACGGCGAGTTCTTCTTGAACAGGGGTTAAATATTGAATTAGTTTTAAAACTCCATGAAGGCCGTCCCCACGTATTGGATGCAATCAAAAATCAAAAAATCCAACTTATTATCAACACACCTTCCGGGGAAGAAGCCCATACTGATGCTAGGTTAATCCGTCGCACAGCCTTAGCTTACAAAATTCCCATCATTACTACCATCGCTGGCGCAAAAGCTACCGTCGCCGCCATCCGTTCTTTACAAAATACAACTTTGGACGTAAAAACCATTCAAGAGTACTGTCCGATTGCGAAGTAGTACGGAGTAGGGGAGCAGGGGACTAGGGGAGCAAAGTAGGTAATAAATAATTCCCTATAGGCTATACCCTATGCCCCATGCCCAATTCCCAATTCCCAAGAAAATTAAGTAATTGTTATAAGAGAATGACTACAGTTCTCATTAGAGATATCTTAGCAAATATGAGGAAGCTTATGTTCACTAAATAATTTCTGAAATTGACTTATAGTCAGCCTTTAGAGAGAGGGCGATATTGTCTGAACTGGAACAACCAGGAAATTTAATGTCGCTATATAGCCAAAACTTCTCATAAATGTTACAATTATTAATAAGGTTCCAATAAAAAAATGTTTAAGAAGCTAGCTTTTATCTAACTGTAGATACTTGTGAAAAGTAGGAAATAACTGTAACTTTTAGCAGTTAAGAAGCCTAAATTTGTTTATTATGAGCAGCCGAATTTATCGGGCGCGTAAGTTGCAAACCATACATGGGTTCCCAGTCTGACTGGGTAGCACCCTAAAAAAAGCATCTATCCCTTAATGACCCTACCGCCAAACCCATCATTACCAAAGAGTAGCGCCATGAAGACCGCTCAGACAGCCACAGACCTCGTGCGGACTTACCTGCGTGAGATTGGCCGTGTGCCACTCTTAACACACGAGGAAGAGATTTTTTATGGTAAACAGGTGCAACGTTCTTGTACATTGCACGAATCAAGAGAATCTCTTGCCACCCAGTTAGGTCGTCAACCGACCTTAGAAGAGTGGGCCAAAGCGACAAAGTTAGAACCAGCAGAATTGAACGAAGCGATCGCTGATGGCGAAATTGCCAAGCGTAAGATGGTAGAAGCCAATTTGCGGCTGGTAGTCTCCGTTGCCAAAAAGTACATCAAGCGCAACGTTGATTTACTGGACTTGATCCAAGAAGGTAGTATTGGTATGCAACGTGGCGTAGAAAAATTTGACCCTACCAAAGGGTATAGATTTTCTACCTATGCCTATTGGTGGATTCGGCAAGCTATTACTCGTGCTATAGCCGAAAAAGCTCGTACTATTCGGCTGCCTATCCATATTACTGAAAAATTAAATAAGATTAAAAAGGCACAGCGCCAATTGTCTCAAAAGTTGGGACGCGCTCCTACAGCTGGTGAGCTAGCTCAAGAATTAGAATTGACCCCCAAACAAGTACGAGAGTATCTAGAAAAGGCGCGTTTGCCCCTTTCCTTAGATTTGCGGCTTGGTGATAATTACGACACCGAACTGGGAGAAATGCTGGAAGATCCAGGAGCATCCCCCGAAGAGTTTGTTATGCAATCTTCTCTTTCTTATGACTTAGATCGTCTCATGGGCGATCTAACACCGCAACAGAGGGAAGTAATCACGCTACGCTTTGGTTTAACTGATGGGCAAGCGTTAACTCTGGCTAAAATCGGTGAAATACTGAACATCAGCCGAGAAAGAGTCCGGCAAATTGAGCGGGAAGCTTTAACCAAACTTCGCAAGTCTAAAGCCAACATGGGTGAATATTTGGCAAGTTAAAAGCAGAGACGCGATTAATCGCGTCTGTACAAGAATTAGGAGTGAGGAGTTTTTAATGAACTTCTCACTCCTTACTTTATTTGTTAGGGTGACGAAAATACGCTGACTTTAGTACGGTTACACCTACTTCCATCAGAAAGCGAGGCTGTTACATTAGTTGACAGGAAGACAAAACAGCTAGCTAAGTCAAAGCCAAAACAGGCATTTAGTATTAAAATCACAAGCACCGTAGCCAGTAGTGGTAGTTAAGGAGCTAAAAAATGAGTAACCCATCCAATCGTGTCTCAGAATTTTTCAATAGCGAATCAGAAACCAGCGATTTACTATGGCAGTATGTTAAATCCTTGAGTCCAGAGACAGTTACCCAGCTATCTAAACCTACATCTGCCGAAGTTTTTCAAGTGATGGAACGGAATATTACAGGACTATTGGGTAATCTACCTTCAGAACATTTTGGCATCACCGTAAGCACTAGTCGGGAAAGTCTAGGTCGGCTTTTGGCTTCTGCTATGATTAGTGGTTATTTCTTGCGTAACGCTGAACAGAGAATGAATTTTGAACTCGCTTTACAAGGGACTGAAACCAACAACACCGAAGTTGACTAGAAATATAAAAGTTAGCAAATTCTATATTGTTGTTGGGCTGATTGCTAGCCACAGTCACGGCTATAGGAATTAAAATAAGCCTCTGCGAAATCCTTGCCCCCAATTCCCAATAATTATCAGCTAGATTTTTTAAAATATCCAAAACAGTGACGTATTAAGGTTGAAATTTAAAAAATCAAAACTCGGCAGAGTTAAAACTAGTCTGCCGAGTTTTGTTGTTAATCATCTCCCCCTCTTGTAAATCAATTATGAGTGAAACCAGTTCTTTCCCGCCCCACAAAATCATTGGTGTTGCAGTAATTTGGAATGACCAAAAGCAAATTTTAATCGATCGCCGTCGTCCAGAAGGAGCAATGGGCGGTTTGTGGGAATTCCCTGGTGGTAAAATCGAGCCTGGTGAAACTATTCAAGAGTGTATTCAACGGGAAATTTCCGAAGAACTAGGAATAGTAATTGAAGTGGGAGAGCATCTGATTACTATTGACCACACCTATACAAATTTGCGCGTTAGCCTCACAGTGCATCACTGCTGCCATATTACAGGTGTTCCTCAACCTTTGGAATCAGATGAAATTCGTTGGGTAACTTTGGAAGAACTGGATCAGTTTACTTTTCCGAAAGCAAATACTCAAATTATTGCTGCTTTAAAAGGGAATTGAGAAGTGGGAATTGGGAATGGGGAATGGGAAAGAGTTTTTTAATACTTAATGCCCAATGCTTCTCTAAAAGAGGGTGCCCCCTAAGCGTAGCTATGCCGCAGGCTTTACGGCTTCTCCATAAGACACTAGGTGAACGCTCAGTACAATTCCCAATTCCCAATACCGTAACAATCTATTAATTGCATCAGGTTGAGTCCTGCAATTTTCTACAATAGGCGCAGAGACTTTGATTAAGGGTATCAGCAAATAAATGCCTAAAACTGTTGCCGATGTGATGAGCCGCGATCCTATTGTCGTTCGTGCGGAAACTCCACTGAAGGAAGCTATCCAAATTCTCGCAGAACGCCACATCAGTGGACTACCTGTTGTAGATGATGCCGGGAAATTAGTGGGCATTATCTCAGAAACCGATTTGATGTGGCAAGAAACTGGTGTTACTCCACCTGCGTACATTATGTTTCTTGAT
Source organism: Nostoc sp. LEGE 12450 (assembly GCF_015206895.1). Classification (GTDB taxonomy): domain Bacteria; phylum Cyanobacteriota; class Cyanobacteriia; order Cyanobacteriales; family Nostocaceae; genus Nostoc. The sequence continues at coordinate 5,274 of NZ_JADEXU010000174.1, read as the reverse complement.
AGCGTTATCTATTTAAAAAATCCTGCTACGTATGAACGTGACTTACATAAAGCACTAGGGCAAACCGTTGGGGAGGTAATGAGTAAAAACCCGATCGCAATTTCCCCTGATAAAACTTTAAAAGAAGCCGCTACAATCATGCACGATCGCAGCGTTCACCGCTTGCCAGTACTTGATGGCACAGATCAAGTAATTGGTATCCTCACTCGTGGTGATATTATTCGGGCAATGGCAGCAAGTCAAGAATAATCAGTTAACAGTTAACAGCCTGATAACTGATAACTGTTAAGTATTTTTTACACTTTTGAAAATCAAGGATAACTAAATGAGTATTACTTCGGAGTCTGTTAAGCAATTGCTAAGTTCTGAGGATTTAGGCGATCGCTTACGTGCAGTAAATCAAATCCGCCAACTGGAACCTACGGTTGGCTTTGAATTGATTCAAACAGCCATTAGCGATCGCAATTCCCGTGTCCGTTACTCAGCAGTGAGTCAAATGGATACACTCGGAACACAAGATTTACAATTATCTTTGGATATCTTGCGCGATCGCTTGCTTCATGACTCTGAAGTAGATGTACAAGCAGCAGCAGCAGACTGTATAGGCGCACTTCAACTACATGAGGCTTTTGAAGACTTAAAGGAGGTTTACTACAAGACTGATGAATGGCTAATACAATTTAGTATCATCGCTACATTAGGAGCATTGGGCGATCCACGAGCCTTTGAATTACTCAAAGAGGCACTCTCGTCAGAAACCGAATTAGTGCAAACTGCTGCTATTAGTTCGTTCGGTGAATTGGGAAATTTAGAAGCAGTTCCCCTGTTAGCCCCTTATGCTACCAATCCAGACTGGCAAATGCGTTACAGAGTTGTACAAGCGCTGGCTCTTTTGGGTGGTGCAGAAGCCAAATCTATATTAGAAACACTGGCTAATGATGAAGTCGAAGCGATCGCCACTGAAGCCAAAAATTCTTTGCAATTAGTCTGATATAGGAATTCGATTTGATTTCTGAAATGATTTGCGTAGATAGGCAATAGGCAATAGGCAATAGGAAAGAAGGCTTCCTAGTTGTACTAAGTTTTTTCAGAAATCAAATACTAGCCCTATAGTAGAAAAGAAATTCGATCTGGTTGGTAAAATTTTTCATTCCAGCCAGATCGAATAGATAATAAATAAGGTGACTTTCAGTTCCTAAAAATCACTTGTTCATACTAAACAACACTTTTGCGGCGGCGAGACATCACCATTACAGCACCTACTGTACCCAAGCCTAGTAATGCAGCAGGTTCGGGGACGGAAGTGGTGAATGTAGAACCAGAAAAAGTCAAATTAGCCAATGAACCACCAGTAGTATCGAGAATTGCATTTGCCTGAGCAACAGTAGTATCATTTCTTTGGAAAGATAAGCTTCCTGCTCCTTTAGTTATCTCACCAGTAGCGCTGGTAAAGTATCCCCACAAATCAACTGCTATAGTAATGTTTGCACCAGTCTGAGTTATTTTGTAATCAGAAGATGTCAACGTAAAGATATTGCTGCCATCCGCTAGAGAAGTTGTATTTTCCCCATTCAGAACTATACCAGGAAGGGTAAGATTACCAAGGTCTAGAAATGGGTTTTGCACAGTATCACTAGCGAATGATATGATATCGCGTATACTTGCTGAATTGAAACCTAAGAAACTTCCTGTCTGAGCGGCAATAGCAACTGGGGTACTCTTTACTCCATTGGAATCTGCAATAATGCTATCTGGAGTGAAGGTTAGTGAATCTTTTTTCAATGTTACTAAACTGCTAGCAAATGGATTCGCAGTTATACCACCGTTAAAACTGAACTCACCTTTCAGGGCAGCAGCTTGAGCAGAACCGACAGATGTAAATAAGCCAGCAACAGCTAAAGGAAGTGCAGCAGTAGCAGCTAGAGTAGCGTTTAGTAATTTAAATTTTAAACTAATCATGATCTTTTGAGAATCCTAATAATAACTTTGACGAGAAAAATTGATTGTTTTACTTGTACTATCAGTAATTTATTTAAAATACTGTCAGTGAAAGCGGCACTTGTGTGGCGTATTTCTTATTTCCATAAAATCACATAGATTCTGAGTACGCAAGATTTACTTAGTGGTCTTCATTACATCTTCAATTGCTGAGTAGTCTTCATAAAATTTTTATTTCTGGTATATCTATCCTTCGTATATTTATCATTTAATAGGGTTGAAGCCGATCTATTTAACTTACGTATACTGAATGGGATTAGTGCTTTTTGTTATTGCAAATTACTCAACTATTTTTTAGATAAATAGAGTAAGCAATATATTTATATTCAGACGTTGGAGATTTCCCAAATTTTTTTAAGGGTCTCAATTTACCTTTTACCCAGACTACAAGAGGGATTGAGAATGTTTATCCGAGAAGTGTTGAAACAAAGGAGATTTATCCAACGCGCAATACACTAAGTAGCGGTTCCTCCTGTCCATAGATGAAATGGGAGAAACCGCTCTGTTGGTGTAATTTAGAAAATTTTAGTCAGCTAATTGAATGCCTGTAATAAATAGACTGACTACTAGCTATGACTGCTATTCTCAAATTTTGAAATGCTAAGAACCAAATACCTGTGGCCAAGTTGTCACAACGAAAACTACAACTGCTGCGATCGCTAACAACCCTTGAATCAAATTTCCCACCAAAGAGCCGACTACAATTCCTATACCTGCTTTAACCGCCAACCCAAATTCACGTCGGTAAATGTACTCACCAATAATTGCTCCCAAAAGCGGGCCTAGTAAAATTCCTAACAGTGGCCCCCCAAAAGGTAATGTTGGCAATAATCCCAAAAATCCCACCACCAAACCGACAATTGCGCCGATTTGCCCCCATTTGCTAGCTCCAGCTTGTCTTGCTCCCACGTAGCTAGCTAAAAAATCAACTCCGACACTGAGCAGTAAAACTATAATTGTCACAATTAGAGGAATCTTGATAGCCGCGAAGGAACTACTAACGATACCCCAAACGATAATTGCAATTAAAATTAAGCTGCTACCGGGTATAGCTGGAACTACAGCACCGATAATACCCACAATCATTACGGCAATTAATAGCCAATAAATAATTTGCATAGATAAATTTCTAAATTTCCGAGCGCCCCTACTTTATATTGTATCTGGGCAAAATGCTGATAAATGCTGAGATTTCACCGACAGCAAATATGATTTTCTAGTTCAATCTGCTAAAATCTCTCTGCGATCGCTCAAGGCTCGTCTTAATAATTGTGGGTTGTAGGAATATACCCCTACCGTTCGTACTGACTAACTGAACTTTCCCAACACTCCAAAATAAAGCTCAAAACAAATGACGAGAAAAATATTAACTGGACTGAGTTCAGAAGCCTACGAACATCCTTTTGATCGCAAAGCCTTGGCTTCTTTGCAAAATATGCCTGGTGTTTCCTTACTACTCAAGAAAGTTAACGAATACGGCATCGATCGCTTACTCAGACTGCAAAGCCTAGGTAGTGAAATCAGAATTTCACCCCGTAATTTTCCCCAATTACATCAAGCATTTGTAGAAACCTGTGAAATTCTTGATGTTGCTCCCCTTCCTGAACTGTATCTGTTTCAAGGCACAGGACACATTGAAACCTATATTGTTGGGGTGGAAAAACCCCTTGTTGGTATCAATTTAGATGGAATGGAGTGGCTTGGCCCGGATGAGTTACTTTACGTTTTCGGACACGAAATTGCTCGCATCAAGAGTCAGCACATGGTTTATCACCAAATGGCAATTGTGATGCCAACTTTGAAAAATTTGTTAAGCAGTACCACGCTGGGTGTGGGTGGTTTGATAGCTGGTGGTATGGAATTGGGTTTGTATAATTGGCGGATGATGGCTAGGTTCACTGCCGATCGGGCAGCTTTGCTTGCTTGTCAGGATATTGATGTAGCAACTACTACACTGATGAAACTCGCAGGTTTGCCAGATGAGTACTTAACTACGGCTGTAATGGACGATTTCCTTGTCCAAGCCCGTGAGTTTGCATCCAATAACTTTGATAGTGTGGATAAAGTCACTAAAATATTAAGCTATACAGAGCCTAGTCTTTCTTGGGTAGTTATGCGGGCTGGAGAATTATTAAGATGGGTTGATTCTGGAGCTTATGATAATTTAATTCAACAGACAAATTTAAATACACCGGAAGAACCAGAAGCAAAAGAAGAAAAAACACCAGAAGAAAAGGAAGGGTGGAATTTTTTGACTTCTTGGTGAACGAATTTTAGATTTTAGATTTTAGATTGCCTGATAGCGTAGCGTTAGTCCACGTACCCATCACGGGAAATAAGCTACGCGCAGCGTCTCGTAGAGAGCCTCTTTTAGATGAAATTTTTCAATCGAAAATGTACTTGTGGCGCTCAATAGCGTGGGTTCATATCATAAATACTTAAAGCACTTATCATTTAGGCTGACGCGAGAACGTGGAGACGCGGGGAGATTTTAATGATAAGTGATTAACCAGATTTGATATCAATCTAAAATCTAAAATCCAAAATTAGCTGACTTCTAAACTAGGGAATAATCTAAGTACTAAGAGTAACGGCTAATTTATCAGCAATTCCGGCAATCCAATTTTCATCTTGTTTGGTATAACTGCGAGGAGCATTCGCTCCCAAAATTAACGCACCTTGGTTGCCAATAGGTTGACAAATTACACCTTGAGTATTCTCTGGTAAATAATCAAATTCAAGCCTACCTGGATATATTTTTAGAGCAACTAGATAAATCGGCTTTTGTTTTTCGAGTACCTGTTTTAAGATTACTCCTGGTATAACTTCAGATTTAGTACCCAAAATCCCACGACGCAACAAAACCTTACCTTGGTAATAAACCACAAGCGATCGCGTTACTGTATTAGTCAACAATAAATGAGATGCCCAGGCTAGCTCTGTTTTCACGGCTTCGGGTAAATCTGCTGCCAGTACAAAACCTTCTTCTCCAATTAGTTCTACAATATCAGGCGATCGCGGCTGAACTTGCTGCCAAATTAAACCAGTCAAAATTAACACCGCACTCAAAATCACGCCCACCACATCACCACGCGATTGAGACTGGGTTAATTCCGGTGTCAACAAACGGTTAATCAATAAAAGTACAGCGCCTAGCCCACCCACAACAATAGGTAAACGCCGCAAAACTCGATTAGGGTCAGTCATTAGTCATTAGTCATTAGTCATTAGTCATTAGTCATTGGCAAGAGGACTTGGGGACAAGGAGAGTTGGGG
>NZ_JADEXU010000173.1 GCF_015206895.1 Nostoc sp. LEGE 12450 | reverse complement strand
ATCAAGTGGTACGTAAGCCCCACCCGCCTTGAGAATACCAAGTAATCCCACCACCATCTCTAAAGAACGCTCCACACATATCCCCACCAACACATCCGCTCCCACACCCAAGGATTGCAAGTAATGCGCTAACTGGTTAGCACGAGAATTCAACTGGTGGTAAGTCAATTGTTGATTTTCAAACACTACTGCTACAGCATCGGGGGTGCGTTCCACCTGTTCTTCAAACAACTGATGAATACATTTATCTTGGGGATAATCTACGTTTGTATCATTCCACTCCACTAATAACTGTTGCTGCTCAGATGCTGTGAGCATTGGTAATTGAGAAATGCGCTCTTGAGGATTAGCAACAATAGCTTCTAGCAATGTCACAAAATGACCAGTTATCCGTTTAATTGTGTTGCTATCAAACAAGTCAGTGTTGTATTCCCACCCTCCAAAGAGTCCAGTGGCAGCGTTTTCCATTGATAAGGTCAGATCAAACTTGGCGATCGCACTTTCTATAGGCAAGGAACTGACACTTAACCTAGTCAACTCTATTTTAGATTTGGGCGCATTATTGAGAACGAACATCACTTGGAACAGTGGTGTATAGCTGAGATCCCGTTCTGGCTGCAATGCTTCCACCAACATTTCAAAGGGCAAATCTTGATGAGCGTAGGCGGATAGTGCCATTTCCCGGATACGTGGGAGTAATTCGCTAAAGGTAGGATTTTCTGCCAAGTTAGTCCGCATCACTAAGGTGTTAACAAAAAAGCCAATTAGCCCTTCTAGCTCGGTGCGATCGCGGTTAGCAATTGGTGTCCCCACCAAAATATCTGTTTGCCCTGTGTAGCGATAAAGCAGGGTATTATATGCCGCCAACAGAGTCATAAACAAAGTCACCCCCTGCTGTTGACTCAGCTGCACCAACCGTTGAGTTAGTTCACTAGACAAAGCAAACTCTTGATATGCACCATTGAAAGTCTGTACAGCAGGTCTAGGTCTGTCTGTGGGTAAGGGCAAGAAGGTGGGTGCATTTGCCAATTGTTGCTTCCAGTAACTTAATTGGCTATTGAGTACTTCCCCGACTAACCATTGTCTTTGCCATAAGGCGAAATCTGCGTACTGAATCGGCAGTGGCAACAGGGTTGACGGTTGACTTTGGGAATAAGCATTGTATATTGCTTGTAGCTCCTGGACAAACACACCTATTGACCAGCCATCACCGACAACGTGGTGCATACACACTAATAACCACTGTTCTGTCTGGGACAAGACTATTAATGTCGCTCTGATTAATGCATCATGAGCTAAGTCAAAAGGTTCAAATGCTTTTTGTTGAACTAATTTCTGTGCAGCTATTTCTTGTTCTGTTAAGGCTAAATGCTGCAAATTAACTACTGTTACTGACCAATTTGGTTGTGTTTGAATGATTTGAGTAGCTTGTCCATCAACTGTGATGAAGTTAGTGCGTAATGCTTCGTGGCGATGAATAATTTCAATTAAGCTTTGTTCTAAGGCGACAACATTAAGAGTTCCGACTAAATGCAACCCAAAAGGGATATTGTATGAGGCACTGTTCGGCTCGAACTGGTCTAAAAACCATAAACGCTGTTGAGCATAAGACAGTGGCATTTCTGAATTCTCTGCCCGCCTTAAGATGGGTGGTGCAGCAAATTCTAAGTTTTGTTGCTGTAATTGCTGAATTAATGGTGATAATTGGGCAATTGTTGGTGCTGCAAATAACGAACGCAATTGCAGTTCTACTTTCAAGCTGCTACGCACACGGGAGATAAGTTGTGTTGCTAGTAGTGAGTGTCCTCCTAGTTCAAAGAAGTTATCGTAAATACCTACTTGCTCTACTTTTAGAACTTGTTGCCAAATCAGTGACAGTATTTCTTCAGTTGGGGTGCGTGGGGCGACATATTTCTCTAATAATTCACTACTTGGCTCTGGTGCTGGTAGGGCGCGACGGTCTATTTTGCCATTGGGGGTAAGCGCTAGGGACTCTAAGATAACTATTGCCGAAGGAACCATGTAGTCTGGTAACTTCTCCTTGAGGTTGCTACGAAGTTGGCTAATTGTAAGTGTTACTTGTGCTTGCGGTACGATGTAGGCAACTAGGCGCTTGTCACCCCTGTTATCTTCACGGGCTATGACGCATGATGCTTGCACATGGGGATGTTGGCTCAGTGCTGCTTCTATTTCTCCCAACTCAATGCGGAATCCCCGGATTTTTACTTGGTTGTCGATACGCCCCAGGTATTCTATATTTCCATCTGGTAGATAACGAGCCAAGTCCCCAGTTTTATACAGACGCTCGGAATTAGAGGATTGGTCTTCTGTTTCCCCCCTGCTCTCCTTCGGATTCGCCAGTCCCTCTTTGTTGAAACAACAAGACCGGGCTGGCTCACCTGCTCCCTGCTCCCTGCCTCTTTTAAAAGGGTTGGGAATGAATTTTTCTTGTGTTAGCTCTGGTCGGTTGAGGTATCCTCTCGCTAATCCTGCACCACCAATGTGCAGTTCTCCTGGTACACCTACAGGTACTGGTTGTAAGTTTTGGTCTAGTATGTATATCTGAGTATTAGAAATTGGACGGCCAATAGAAATCAAGCTCTCATTGGATTCGATCTGACATACCGATGACCAAATAGTAGTCTCTGTTGGCCCATAAAGGTTCCACAAAGAAGCGCCCCTGGCAAGCAGTTTATTAACTAGCTCCCAAGGTAAAGCTTCACCCCCGCAAAGTATTTTTAGATTGCTAGCTTGGAAGTTTGAGTCTAAAAGCAATCTCCAAGTAGCTGGAGTTGCTTGCATAATTGTTGCCTTAGACTTAACTAGCAAGTCAAATAACTCTTTTCCATCAAAGGTCGCGTTACGACTGGCTATGACCAGACGCGAACCCACGGTTATAGGCAGAAAAATTTCTAAGGCAGCAATATCAAAGGAAATAGTAGTGATTGCAAGCAATGTATCTTGTTTTGTTATTCCTGGACGCTGCTGCATGGCAGATAGGAAATTGCTCACAGCGTCATGTGAGATTTGCACACCTTTGGGCTGACCTGTAGAACCGGAAGTATAAATCACATAAGCTAAGTTACTAGCTTGAACATCAGTGATGGGATTTTCTTGAGCCAACTGAGAAATAAACTGCCAGTTAGTATCCAAGCTTACAAGCTGTGCCTGACATTCAGGTAATTTCTCAAATAAATGGTGTTGACTCAGCAGCACTGAAACTTGAGAATCTTCCAAGATAAAGCGCAAACGCTCTTGGGGATAGTCAGGGTCGAGAGGTACATAAGCCCCACCCGCCTTGAGAATACCCAACAGTCCGACGAGCATCTCTAAAGAACGCTCTACACAAATCCCCACCAGCACATCGGCTCCCACACCCAAAGAACGTAAGTAATGCGCCAACTGGTTAGCACGACAATTCAACTCGTGGTACGTCAATTGTTGATTCTCAAACACCGCCGCCACAGCATCGGGTGTTCGTTTTACTTGCTCCTCAAACAACTGATGGATACATTTATCTTGGGGATAATCTACTGTTGTATCATTCCACTCCACTAATAACTGCTGTTGCTCGGATGCTGTAAGCATTGGCAATTGGGAAATCTGCTCGCTGGGATTCGCCACAATTGCTTCAAGCAGTGTCAGAAAATGACCAGTCATCCGTTCGATAGTGCTGCTATCAAATAAATCAGTGTTGTACTCCCACCACCCAAAAAGTCCATTGGGAGTGTTTTCAAATCCTAAAGTTAAATCAAACTTTGCCGTGGAACTGTCTATTGGCAAGCCACTGACACTTAACTCAGTCAATTCTATTTCAGACGGCATGGGAGCGTTCAGGAGAACGAACATCACCTGAAATAGTGGTGTATAGCTGAGATCCCGTTCTGGCTGCAATGCTTCCACCAATATCTCAAAGGGCAAATCTTGATGAGCATAAGCTCCTAATGCCATTTCCCGGATACGTGGGAGTAATTCGTTAAAACTGCGATCGCCTGATATCTCCGTCCGCATCACTAAGGTATTGACAAAAAAGCCAATTAGACCTTCTAGCTCGGTGCGATCGCGGTTAGCAATTGGTGTCCCCACTAAAATATCTTCTTGTCCCGTGTAGCGGTAAAGCAGCGTATTATAAGCCGCTAACAAAGTCATAAACAGGGTACAACCTTGCTCTTGACTTAGCTGCAACAACCGTTGAGTTAACTCAACAGACAGAGTAAACACTTGATATGAGCCATTGAAAGCCTGCACAGCAGGTCTGGGTCTGTCTGTGGGTAGTGGCAAGAATGTGGGTGCATTTGCCAACTGTTTTTCCCAGTAACTCAAATGGTTTTGTAATACTTCCCCGACTAACCATTGTCTTTGCCAAATTGCAAAATCTGCGTACTGAATTGCTAGTGGTAACAGGGGTGATGGTTGACCTTGAGAATAAGCATTGTACAGTGCTTCTAACTCCTTGATAAACACACCTATTGACCAGCCATCAGAGACAACGTGGTGCATACACACCAATAACCACTGTTCTGTAGGAGACAGCATCACTAATGTCGCTCTGATTAATGCATCATGAGCTAAGTCAAAAGGCTCAATTGCTTTTTGTTGCAGTAATTTCTGTGCAGCTGTTTTTTGTTCTGTTACTTCTGCTGAGTCAGAGGCTTCGCTCAGTACAAGTGTTGGTAGCTGCAAGTCAACTACTGTTACTGTCCAATTTGCTCGTGTTTGAATGATTTGAACAGCTTGTCCATCAACAGTAACAAAGTTGGTGCGTAATGCTTCATGGCGATGAATAAATTCTTTTAAACTTTGTTCTAATGCTGCAATATTGAGATTTCCTACTAGACGCAAACCAATCGGGATGTTGTATGAGGCACTGTTTGACTCTAACTGGTCTAAAAACCATAAACGCTGTTGAGCATAAGACAGTGGTATTTCTGTATTCTCTAGCCGCCTTAAGATGGGTGGTACTGACAGTTCTATATGTTGTTGCTGTAACTGCCCAATCAATGGTGCTAACTCGGCAATTGTTGGTGCAGCAAATAAGCTTCGCAATGGTATTTCTACTTTCAATTTGCTACGCACACGCGAGATGAATTGTATTCCCAGTAGGGAGTGTCCCCCTAGTTCAAAGAAGTTGTCATGTCTGCCTACAAGTTCTACTTTCAGGACTTCTTGCCAAATTACTGCGAGGATTTCTTCAATAGGGGTGCGCGGGGCTACATATTTCTCTGATAATTCATTACTTGGCTCTGGTAGAGCGCGACGATCTATTTTGCCGTTGGGGGTTAAGGGCAGTTTCTCTAGCAACACAAAGCTGGAGGGTATCATGTATTCGGGCAATAGTTCCTTAAGATTAGCCCTCAAAGACTGAATTAAATTATCTGGTTTATTGTTTTTTACTTTGGCATAGTCAGCAAATAATCGTTGATAAAAAGGTGTTTGTTGAAAATTATTTTTATAGTGATAGGAGACATACTCAAAATTAATAATTTCTCCATTCTTCCTCAGCAAACGACCTTTAATTGCATAATCTGGGTTGAGATTATTTTCGCAAAGCGTCCTGGAGCAAACTGCTTGGATAACATCACCGTGTTCAACTTGAATTCCTGGTTCAAATACTGGGAAATAAACAGGTAGCCAGCAATGTTCATGTTCGAGAATATCTATTTCCTCACCAGCAATAGTGTGCAAATTTAGCCACACTAGAAATCCATCCATTCGCCCATTTTTCTGAATTTCAAATCTCACTCTATGGTCAAATTCTGGATTAACATATTCATTGAAGTTCAAGTCTTCCAAGACATCCACAGTGGAAATAACATTGGCTTGGGGAAACTTCTTAACACATACTCTTAAGTCAAAGGGATAGCCGACTTGCTCAAAAATTTCTTTGGTGTAATGTGCTGGAGTTTCAGCAAATTTGGGGTTATGTAATATTTCATTTGGAAGAGTGACAGCCGCCATCTTAGTAACGCTTCTTTCAGGAATCATCAAACCATCAGGCTTGAGAAATCTTCTCGCGTTATTAACAATTACTGCTGCTCCTTCAGAGCCACCAATTGCTCCCACAATTTCCGAGACGCAAACATCAGCAAGTTCTGGAATATCAACTAAGGTTGCATCTCCATAAATGACTGTGATTTTGTCTGCTAAACCTAAATTTTCAATACAAGCTCTTGCTAAGCGGCAGGTTTCCTCGCTTCTTTCAATTGCATAAATTTTCTTGGCACCTCCTTCGACACAAAATCTGGATAAGATTGCATCTTTACCTGTGCCGATTTCAACGACTATTTTATCTTTGACCAATTGATTAATCGCAACTTTATAACTATCGTTGCGTCGATGGTCATTTGTCATAGCGTAATACAGTAAGTCGTCATAGACATAGTATTCGGCTATGGATGGCCATAGTTCTATTTTGTCTGTTGATAAATTTTCTGCTAGCAGGGATAATTCGAGGTTTTTCCGTTCTGGTACAACATAAGCTACTAAACGTTTATTGCCCGGTTGGTCTTCTCGTGCGACTACTACTGCTTCCTGCACTCCTAGTTGCTGGGATAACAAATTTTCAATTTCTCCGAGTTCTATGCGATAGCCGCGAATTTTGACCTGATGATCAATACGACCGAGAAACTCTATGCTACCGTCATTCAAGTAACGTGCTAAATCGCCAGTTTTGTAAAGCCGAGAATCCGACTCATTGCTAAAGGGATTGGGAATGAATTTTTCTTGTGTTAAATCTGGTCGGTTCAAGTAGCCTCTTGCTAATCCTGCACCACCGATATGTAACTCTCCTGGTACACCTACGGGTACTGGTTGCAAGTTTTGGTCTAGTATGTATATCTGGGTATTGGCAATTGGACGACCAATAATAACTTTCTCGTCTTTGGAAGTGCATTTTGCCACTGTGGCACAAACGCTCGCTTCTGTCGGCCCGTAGGCGTTGAAGAAGTTTCTTCCTCTAGACCATTGTTGCATCAGTTCAATAGGACAGGCTTCTCCGGCGACAATGATGGTTTGCAATGTTGGCAGTTCTTCTACTGGGAGGACTGCTAGTGCTGATGGTGGTAGGGTGACATGGGTAATGCCATCATTCTTTAATCGCTCAATTAAAGGCATACCCGGCATTATCGAGTCTTTTGTTCCTAAGTAAAGTCTTGCCCCTGACCCCAAAGCCATCAAAATTTCTGCTACGCAAGCATCAAAACTGAAGGAGGCAAACTGGAGAACTCGACTATCACAATCCAAGCTGAAAACCTGAATCTGAGCTTGAGCTAGATTGCACAATCCACTATGCTCAACCATTACCCCTTTGGGTTTGCCTGTGGAGCCGGATGTGTAAATTACATTCGCTAGATGAGTAGGCGTTACTACCTCAATCGGGTTATTTTGTCTGTTTTGCAGAATTTCTGACCATACTTCATCTAAACAAATCAGTTTTGCCTGATACTCAGGTAGTTGATCGAGGAGCCGTTGTTGAGTTAGTAATATTGAAACTTGAGCATCTGCAAGCATGAAGCTCAGACGGTCTTTAGGATATTCTGGGTCAAATGGTACATAAGCCCCACCCGCCTTGAGAATACCAAGTAATCCCACCACCATATCTAAGGAGCGCTCTACACAAATCCCCACCAGCACGTCGGGTTTCACACCCAAAGACTGTAAGTAATACACCAACTGGTTAGCACGACAATTCAACTCGTGGTACGTCAAGTGTTGATTCTCAAACACCACTGCCACAGCATCGGGTGTACGCTCCACCTGTTCTTCAAATAACTGATGGATACATTTATCGAAGGGGTAGTCTACTTGAGTATCATTCCACTCAACTAATAACTGCTGTTCCTCAGATTGTGTCAATAAAGGTAATTGGTCAATTCGTTGCTGGGGTTTTGCCACAATTGCTTCGAGCAGATTTGCAAAATGCCCCATCATCCGCGCGATCGTGCTGTCATCAAACAAGCCAGTGTTGTAATTCCATGTACCTTTGAGTGAGTCTGTCCCCTCAAGAATAGTTAAGGTTAAATCAAAGGCGGCTCCTTTAGACTCTGGAATCATTGCTTCCAAAATCAAACCATCGATATCCATACTCTGGTGGGAGCGATCGCAGACGAAAGCTACCTGATAGAGTGGCGAAAAACCGGGGTTGCGGACAGGTTGCAATTGCTCCACTAACAGAGGAAAGGGATAATCCTGATGGTCTAGGGCATTTAACACACAAGAGTGCGATCGCTCCAGCAACTCTTGAAAAGTCGGTTTTCCTGAAAGGTCTCCTCGCAAGACCACAGGATTAGTAAAGTGACCTACAATATTTTCAAACTCTGAACGGCTCCGATTCACCATTGGAGAGCCAATTAAAATATCTTCTTGATGGGTATAACGTAGTAATAGTATTTGTAGTGCTGTTAATAAAAGCGTATAAAGAGACGCACCTTCTTTCTTCGCCAATTCTTTGAGCTTTTGCTGAAGTTCTTCTTCAACAGTAAAAAAGCGGGAAGCACCATTATAGGTTTGGCTTTGAGGTCTTGGTCGATCTGTTGGCAAATTTAGCAATGGCAACTCACCAGATAGTTGTTGCTGCCAATAAGTCCACAAACTTTCTCTATCTGAACTAGCGAGCATTTGCTCTGACCACTTGACGTAATCTTGATATTGATAATTTTGTGGTGATAGTTGGGCTTCTACACCTCTGGCGTAGGCGTAGCCCGTCGTAGACATCGCTTTATATAAAGCTGTCAGTTCACCGATCATGATTTCTAAAGACCAGAAATCGCCCACTATCTGATGTAGCGTGATTGAGAGAATATGTTCTTGGGTTGCTAGTTTATCAGTTTTAATATGGTTAATTAATAAATCAAAGCGCAATATTGGCCCCTGTTCTAAGTCGAAAGGGCGATCGCTCTTTTCTGAGAGCCAGTTATTTATATCATCTTGGCCAAGATCGAAAGCTTCTTCGATGCTAAAGTCAACTTGCTGATTTTCGTGAACTGTTTGCACAGGTTCGCCGTCAATGGTTGCAAAGGTAGTCCTCAAAAGTGGATGCCTTTCAACTAGAGCTTGTGCTGCCTGCTTCAGGGCTGGAATATCTAAATTTGTTGTAACTAATTTTGCTGAATATGTGGTGTTGTAAGCGGTACTGCTGGGTGCTGATTGATATAAAAACCAGAGTGCCTTTTGATTGTGAGATAAAGGATAAGTTGCAGAGCGATCGCTACTCTGGGATAAAAATTGTATAATTTCTGGTTCAGATTGCTTCATTTCTTGCAATAACTCAGGGGTTAGGGAGTTTTCAGGCAATCGATATTGCAGTTTGTCTCCATCAACCCACAGTTCAACATTCTTTGCTGAAAGATTCTCTAGAAGCTCTGCTAAATTCATGATTTTACTCTAATAGATACTAATTTTAATCAACTAATATTTTCTTCTAGCCTTAAATTATTACAGTCTTAGCTAAGAGGAAAGTTAATATTAGCTATACTTTCTGATACTTCTACTTATTACTATCAGGAATTTGCTTTCCCAATGATATATTTTACTAATTTCCAAAGAAAGTTTACTTGTAAATAAGTGGAGTTTGTTTATTTAAAGCTGTACTTTTTAATTTAACTTATGAATTGTCTCACCTTAGCAAAAAAAATACAATACCAATTAAGACAGTTAAGCGGACAGTTAAGCGGACAGTTAAGCGGACAGTTAAGACAGTTAAGACAGTTAAGACAGTTAAGAAATATCCGCTCGGTAAATTTGGCTAAAAACAAAAAATAAAATGTAAATTGGTTTATACTGCGTTATAGAATATGAAACATGGCGCATAAATTATTTGCTGAAAACTTGTTAACTGCTGCCAACTCTCGACACCAAGGAGCTTGAAGCAGATTAATGAACGCGTCAGTTGGTAGAAATATTGGGCTAAATAATACCTTCACAAGCATATTTACCGATTTGTGGTAAAAAGTCTATGAATTCTCCAAAAAGCCCAACAATTATACTAGGCCAATTTGCTATTTTATTTATGGCTGGAATGCTTATTTAGTAAGGAATTGAGCCTTAACACTACTTCCATATAACTAGCTTAATTATTAGCTAAAGTCTTAGTTTAGTTTCAGAATATGCCAACCCAAGTTGTTCAAGCTCAACCTTCAATAAATGCTTTTTTAGGTTTTCTTCAATTTTGGAAAGACGTAAAAGCAGTCGCACAACCTTACTGGTATCCACACGAGCCAGGAGACAGAGCATTTTCAGAGGTGATTCGCTCATGGGGAATGCTTATTCTCCTGATATTATTAATAATTACGCTTGTTGGTGCAAATGTTTCTAATAGCTTTATTAATCGCTATTTGCTCGATGTCATCATTAAGGAGAAAGAAATCCCTAAGCTTTATGATGCTTTACTGATTTATGGTTCAGTTCTGGTATTGGGAACTCTCTTAACAGGGTTCTCCAGACTAGTAAGAAAAAAAATTGCTCTAGATTGGTATCAATGGCTGAATAATAAAATTTTATCAAAATATTTAAACAGTCGAGCTTATTACAAAATTAACTTTAAATCTAATATTGATAATCCAGATCAACGTTTATCTCAAGAAATCGAACCCATTGCAAGAAATGCTTTAAGTTTTTCAGCTACTCTCCTGGAAAAAATACTGGAGATGGCAGCTTTTTTATTAATTCTTTGGTCAATCTCTGAGTCTGTTGCACTGATTTTATTTACTTATACGATTATAGGCAATTTTATTGCTGTTTTCTTGACCCAAGAATTAAATAAAATTAATGGAGAAGAACTCGAAGCAAAAGCTGACTATACCTATTGCCTGACTCATTTTCGCACTCATGCTGAATCAGTAGCTTTCTTTCGAGGAGAGAAACAAGAATTAAATATTATTGTCCGCCGATTTAGTAATTTGATAAAAAATGCTAAACGCAAAATTGATTGGGAGAAGAACAATGAGATTTTTAATAGAGGTTATCAATCTGCAATTCAAATATTTCCATTTATAGTATTTGGGCCTTTAAGCATTAAAGGTGAAATGGATTTTGGAGAAATTAGCCAAGCGTCTATATGTTGCTATTTTTTTGCTAATGCTTTGGGTGATTTAATTAATGAATTTGGGAGTTCTGGGAGATTTTCTAGCTATGTTGAACGGTTATCTGAATTTTCAAATTCTTTAGAAGAAGTAACTAGAGAAGCAGAAAATGTCAGTACTATTAAAACAATAGAAGAAAACCATCTCGCTTTTGAGAATGTCACCTTACAAACGCCTAACTATGAACAGGTGATTGTTGAAGATTTGTCGTTGTCGATTCAGCCAGGTGAAGGTTTATTGATTGTTGGGCCAAGTGGTCAAGGTAAAAGTTCTCTATTGAGAGCGATCGCAGGTTTGTGGAACGCTGGGACTGGCCGCCTAGTGCGACCTCCTTTAGAAGAAGTCTTGTTTTTACCCCAACGTCCTTACATAATTTTAGGAACTTTGCGCGAACAGTTACTTTATCCTAATACAAATCGTCAAATGACTGATGCAGAACTAGAAAAAATTTTGCAGCAAGTCAACTTGCAAAGCTTACTTAGTCGAGTCGATGGCTTTGATACAGAAGTTCCTTGGGAAAACATATTATCGATAGGAGAACAACAACGCTTGGCTTTTGCACGACTGTTAGTGACTCATCCTAGCTTTACTATATTAGACGAAGCAACGAGTGCTTTGGATTTGGAAAATGAAGGAAATTTATATCAACAGTTACAATCAACGAAAACAACATTTATCAGTGTTGGACATCGGGAAAGCCTGTTTGACTATCATCAATGGGTTTTAGAACTTTCACAAGATTCCAGTTGGCAACTTGTAACTGTGCAGGATTATCGAAATCAAAAAGCAATAAATATTCAAAGCGCACCTAATAATGAGTCGCAAAATCAATCTCAAATATTGACAGAAACAATCACAAGTGAAAAGCTCACTCATAAGGAAATAATTGAATTAACTAACTATTCCATTAGCACTATTAGAAGTAAGGCAAGCAAAGGAGATTCTATTACTACTAGGGATGGCTTGACGTACCGCTATGACAAGAACTCGAGTGTGTTGAAATGGCTGAGACTTTAGCGGTTAGACAATCTGTTCAGTCTGTTGAATTATCGCCTGTGAAAGAATAGTTTTCTATTTTGGTTTGTAAAAATCGTCTTTGCTCAGAACCCCGACTTTTTTAAAAAATTGGGGTTTTTGTTTTTCACTAATGGCTTATTGCTAGTGTGTATAGATATCTGGTTTATTATTAAACATAATTATGTATGAAAGAAGTTAACAGCAAAGGTAGAGCGGGTTTAAAAATGTTATTAATTACTAATGATTATCTCGGCGAACCCATCCATACTTGTTCAATAATTAAATAGAATTAGTATGATGTTGATTACTTAAATTGATAATTATTAAATAATTTTTTCTTAACTTTCTTAACTTTCCTAACTTTCCTAACTACTTAGAAAAATTACTTCTTAACTGTCTTAACTGACCTTGAAAATATATTTAATTAATGATATATTTTTACTTGAAAAATCAATTTACTTTAAGGGGGGGGAAATCTATGTCTACAAACACAGAAAAAACAGTGGATATCGTAGTAATACCATTTTTTGCACGTTTCTTGGAAGAGCAAGCTACTGAAGCTACTGAAGGAACAGAGGTTCCTTGGACTTACAAGTATCCTTCAGATTTGGAAGATAGATAATTTATTTACTCTTCTACATCTGAAAGTACCTTTCTGATCGGAAAGATACTTTGTAATTGGCTGAATCATAATTTAATAGAGTAGCAGTTACAAAATAACTGAAAATTACTCTTAGAGACGCGATGGTGCAGAGAGCCTGCCGTAGGCGATCGCTTTTATATTACCTTTTCCAAACATGGAGGTGATTGCTTTTTCTAGTTCCCTAAATTCTTCAAAGATTTTTGGGTATTGAAAGCAATTTGTTTGCTATTTCTTAATAGCTACCTCCTAAAATTATCAAAAAAATATATGCACCTGTCTCGTGATGTTGTTTTATTAATCACCCACAGTGGTGATTTATTCACAATAGATAGAGTGGCAGAAGCCTTATCAAAAAAAGGGGTGCAACCATTTCGTCTAGATACTGATAAGTTTCCTCTAGAAGTGCAATTAACAGCACGTTTTGATAAGTCTAAAAGCTACCACACTATAGAATGTAACAACCGCTCTATCAGCACAGAGCAGGTGCAAACTGTATGGATGCGCCGTATTTGGGAACCACAACTGAGCCAAGAATTAGCGCTAAAGTTCCGAGAAGCTTGCATTAGAGAATCACTTGCAACTTTAGATGGTTTTTGGGACAGCCTGAAGGAAGCTACGTGGGTAGATAATTTAGAGCGGATAGATTATGCAAGTAACAAGCTGCGTCAACTACGGATTGCGTCTGAAGTAGGTTTTATTATTCCCCAGACTCTTGTCACCAACAAAGCCCAAGCAGCACGAGAGTTTTTTCAGCAAGTCAACGGCAATGGTGAGCAAGCTTTTAACTCCTCTTTCCCGCAGTATGGAAGCTAACTCTTCGTTTTTTCTGTACACCAGCATCGTCAAGGAAGAAGACTTACAAGATGCCGAGTCACTGCGCTATTGTCCAATGGTTTTTCAAGAGCAAATTCCAAAGCAACAGGAATTACGGGTAGTGTATGTGAATGGTAATGTATTTGTGGGGGCGCTAAATGCAGATATGTATGCAGCAGCCAAAGTTGATTGGCGTAAACCTGGTGTTGAGGTTGGCGCATGGCAACATCACCAGCTTCCTGATGAAGTAGTTTGCCGTCTCAAAGCCTTTATGGGGAAATTTGAGCTGTTGTTTGGAGCGTTAGATTTCATCGTCACACCGTCAGGCGAATACGTCTTTTTGGAAATCAACCCTGTGGGAGAGTGGGGAATGTTGGAAAAGGATTTAGACTTACCCATTGCAAGTGCGATCGCAGACGCCCTACTTCAAAGAAAGAATGAATAATCAAGAATTAAATATTTTGATACTAGCTTGCGGCAAGCCACCCAAAGGGTGTCTATATACTTTAAACTTCATATTTTTATGACCGTATTAATAGTTACGTTTAGTAAAGACAACGAAAGTATTCCTCTAGTCGTCAACGAAATTGAGGCTAGAGGAGAAAAAGCATTTCGGTTTGACACAGACAGATATCCCACTGAAGTCAAGCTAGATATTTACTCGGGGGATACTGAACGAGCAATTATTACTGATAGCGAACAGAAGCTAGATTTGAGTGAGGTTTCCTCAGTTTGGTATCGGCGGATGCGCTACGGACAAAAAATCCCCGACTCAATGGACAAGCAATATAGAGATGCGTCAATTAACGAATGTCGTGCCACAGTGAGAGGTATGATTGCTAGCCTTCAGGGATTCCACTTTGATAAAATGTCCAATGTGGATCGGGCTAATAATAAGCAATTACAGTTGCAAGTTGCGCGAGAAGTTGGTCTTATAACTCCACGTACTCTGACTTCAAACAATCCAGAAGCAGTCAAGCAATTTGCTCAAGAGTGTAAGCAAGGTATAGTTACCAAGATGCTTTCTTCCTTTGCTATTTATGATGATCAGGGACGAGAAAACGTTGTGTTTACCACTCCAGTTACAGATGACGATCTGGAGAATATGGAAGGACTACGTTTTTGTCCGATGACGTTTCAAGAAAATGTGCCCAAGGCGCTGGAGTTGCGGACAACTATTGTTGGACACCGCGTATTTACTGCCGCAGTAGATTCCCAAAGCTTGTCAGGATCTACTTACGACTGGCGCAAAGAGGGGAGAGCTTTAGTTAAAAATTGGCAACCCTACGACTTGCCAGAAGATATTGAGAAAAAACTGCTCAAACTGATGGCTTATTTTGGCTTAAACTATGGAGCAATTGATATTATTGTCACGCCCGATGGTCGCCATGTATTCCTCGAAGTTAACCCAGTCGGGGAATTTTTTTGGCTGGAGATATATTCACCACACTGCCCTATTTCGCGGGCGATCGCAGAAGTATTACTGACTAATAAAAATTAGGGGATTGAGCCTTGTATATTTTTATTGTCTTCTATTTTAAAAAGTGCTAGTGAGATTTCACTATTAAGTTTATTAATATTAAATTCCTTATTTAAAATTACGAAATTATTGATATTTGGAGATTAAATCCTTGTGATAAACCTAGTAAATACACAAACAGTTTTGACATTTGATGGGGAAAAGGATTATATAGATTTTGGCAGAAACGATATTGGCGGCGTTTTCGCTCAAGGGAGTTCAGCTTTTACGGTTTCAGGATGGGTAAATCCATACGAATTAACAAATAAAGCCACTAGCTACGGGACGCGCAATGTATTTTTTGCCCGTTCTTCAGAGAGATACAGCGATAATTTTGAATTCGGCATCAGTGAAACAGGAAACCTAGATGTCTACATAGATGAAAGTGTTAGCAAAGGTATCAAAACCTTCGGGCAAGGAGAACTAACTATAGGGCAATGGCACTTCTTTGCTATTCTTTTTAATAGTGGTCAGCTAACCGTATATCTTGACGATCGTGAATATAGCGATTCTCTTAGAGGTTCATCTTTAAACAAAGCCACAAGTTCTATAACTCTGGGAGCAACGTTACACAAACAGGTCTATTTCAAAGGACAATTAGCAAACATTAGTGTTTGGAATTATCCCTGTACTCTAGCACAAATCCAGACTCATCGTTGTGGGCTAATAGTCGGCGATGAAGCAGGATTGGTGGCTTACTGGAAATTAGACGATGGGCAAGGTACAACTGTCAAAAACCAAACGTGAAAGTCTTATCAAGGAAATTTTCGTGGTAATCCTATTTGGACTTTAGCAGAAATTCCATTCGCAACACAATCATCAAATCCAGTTCCATTTGCAGCAGAATTATCCAATCAAGAAGATATTCAAGAAGAGAGCCAAACTGAGACAGCAGTTATTCCTGAAGAAAATATCTCACCACTAACCACAAGTTTATTAGCAGCAACGGTATCGTTAGTAAGCGACGACGAAAACCAAGCAAAGGAAATTCAACAGACAGAAATAAACAGCGAAGAATCCGAGATTATTCCAACCCCAACTGCTCTCGAAGCAGATGACGAGGAAACCAAAATAGACCAAACTGAAGATACCGCCAATATCCAACAAGCACAAATATTAACTCAAGAGGAATCGCCAGAAACCATGAATACAAAAGCCCATCCCAAATATAAAATACTTTCCATTGATGGAGGCGGTATTCGGGGCATTATTCCGGCATTAATCCTAGCAGAAATTGAAAGGCGAACACAAAAACCTATATTCAGCTTGTTTGATTTAATTACTGGCACTTCCAGTGGCGGAATTTTAGCACTTGGACTAACTAAACCCCGATTAAGTTCCGATGTTTCTGATAACTTGCCAGTAGCTGAATACACTGCTGAGGATCTCCTACAGTTATTTATTGAGTATGGGGTAGAAATATTCTATGAGCCGTTGTTTGAAAGACTACTTGGGCCATTAGAGGATATATTTCTCCAGCCAAAATATCCTTCTGAAAGCAAAGAAGAAATTTTCAGGCAATATTTTGGTAACGCTCTTCTAGAAAATAATCTTAAAGAAGTTTTTGTAACGAGTTACGATATCGAGCAGCGAATTCCGATATTTTTTACAAACAAACTAGAAAAACAGCAAACAGAATCTAAGAATTTTCAGAAGTTATGTGGGGGTTTTTCGCTCCTAGATGCAGCATTAGCAACTAGTGCCACTCCGACTTATTTTGCTCCTCATCGGCTTGTAAACCCTCACAATAGCGGCATCGCCTATACTTTAATCGATGGTGGAGTATTTGCTAATAATCCAGCCCATTTAGCTATTTTAGAAGCACAAATTCGTAGTAAACGAAAAGCCCAAAAAGTCCTGAATACAGAAGATATTTTATTAGTTTCTTTAGGTACAGGTTCGCTGACGAGTGTCTACCCTTATAAAGAAGTCAAAAATTGGGGACTTTTACAATGGGGAAGACCACTTTTAAATATTATGTTTGACGGTAGTAGTGAAGTGGTAGCTGGAGAACTAGAACAGTTGTTTGAACCTACTGATAAAGAAGCTCAAAGTTTTTATTATCGCTTTCAAACATTGTTAGATAGTGAACTAGAAGAAATAGATAATACCAAACTCCAAAATACTCGTCAGCTACAAGCTATAGCCCATCGGTTAATATCTAACAAAAGCCAACAAATCGATGAACTGTGTAGTCTTTTGTTGGACTAAATCAGATTTCTTACATCTTGCACCAGCTAACTGGTGCAAGATGTAAGATTTTTAATTTCTTCACAAAAGAAATTAGTAATGACTCTCTTAGTCATGTTTTCACTTTATAAGGATTGTAGGTAAGTACAATGGATGAACTCGTCAAAAAAATTTCTGGTTTAGGCCTTCCTGGCATACTTTTCGTGATCGCAA
>NZ_JADEXU010000172.1 GCF_015206895.1 Nostoc sp. LEGE 12450 | reverse complement strand
CCAACGCCTCGAGTTCTTCGACACTTTCTTGGATATCGATATGTGTAACCCCTGCCATTACCCACCTTCAATGCTATCTACATAATACATTTACCATCTGTCGCATTCTTTTTTCAAATTGGTATTAAGTGCGATCGCAGTTTTGAATGTCGTGTAATGAGGGGAAGACGACATCACACTCTTGGGGGACTGTTCCAGAAGAACCAGCCAAAAATAGCGATCGCTTTCAATCATCTCAAACTACTCAAGCAGCAGAAGCTTTTCAACCAAAACTTTCTGCCCAGGGTGGAAATTAGAACAGTCTAACTTAGTCTTCAGTCGGAAGTTCAACAAATCATAGCGAGGTTCCCCATCTGGATGACTTGCCCTTGGTGGGATATCGAGCGCTTCGATTGGATAACCGCCAATTGTGGAATCTGGAGTTACTCTAAAATTCAAACCTGGTAACTCAAGGTGCTTGACTACAATATTCCGCAAATTACGAGAATGCTGAATAACAAGCTCCACTTCAACTTCGATTGCAGCTAGCAACTCCATGTTCTCTACACTTAGATCCTCTACTGATAACTTTACAACTACGTCCTAACGAGGTGCGGAAATAGCGTAGTTTAACCTAAGATAATGCTAAAAACCCATAAGCCTTGTACTCATCTCAAACCCTTATATATTCAGCTTTGCGCTAGGCACGAAAATTCGTTGCTTAGTTATTTCTTACTTCTACCCAATTGCCTAAAATTAGCCAGATAGCTTCATAAGGAATGAAGAATCGACATCTAAAAGCCAATTCTCATCAATAAATTCTAGATTTTCATCATAAACAAGAACCAATTCACCAAGTTTTTGAGCATTGCTACTTGCAGTTTTCGTATTATCAACAGTATCAGCTATCAGCAAAAACTTTAGTTGTAAAAAACGTTCTTTGTGAGTAACGCCTATTGAACTGCTAACTAATTCGGCTTCTAGGGTACGAGGTAACGTAATTTTTTCATAATATTCATCTTGTTCATCCCAATAGCCACACACTTTATAATCACACTGGTCAAGATGTTCTTGAACAAGATGATTAGCATCTAAACTTTGTAATATTTCAGTTAAATCTTGCCAAACTTGATGATTTTTTAATTCGAGCCTTGTCATAGTGATGTGGGTTTAATGTTCTGTTACCAAACCAGGGAAGTGCAATATACCATCAATGAATTTTGCATGAAATCGGCGGTCGCCACCTTTACCTAAGACTTTAGATTTCAAATCGTAGCCAGATTCTTGGGAAGCCACCAACCCAACATTACCGCGAGGAGGTACAAGCCCTTTCTCAATGGCTTTTAAATGTTTCCCCTTCCGATCATATTTTAATCCCAGCTTTATTTGTTCACTGCTAAATAAAACTAGCAAACCACTGATTGAAAGATATACAGTATCAGGTTGAATATCTGCCCAATTATCGGGTAAAGCTTCCATTAAATTAATACTTGTACAGTAGAAGCATAATTTATTTAAGTATAATAGCTAACAACATTTTTAAAATTAACGTGAGTCTCCAACGGAGGCGCACGTTAGTTAAAGCAATAAATCACACAAGCTAGGAAAGAATTTCAATCCTCTTGTGTCTGATCGCGTTCCTCCTGTTCTGCTTCCAGAATCGCTAATAAAAGAGCTTCTTCCTGAATTTCAAACTCTTCTTCAGGAATTTCCCCCATATCAAAAGCAAGTTGGAGTGCAAGAAGCTGCTTGCTGAGATTTTCTTTATCATCAATTTCAGTACTAGCATGTTCTAAAATTTTTTCCCCAAGCCACGTTACCCCCATTAATGGACCAGTAATCGGTAATAGTAAGAAGCGCAGAACCATATTGCTTTACACCTGTGTGGACTTCTTAAAGGTATCCTCTCAACACCGTAATCATGCTGATGACATAAATATTAAACATTACTAGTCTTGTGTTGATGCCAAAATCCGTTGGATTTGAGTCCAGTTAAAGCTGATTGACATCTGTATTTTATATTTGCAATGTAACAAAAAAGACTTTTGTATAACACATTACTATTGAGGAGGTACTTAGAGTTTGACAACAGTATTAAATGCATCTCCCCAGCGATTTGTCAATACACCTGCTGTTCAACGCGTCGCTCAACGTGCTTTGCGCTATCTACAGTCAGGTTTTTCAATACATTTACGTGGTGCAGCCGGAGTCGGAAAAACTACTCTGGCAATGCATCTAGCTGATTTGCTCAACCAGCCGATCATCCTCTTATTTGGAGATGATGAGTTTAAAACCTCAGACTTAATTGGTAATCAATTAGGTTATACCCGCAAAAAGGTTGTTGATAACTTCATCCACAGCGTTATCAAAGTTGAGGATGAAGTCCGACAACACTGGGTTGATGCACGATTAACCCTAGCTTGTAAAGAAGGATTTACGCTGGTTTACGACGAATTCAATCGATCGCACCCGGAGGTAAATAACGTTTTACTATCCGTACTTGAGGAGAGGTTGTTAGTATTACCAACAAACCAACATCGAGCCGAGTATATCCGGGTTCATCCTCAGTTTCGGGCAATCTTAACATCAAATCCTCAAGAGTATTGTGGAGTTCATGCAACTCAGGATGCTTTGATGGATCGTGTTATTACCATCGATATGCCTACACCTGATGAACTGAGTCAGCAGGAAATTGTAGTTCATAAAACAGGCATAGATTCTGAGAAAGCAGAAGTAATTGTCCGCTTAGTACGGACGTTTTGGAGTCGATCTGGCTCTGGACAAGGCGGTGGATTGCGTTCCTGTCTGATGATTGCCAAAATCTGCCACGAACACGAAATTTCTGTAAACCCTGAAGATCCTAGCTTCCAAGATATTTGTGCCGATATCCTGCTTTCTCGCACGAATCAACCTCTCATAGAAGCAACTCGGCTACTGGAAGAGGTTTTAAGTGAATTGTATTGTAGTATAAATACCCAATCTCAGTCGTCAGAGATAATACCAAACAATCAAAATCAGGTTGTATTGGAACAACGAGTACCTTACGAGCATGAAGTCTACAACTACCTGTGTAATTCTCCAGGAAGGCGTTTCTCTGAATTGGCAGTAGAACTAGGGATCGATCGCAGTCAAATTGTGGCTGCACTCAAGTCTCTTAGAGAGCAGGGAGTATTAGTCCAAATGCAGGGCAATGCCGAGTCGCCGAACATCTCACAGACAGTTCCTTTTGATTCTGGCCATTTAATAAAAAAATGAGTACTAATACTAACCGGGGAGCTATCACCACATCAACTCAAGGTTCTACCTTGGCAGATATTCTAGAACGGGTTCTGGATAAAGGCATTGTTATCGCAGGAGATATTTCTATTTCCGTAGGCTCCACAGAACTGCTCAACATTCGGATTCGTTTGTTGATTTCTTCTGTTGATAAAGCCAAAGAAATTGGAATTAATTGGTGGGAGAGCGACCCCTATCTTAATAGTCAAACTCGCACCTTATTAGCAACTAATCAACAACTTCAAGAGCGTCTTGCCAGTCTAGAAACAGAACTGCAATCGCTTAAAACACTCAATCCTATTAATCATCAGAATGCAGGCGATTAGCAAATCAAAAGGTTCCGATTCCGGTTTAGCACCGTTATTACTGACGGTTGTTGAACTGATACGCCAACTCATGGAAGCTCAGGTGATTCGGCGAATGGATGCTGGCACCCTTAACGACAATGAGTTAGATCGGGCTGCCGAAAGCCTGCAACAGCTTGAACAACAGGTTGTTAAACTTTGCGAGATATTTGATGTTGACCCAGCCGATCTAAATATTAACTTGGGTGAAATGGGAACTTTACTTCCCCCATCTGGAGGATACTACCCCGGTGAAACCTCTAGTCAACCTTCTATCTTAGAACTTCTCGATCGCCTATTAAATACTGGTGTTGTGGTTGAAGGTGACTTGGACTTAGGACTGGCTCAGTTAAGCTTAGTTCATGCCAAGTTAAGACTAGTACTCACTTCTAAACCCCTATAACTTTTTTATCTACATTCTTCTTGGTAAGACATTTATATGAGTTTTTACATCTATGGAATTTTGACCTTGCCTGCTCCACAAAATTTAAATTTAGAGGGCTTAGATCGGCAACCCGTACAAATTAAAATTTTGGATGATTTTGCAGTCATCTACTCGGAAGCACAGCAAGAGCGTTATTTGGCCAGCCGTCGTAACCTGCTAAGTCATGAAAAAGTCCTTGAGGAGATCATGCAAGGAGGCGATCGCTATTTACTGCCTGTGCAATTTGGACTTTTGGTTTCAAGCTGGGAAACGGTTTCACAACAATTAATTCGTCCTCATCAAGAAGAATTGACGCAAATGCTTGCGAAGTTATCGGGTTGCCGAGAAGTTAGTGTCAAAGTTTTTTGGGATACCGAGGCAGAAATTCAGGGACTATTGGCAGAACACCCAAATCTCAAAACCGAAAGAGATAAACTAGTGGGTCAACCCCTGAGTATGGAGCGGGTAATCCAAATAGGGCAAACCATCGAACAGGGAATGAGCGATCGCAAGCAAGGCATCATAGATGTATTTAAAAGCACGCTCAACTCCATTGCGATCGAGGTGGTGGAAAATACTCCCCAAGTGGACACAATGATCTACAATTCAGCCTACTTAATTCCTTGGGAAGCAGAATCACAATTTAGCGAACACGTTGAAGCACTCGATCGCCAATTTGAAAATCGGTTGCGAATTCGTTACAACAATTTCACTGCCCCGTATAACTTTGCTCGTCTTCGATTAACCACTTCCAACTGATTAATTCCTCTCTCTTTTGAATAGCAATAAAAATTGAGAATCAAAAATTATTGAAACTTTTAATTTTTTTGAAATCAAATTGGAAATTAAATTTTTCTCTGCCTTTTGTTTAAGAGGATGTTTGAAAAGTCCTCTTGTCGGTAGCAAAACGTTCTAGATCCTCCTAAATAACCCTTGTAAAGCTACGGTGTACACACAAGTTATGGAATTACTCCTCCCTAACCCTCCCCTTTACAAGGGGAGGGAACTAGATTTTCCGGTTTCTCCCCTTGTAAAGGGGGGATTAAGGGGGGTAAGGGAGGATCTAAAAGTGCCCAAAATCACAGTGAAACACTTTTCAAACAACCTCTAAGTAAAATCAATGGACGACATATTTAAAGGATTTGAACACCTATTAGAAATTGCCAAAGCTTTAGAAGAAAAAGTAGAGAAAGGGGAGTTAAAAACTTCTATTCAAATTCGGTCTCATAATCTCAGTAGTATTCCCCGACAAGGCAATATTCCGAGAACAAATAGTTCCAGCCGAGCCAGATCCAATTCCACCGTTGGCACCACACCAATGGATGATGCTGCTGATGTCACCCCCCCATCAGCTCGGACGAACTCAAAAACTTCTTGGCAAGGTATCGGCGGCTTGGCTGATGTTCTCCAAGAAATCAGAGAGTTAGTTGAAATTCCACTTAAACGTCCAGATTTATTGGTGAAATTAGGGTTAGAGCCTCCGCGTGGGGTTTTGCTCGTTGGCCCGCCCGGTACGGGAAAAACTTTAACAGCCCGTGTTTTGGCAGAAGAGTTAGAGTTAAACTACATTGCCATCAATGGCCCAGAGGTGATGAGCAAGTATTACGGCGAAGCAGAAGCTCGTTTACGAAGTATTTTTGAGAAAGCAACTCGTTCTGCTCCCTGCCTGATATTTATTGACGAAATTGACAGCCTTGCCCCAGATCGCAGCCAAGTGGAAGGCGAAGTTGAAAAAAGACTAGTGGCGCAGTTGCTTGGGTTAATGGATGGGTTTGCCAAAACCGAGGGCGTACTTGTATTAGCGGCAACAAATCGTCCCGATTATCTCGATCCGGCGCTGCGTCGTCCGGGACGCTTCGATCGCGAAGTTCAGTTTCGAGTTCCCGATCGCGATGGACGATTGGAAATTCTGACGATTTTGACAAGTGCCATGCCTTTGGAGACTTCGGTTAATTTAGGAGCGATCGCTGATTTGGCTGTCGGTTTTGTCGGTGCGGATATCAAAGCTCTTTGCCAAAAAGCAGCCTACATTGCCCTTCGTCGTCAAGTCCCCTCGCTCAACAGTCCCGTTCCTGAGAACATGACTATCGTACAGCAGGATTTTCTCGAAGCAATTAAGGAGATAAAACCCTCAGTTCTCAGGGATGTAGCAGTTGAAGTACCAAGTGTCAGTTGGGATGACATTGGTGGATTGGATGATGTTAAACAAAAACTTCAAGAATCTGTTGAAGGCGCACTCCTCTATCCCGAACTATACGAGCAAACCAAAGCCAAGCCTCCCCGTGGGATTTTGTTGTGGGGGCCGCCGGGAACGGGAAAAACGTTACTTGCAAAAGCGATCGCTTCTCAGGCTAGAGCCAACTTTATTGCTGTGAATGGCCCGGAATTACTCAGCCGATGGGTAGGTGCGGCAGAACAAGCAGTCAGAGAACTCTTTCGCAAAGCTCGGCAAGCAGCTCCTTGCGTTGTGTTTATAGATGAAATTGATACCCTAGCACCAGCACGGGGAAGATTTACTGGTGATTCTGGAGTTAGCGATCGCGTTGTCGGTCAACTGCTCACCGAACTAGATGGGTTGCATGAATGCCCTAAAGTACTGTTAGTAGGAGCAACCAATCGTCCAGAAGCGCTCGATCCTGCCTTGCTCAGAGCCGGAAGATTGGACTTACAAATAAAAATCGATCTACCAGATCGAGCCAGCCGATTAGCGATTTTACAAGTTCACAATCTAGATCGTCCCCTGGTTGATGTCGATTTAGAAACCTGGGCGACAGTTACCGAGGGTTGGAATGGAGCAGACTTGGCTTTGTTGAGCAATCAAGCTGCTTTAAGCGCCATTCGTCGATACCGCGTCCAAGGATTGACTGACTCCAGTTTGATTCAGATTACAAATGATGATTTCCAAGTTACATACCAAATGCTTGCTAATCAGCATCAATCTCAATAAAGGGCAGGAGGCAGGAGGCAGGAGGCAGGAGGCAGAAGGTAGAAGGTAGAAGGTAGAGGTAAGAATTTTCATGCTTGACTGTGCCAAAACTAAGCATGAATAGCTTACTCGAAAAAACGCAGAAGTTCAGAGCGGAAGCTACTTAAAGTAGAACGATGCAAATAAACAGAACTATGTTACTAAATGTAAATTTAACTAAAACCCTCTTCTCTTGTGCCTCTTCCCCTCTGCCTCATGCCTCATCCCAACTACAAATATTTACGCCGTTCTACTTATGTCAATATACGCTTATGCTCTTCTAGTCCCGACCGCATCACCACTTATTCTACCCTTCGGGATGGAAAGGAATATTGAACTAGTTTACTCTTCTGGTTTAGCTGCGATCGTAGAGCCGGAAATCTCACTGGAGGAAATACAGGCAACGGATGAGCGTTTACTTCAAGCTGTATTAAACCACGATCGCGTGATTCGAGAACTTTTTCAACAAACTCCCCTTCTTCCCCTACGCTTTGGGAGGGGTTTTACCTCTGTGGAAAAACTGCTGAATCATCTAGAGAAGCACCAAGAGCAATA
Source organism: Nostoc sp. LEGE 12450 (assembly GCF_015206895.1). Lineage (GTDB taxonomy): Bacteria > Cyanobacteriota > Cyanobacteriia > Cyanobacteriales > Nostocaceae > Nostoc. The sequence goes on along the minus strand of NZ_JADEXU010000172.1, from coordinate 10,134 downwards.
TCTAGAAACCCTAACTCAGCTAGCAGACAAAGTTGAGTACAGTGTAAAAGTGACAGCCTGTTCTTTACTTGACGATTCTGACACTATTGATGCCAGGGGAAAAGCCTATTTATTAGCTAAAAAACAACGCTACCAAACACAGCAAGCATTTCAAGAACAACAATGCGAACAGTGGGAACTCTTGAACGAGTTAATTCTCAAAACATATACAAATGTTATCTGTGAAACTCGACAGTCAGATGTGCGGCAAATCCACTTTTTGGCACAGCGCAACGATTCAACGCTCAGTACGCAACTGTTTTCCCTCTGGCAGGTACAATGCTCACACTGGCAATTGTCACTGAGCGAATCTCTACCACCATATCATTTTTTAAAAAATACTTTCATATAAATTCATAAAAAATCATATTTAAAACTTTCCCAGAAAATATAAAGATGAGATAATTTTTTCTTTAATTTTTGTCTAAAAAAATATTGTGAACTTTTTAGTATTTTTTTATTTTGTTATATTTATCTCCTTTTTTGGGAATACTAAACCCAGGAAGAATAAAACACATTGTGTAAGTTTTACCTACTGCTCAATCAGAGCAAAATGAAATAAATAATTAGAGTTGTGGGAGAAAAAGAAAATGGCTGTTGAAAAAGTTAACTCATCTTCAAGTTTGGCTGAAGTTATTGACCGCATCTTGGACAAAGGAATTGTAATTGATGCTTGGGTACGTGTTTCTTTAGTTGGTATTGAACTGCTATCAATAGAAGCTCGGATTGTTATTGCTTCAGTTGAAACTTACTTAAGATATGCCGAGGCGGTTGGTTTAACATCTCAGGCTGCTGTTCCATCTGCTGCTTAACGCCAGATTAGAAAAAGGGAGTCTTTATGGCTTCTAAGCTGATGCGCGTCTAAAGTATATAAACACTCTTGATAGTCGTTGACTGATGATTGTTGACCGGTTAACAGTCATCAGTCATCAGTCATCAGTCATCAGTCATCAGGTAAATGTACAAATTAAATGCGTAACAGCTTATTTAATATTTCTAGTTAACAAAATAGGAGATTTCAGCTGATGGCTCTCAAGAATTTATGGGAACAAGAGCGATCGCAGCGATTGCAAATAACTGCTGAACGCCGTCAACAAGTTAACCAGTGGAAACAGCTAACTCAACAAGAATTGCAGCTGCAAGCAGATATGCTTCATCAAGAACTGAGCAGTTTTGTTACCAGCCTTCACAACGACAGGAACTTACAACAGCAGCAATTTCAGCAAGAGATTGTAGAGCGGCAATTGGAAATATTGCAAATAAAAACAGATGTCTGCCAACGCCAGCAAGAATACCGCCAACAGAGGTCAGCAAAGGCCCAGGCATTATTCCAAAACTTGCAAAATTTCCGGGAAATCTTACATAACAATGTTTGGGGCGATCGCACTCATGAACAAGCAGTTTCCCCGACTCCTGCTAAAGAAGAGAAATTAGTTGCAACAGTTCCAAAATGGTCAATCTCCCGTTCTGCAATTAAAGCCACTGGTTTTCGTGCTTCCGCCAATAGCATGACTAAGAAAGTGCCTGCGTTGAATGCAGATAATGTTAAATCTAAAGTGCAGCAATACATTCAGCAAGCTGAAGGAGCTACTCTGATAGAAATTGAAGAGGTGATAGGCTTAAGCAGGGTACAAACGATAGATATTCTGCGCTCCTTAATCAAACAAGGGGTACTAGAACAACGCGATCGCCAATACTTTATTCGGCAACAAGCAATTTCTTGACAAACTTAATTCAAGCTCATTTTTTATATTTGCAGACTAGCGGTTGGGCGATCGCTTGTGTCTGTCGCCTTAAGCAGCAGAGTACAAAATCGATAAGCATTAAAGCTGGTCTATGCTTTGTAGTATTCAATATTTCTATCTTTTTCAGGTCTGTATTGCAACTACATCCATACAAGCAATTTGCTCAGTAGATGTAATATGGAAAAAAGTTAACCTATTAATAATTAGTTAACCTATTAATAATTAGAAAAAGAGCTTAAATCTTTGTTCAAGTTTCCGGCTTTTAACTTTAAAAATATCCAGATTGGAAAGGGATATAACAAGCTGGGATAGCTCAATCAAGGTTTTGAACTGTGCTATTGGCAATCTCACAATAAAGTTAGTAAGCTGGATTGTTTGAGCAATTCTAATGTAAATGCAAAACTCTAGATATATTAGGAGGTGCGATCCATTGTGAATCAATTGATCGAGCAACTTCAAACTAAATTATTTACAGGTAGGCTGAATCTTGAAGCAAGGGATGGGCCGACTTGGACGCTATATTTTCGTTTAGGACGATTAATTTGGCAGGCTGGCGGTTCTAATGCCGATGAGCGATGGCGACGACACTTGTTGCGGTACTGTTCTAATCTGGATCTGACACAGTTGGAGCAGCTTGTCTCTCCCCAGGAAAATTATCGCGAGTATTCCATTCTTGCTAAGTTGCGAGAACAAAAATTAATCGAACAACAACAACTTGTTAGCCTGATTGCAAGCTCAATAGCTGAAGTCCTGTTTGATATCATGCAGTACATTGAAGCCAAAAAAAATGGCAACAATCCAACAGGGCAGTTGTCACATACTACCGTTGTTGGTGAAGTTCCTGGGGTTCTCTTAGCTGTAATACCAACTGAGGAAGTCTTGAAACAGGCTACACAAGCCTGGCAAGAATGGCGAGATGCAGGACTGGCAACCTACTCACCCAATTTATTTCCGATCATTCAACAAATTGAGCTACTCCAAGGACAAGCATCCTCTAAACAGATTATTGCTCTAGTTGATGGAACAAAAACTTTACGAGGTCTAGGGCAAAAAAGCGGTCGGGATGTCTTAGCTTTGACTCGGTTATTGATGACATTGGTAAAAACAGGGGCGATCGCTTTTTCACCTACCCCAAAGCTCAGGCAGGTTGTGATTAGTAAAGAAACTGGCAACCCGTCTGGTGCAGTTAATAATTCCAATTCTTCACTAAAGACAGAAGAGGATACTGTTATACAAGTTGCACCCAATTTCAACAAAGTTGCTCCCCCAGCGACTGGCAAAGAAATTGTCAGTCCGTCCAGTGCAGTTAATAATTCTAATTCTTCATTGAAGAAAGAAGAGAAGACTATTTTACAAGTTGCCCCTCCAGCAGCTAGCAAAGCAATTATTGATGTCTCAAGACCTTTAGTAGCCTGTGTGGATGATAGTCCGATGATCTGTCGCAGTTTGGAGGAAATTCTCACCCATCAAGGTTATCGCTTTGTTGGCATTCAAGATTCCTTGACGGCAGTTTTAAACCTAATTAAAAGCAAGCCTGACTTTATTTTTTTGGATCTATTGATGCCAAAAGTAAATGGCTATGAAATTTGTTCTCAAATCCGTAAAACTCCAAGTCTCAAAAATGTGCCGGTTGTCATCTTAACTGGGAAAGATGGAATAGTAGATCGGATGCGAGCAAAATTAGTAGGAGCAACTGACTTTTTAGGTAAACCTGTAGAACAAGACAAAGTACTGAATATGCTTCACAAGTATTTAAGTGTTTAGCTTGAAGCGACAGTCATGCCAGTGGCTCTCCTACATCCATTTTCAAAACCGATTGTGGATGGGAAATTGCTCCCTAAATCTAGCTTGGTGTTAATTTATTTATCGCCATTATTTTTCAAATTCTGAACTAAATAATTAGGAAATAAAAATGAAAAAAGTTCTTTTAGTTGAAGATAGCCTCACAGAATCCGAAAAGATGACACGTTACCTAGAGCAAGGAGGATATTCAGTTTATGAAGTTCGCAGTGGTGAAGAGGCTCAACTGCGCTTGAAACAACAAAAACCTGACTTGATCTTACTGGATTTGATTTTGCCAGGCCAAAGTGGATTTGAGTTCTGCCGCAAGTTGAAAGCCGATCCGACAACAAAAGGAATCCCGGTAGTGATTTGCTCAACTAAAAACACAGATGTTGATAGAACTTGGGGCAATATGAGTGGTGCCGATGGCTATTTAGTCAAACCTGTAGACGAAAATACCTTGCTCCAGACTGTTAGTAAATTTATTCGCTAAAGGAAACTGGGGCAATGGTACAGAGCAACGATCGCTTTTCTTCGCTACCCATTAATAGCCAATTTCGACTTGAAAACTCTCCCCAAGGAAACAACCAGAGGTTTTTAAGATTTCCGTTGAATGGAAAGGTAAATGGGTTACTCCCATTAGCTGATTTGCGGGGAGTAATTCAGGTTGCGCTGACCGAGATTTTACCAGTACCGCAGGTAGCAGAATTCTTGTTAGGCATAATGAATTGGCGGGGAGAAGCGATCTGGATTCTTGATTTAGCAGCTTTGTTGGGAGCAACACACTGGTGTCGGCGAGAAAGTGTGCGAAACTCTGGCATGGCGATGCTTGTTCAAGTCCAGAATCAAACCGTCGGGCTGTTGGTAGAGCAAGTCAATACCATTGAAGTTCATGATCCCCAAGAGCGGTTAGAGATTTCGACATCGATGTTACCTGGCCGACTAGGCTCATTCTTACAGGGTTACTTTGTGGATTCTCAAGGTAGCCCTTTGATGTTACTTGACACCCAGGTTGTAATTCAAGCCCTTCAGCCTCTTTAAAGTTCAGAGCTTCCTACCGAAGAAAGGCAGGAGGCAGGAGGCAGAAGGCAGAAGGGAGCTATGCTTTGTATCTCGTGCTACGCGTCTCAATACAATTCTTTTTTTAAACTGTAGTTCAGACCCAGCCAGAAAAGACAGTTTTTATTGATACTTCTTTCCTTCTGCCCTCTGCCTTTCTTAGTAATTAACCTCTGCTCTGCATTCTACTTAATTAACTCCGACAACCTTCATAGCAAGAAAGATCATGGTAGCGCAACACAATCTTAGACCTAGCCAACCTCAGTCAAATTCCAGCAACGGTTATAAAGAAACCGATAACGGGCATACCGTTGATGTACCAGCAAAACAGCAGATCACCTCCGCTCTAGAAGAATTGCGAAATGAACTGGATCAGGCTGATTGGGTGGAAACAGGGCCATTGCGAGAGAGAATCCGCAAGTTAAAAGAACTGCTAAGTGTGTTGCCATATCAAGACGGAGGAGATGGATTAGAGGTAGAGCAAGTACAGGCGATCGCTAGCAAAATCCGCCAATTCTCCGATCTAGATAGCTTGCTCACCACTGTTGTCATGGAGGTACAAAGCGCCCTGCAAGCCGATCGCGTGGTGCTGTATGAATTTACAAATCCGACCCTGGGGATAGTTGTTGCGGAGGCGATGAGGGATGGCTTTACCCCAATGCTGAAGGAAAAACTGCCTGCCGTCACTTTTGGGTTAGGTTCTGCCAAGCTTTATCAACAAGAAAAATTAGCAGCGATCGCAGATACTCATACTGCAAGCTTGTCTCCTTACCAAAAGCAGCTCGTAGATCGGTTTCAGATCAGAGCTTGTTTGAGCTTGCCAATCTTAACAAAAGATGGGGTTTGGGGTTTGTTGGTAGTGCAGCAATGCACTGCTGCTCGCCAGTGGCAGAATGCTGAAATTCAGTTACTAAAATTAATCGAGCAGGAATTAGAAGCGCAACTGCAAGTTGCCGCGATTCAGGCTGCGTTGCAACAAGAAGTGGAAAAAGACCAAATCCTGGTCGGTGTAGCGAATAAAATTCTCCAGTCCAAAGATGCGGATACCATCTTTCGCGTTGCCACCCAAGAAGTGCGACAGTCACTAAAATGCGATCGCGTGGCAATTTATCGTTTCCAGCCAGATTGGAGTGGGGAATTTGTAGCTGAATCTGCTGGAGCTGAGTGGGTTTCTCTATTAGAAGAACAGCGAAACAACCCAGCAATTGTCAATAACGTTAACTATTGCAGTGTTAGGAACCTTGCAGACGAAGGTGGATTGGTTGGGACAACAGGGCGATCGCACAGTGCAGATAGCTACATTCAGCACACCCAAGGCAAAAATTTCCATCGCGGCCAGATTTATCGAGTCACTAATGATATCTATAGTGCTGGTTTTTCTGACTGCTATATCAAAATTTTAGAAGCTTATCAAGCCAAAGCATATATTATTGTTGCCATCTTCCAGGGAGAAAAGTTGTGGGGCTTGCTCGCTGCCTATCAAAATTCTCAGCCTCGTCAGTGGAAAGATAGTGAAGTTCGCCTAATGGTGCAGGTTGCAACTCTGTCTAGTATTACTATTCAACAGGTGCAATATCAGCAACAACTTTATAACCGCTCTGAGGAGTCAGCCAAACTTGTTGAACGAGAACGTACTGTTTTCGGCATCATTGAAAAGATTGGGCAAGCAACGGATCTTCGCACCCTTTTTCGGATTACAACTCAAGAGTTGCGGCGATTTTTAAAATGCGATCGCGTTGTCGTTTATCAATTTCATCCAGACTGGAGTGGAGAAGTGATCGCTGAATCTGTGGCTGCTGGTTGGTCCTCACTGTTGGAGATGCAGGAACAAGACGGCATTTTAAAAACAGGTCTGATATCTTCAGAGCGTTGCAATATTAAGGATTATGGCTCCCCTGTTAAACCTGATGCCGATACCCATCTCAAGGAAACGCAGGGTGGAATGTACGCCAAAGGAACGCGCTTCCGTAAAGTCAACGATATTTCTGCTGCTGGTTTTTCACCTTGCTATTTAGAAGCATTAGAGAAGTTCCAAGCCAAAGCATACATCATTGTTCCCATCTTCCGCGCTGGTAATCTTTGGGGTTTGTTAGCAGCCTATCAGAATTCTGATGTTCGGAAATGGACTGAGGAAGAGACTGGTGCTTTGTTGCAGATCGGCGAACCGTTGAGCATTGCCCTCCAGCAAGCTGAATATATCGAACAGCTACGGTTAAAAAATCTAGAAATGACCCAAGTAGCTGAAGTAGAAAACGCGATCGCCCGAATGGCGGATAGAATGCGTAATTCCCAACAGCTAGAAACGATTTACCGCACTACCTTGGCAGAATTGCGGCAGTTGTTCAAATGCGATCGCCTCGCAATATATCGCTTCAACTCTGACTGGAGTGGTGAATTTATTGCTGAATCTGTAGGAAGTGACTGGGTGCCTCTGGTTGGCCCCGATATCAAGACCGTATGGGAAGACGAACATCTACAGCAAACCCAGGGCGGACGCTATCGCAACAATGAAACCTTAGCCGTCAATGACATCTATACTGTTGGTTATGCTCAGTGCCACATTGACCTGTTAGAGCAGTTCCAAGTTAAAGCCTACACCATCGCTCCCATTTTTGCTGGCAACAAACTTTGGGGTTTGTTAGGGGCTTACCAAAATAGCGGCCCGCGCCAGTGGAATTCCGAAGAGGTGCGATTGCTGACCAAATTGGGCATTCAGTTGGGGTTAAGCGTGCAGCAAGTTGAGTACATCGAACAGCTGAAGATGAAGAATGCAGAGTTGGCGCGGGCAGCAGAAGAGGAACAAGTGCTGACAGGGATGGTGGAAAAAATCCGTCAAGCTCAGGATATGGACACAATTTTCCTGAATGTGCTGCCAAGTTTACGCAAACAACTACAGTGCGATCGCCTAGCAGTATTTCGCTTTCATCCCGACTGGAGTGTGGAGTTTGTTGCCGAATCCGTAAAAGATCAATGGCTGTCTTTAGCTGGTTCCGACATCAAAACGATTTGGATGGACGAACACTTACAAGAAACTCAGGGCGGACGCTATCGCAATCATGAAACCTTTGTTGTCAATGATATCTACACTGTCGGTCACGTTCAGTGCTACCTAGAGATATTAGAAAAAATCCAGGCTAAGGCTTACGCGATCGCTCCGATCTTTATTGGAAACAAACTCTGGGGCTTTATAGGAGCATACCAAAATACTGGCCCTCGCGAGTGGAAATCCAAGGATGTGCAACTGTTGCGAAAAGTAGCTGTGCAAATGGGTATAGGCTTGCAACAGGTTAAATATATCGAACAGCTCAAGAATAAGAATGCAGAGTTAGCCAGAACCGCAGAAGGGGAACGAGCATTAACACGGCTGTCAGAAAAAATTCGCCAAGTTCAAGAGCTAGATACGATTTTCCGCAATGCCCTACCAGAATTGCGATCGCATTTGGAATGCGATCGCCTCGCAGTGTATCGCTTCAATCCAGATTGGGGTGGGGAGTTTATTGCCGAATCCGTCAGTCGTGAATGGGTGGCTTTGGTTGGCCCCGATATCAGGACTATATGGGAAGACGAACACCTACAACAAACCCAAGGTGGACGCTATCGCAACAACGAGACGTTTGTGATTAATGACGTTTACACTGCTGGTCATGCCCAGTGCCACTTGAAAATTCTCGAGCAATTTCAGATTAGAGCCTATATCATCACCCCGATTATTGCCGGAAACAAGCTCTGGGGTTTGTTAGGAGCATATCAGAATAGCGGACCGAGGCAATGGCAAGAGAATGAAGTCAACTTGGTAGCGAAAATCGGCACGCAGTTTGGGGTTGCCGTCCAACAATCGCAATACTTACAACAAACCTTAAGCAAGAATGAGGAACTGACCAAACTGGCAGAACGGGAAGTAGCAAACGCCCGATTTTCCTATCGCCTGCCAAGTCGGTTAACAGAGATGGCCCAAAGTCATGGTAATGTTCTGGAATTTATCCAGTTTGCCACCCACGAACTTCGTCAACTGCTGAAAGTAGATCGAGTTGGAGTTTACCGTTTTGAGCCTGATTGGTCTGGAGAATTTGTAGTTGAGTCTGTGACTGGGGATTGGCCTAAGCTGGTGGGAACTAGCCTTGCCAAAGTTAGAGATACCTATCTCCAGTACAACCAAGGAGGGCGTTATGTCCGCAAAGAAAGTTTGCAGGTTGACAATATATATACTGTCGGTCATGACGAATGTCACATCCAATTGTTAGAAATGTGGGGAACTAAAGCCTACATGATTTCTCCGATTTTTCAAGAAAATCGGCTATGGGGGCTGATGGGAGTTTATCAAAATAGCGCACCGCGACAATGGGAGCAATCCGAGGAAGATGTTCTCAACCAAGCCAGCGTCCAGATTGGTATTGCCCTCAATCTTGCAGACTACCTAACACAGGTGCGTACTCAAGAGCAGCAACTAGCAGAAGCAGCAGAGCGCGAACGCACTGCCCGCGAAAAACTCCAACAAGGAGCAATCCGCGTTCTCATGGCTTTGGAACCATCCTTCAGAGGCGATCTCACCGTTCGAGCGCCCCTATCTGAAGATGAAATTGGGACGATCGCCGATGGTTACAACACTACGATCCAAAGTTTGCGAGATTTAGTGCGACAAGTGCAGATTGCTGCTGGCAAGGTGAGTGAAAATTCTAGCAATAACACTACCTCAGTAGTAAAACTATCTGACCAAGCTCAACAGCAGGCAGAACGGCTCGAAAACGCTCTGGAACAATTACAAATGATGGTAACTTCCACCCAGATAGTCGCTGCTGATGCCCAAAAAGTAGGACAGGCGGTGCAAAGAGCTAATAACACCGTCCAAGCTGGCGATTCCCTGATGGAAAGAACCGTAGATGGAATTTTGGAGATTCGGGAAACCGTGTCGGAAACAGCGAAGAAGATTAAACGCCTCGGTGAAGCTTCTCAGAAAATCTCGAAAGTAGTGAGTCTGATTGAAAACTTTGCCACTCAAACTAATTTGCTGGCACTCAATGCGGCGATCGAGGCTACCCGTGCCGGAGAGTATGGCAAAGGCTTTGCGGTGGTTGCAGATGAAGTTCGTTCTCTGGCTTATCAGTCGGCTAGTGCCACCACAGAAATTGAGCGACTCGTGCAAGAAATTCAAGCTGGCACCAACGAAGTTACCGAAGCAATGGAAATAGGGATTAGCCAAGTTGTTCAAGGCTCGAACTTGATCGATGAGACTCGTCATTCCCTGAGTGCGATCGTGGTAGCTACCAACGAAATTGGTGGACTAGTACAAGGAATTACCCAAGCAGTTTCCCATCAAAGTCAGCAATCTCAGATGTTGACAGAGGCGATGATGGATGTTTCGGCGATCGCCCGCAAGACTTCAGAAAGTGCCATCCACATTTCCGAGTCTTTTGAGGAACTACGGATGACTTCACAACAACTGGAAACCAGCGTTAGCCAGTTCAAAGTTGACTAAGTAAGTCGTGGTGAATATTTGTTCTCAGGATAAGGC
>NZ_JADEXU010000390.1 GCF_015206895.1 Nostoc sp. LEGE 12450 | reverse complement strand
CTCTGCTCCCGTTCGGCTACGCTCACGGCAAGCCTGCCCCCTGCTCTTTTTCCCTCATACCCGTACTGTTACCGGATGGCTAACAATGCCTCCGTAGAGCAATCCAAAATTATTCCACGGAACTGTACTCGATTGTGTGTTATCTAAATTGTCAGTAGCACGAGCTTGGAGAAAATATTCGCCAGGAACAGGGTTCCATTCAATGTCCCACCGTGTCCATGCAAATGGAAAGTTTGGTTCTCTCAGTCGTGCAAGCTGCCAAGTTTTACCGCCATCTAGACTGACTTCTACACGGGCAATTTTTCCTTTCCCAGACCAAGAACGTCCACGTAGTAAATGGGTTCGAGCCGAAAGCGTAGCGGGCCAAGCCAACTCGAAAGCGCTCTTAACATTTTGATAGGTAATCAGCTTACCTTTATATGGTGCGATCGCAGGGTAATCTGCACCAACCAGTACCATCTGCTCCGTTACCCACTGGGTATATATCGGTGTTTCAGAAACCTCAATCCGCTCAATCCATTTAACGTTGGCGTTTCCTCCCCAACCAGGGAATAAGACACGGCACGGCTGGCCATGATCTGGAGGTAATGGTTCTCCATTCATTGCATAGACGACAAGCGAGTTATCTGCTAATACTTTGGCAATCGGAACTACATTGTTGAATTTAGATTTATTTGTCCCCTTTGAGTCCAGCGAATCAAAATCTGCACCCTCTACGAGTACGTCTTTTGCTGTAGATTTCAATCCAGCCCGCTCTAATAATATGCTCAGTGGTACACCAGTCCACTCAGCCACACCAATGGCCCCAAGCCTCCATCGGGTTCCAGAGAGTGGTGTGTTGTAAGCCTCTTCAAAGAAGCGCCGACCATTAGCAGCACACTCAATGGCACAAGTGACAGAGATGGAAGGCATAGCGATGATTTCATCGTATGTGAACTCGCAAGGCACAGAAACGCCAGTTCCATGAATTTGCAAACGCCATATAGATGGGTCAAAGGGAGGAGGTGTACTGCGGTTGTGAACATAAAACCAATCGTTTGGTACTAAATAACCACGCTCATACATCGCTTCCCAATTCATCTCTAACGTGCCTTTGCTATGAGAGATATACCCTGGTGGCAATGGTTTAAGTATTTTACTGCCCTTAGTTTTAACAGCTGCCTGACTGTGAGCAGGCGCAGGTTTAGCTAAACCCCCGATGGCTGTTGCGCCAACCATCGTGGCTAGTATTTTCAGAAAGCGCTGGCGCGAAATACCTGCATCTGTGCTTTTTTGCCAGATGCACTCATCAACCCGTGCCTGCAGATAATCCTCTTGGTCTAAGAGGTTTTCATCGCTCAAGCTATACCCCCTTTTAACTTGTAATTCGTAATGCGTAAATTCGTAATTCGTAATTAAGGCACAGAGATGAAGGAGCAGAGGGAGCAGGG
>NZ_JADEXU010000171.1 GCF_015206895.1 Nostoc sp. LEGE 12450 | reverse complement strand
CCTGCTCCCCTGCTCCCCTGCTTCTATTTCAAAGGCGATGCGGAGTGCGGTGACGGCGCGATCGCATTCTGCGGCAGCAACTACGCAACTTACTTTCACTTCGCTGGTGGAAATCATTTGAATATTCACGCCAGCTTCGGCTAAAGCGGCAAACATTTTTGCAGCCACACCGGGACGGCCAATCATTCCTGCGCCTGCGATGCTGACTTTGGCAATGTTATGTTCTAGCATTACCTCGGCTTCGTCAGATTTGGGATTAGATGGATTTCTCAGTGCTGGGGCGATCGCTGCGGCTACTGCTTCTGCCCGTTTTAAGATTGGTGTAGTGACAGTAAAGGCAATGTCATTACTGTTACCTTCATGAATAGACTGAATAATCAAATCTACATCTACTTTTTGTCGGGAGATTTCGCCGAATAATCTAGCTGCTACACCTGGTTTATCGGGTACACGCAACAAAGCTACCTTTGCTTGGTCAGTGTCAAATTCTACAGCATCCACCGGACGGGCAATTTCTAAATTGATTAGCGATCGCCCTTGCGGTTTGGCTGATGTCACCCAAGTACCTGGTTGATCCGTCCAGCTAGACCTAACTACAAGGGGAACACCATAGTTACGAGCAATTTCTACAGCGCGAGGATGCAACACTTTTGCACCCAAGCTAGCTAGTTCCAACATTTCATCGCAGGTGATGTCATCCATCAATTGGGCTTCGGCAACTAAGCGGGGGTCTGTAGTTAGAATCCCTGGAACATCTGTATAAATTTCACAAAAATTAGCTCGTAATGCGGCTGCGATCGCTACTGCCGAAGTGTCAGAACCACCGCGCCCCAAAGTTGTAATTTCCATCTCACCAGCGTTCGATGTGCCTTGGAACCCTGCTACAACAACTACTTTACCTGCATTTATGTGGCGACTGAGGCGAGTAGTTTCAATGTGCAAAATTCGAGCGCGGCTGTGTTCAGCTTCGGTAACAATTCCTACCTGAGCGCCAGTCATGGAAATTGCTGGTTGCCCGAGTTCCTGCAAAGCCATGCTGAGTAAGGCGATGGTTACTTGTTCGCCTGTGGAAAGCAGCATATCCATTTCCCGGCGGTTTGGATTGGGAGAAATTTCATTAGCTAGTTTGACGAGTCCATCGGTGGTTTTGCCCATTGCCGAAACGACTACTACCAGAGAGTTTCCAGCTTGAACAGTTTTATAAACACGCTGTGCGACAGCTTGAATGCGTTCCACTGAACCGACAGATGTACCACCGTATTTCTGAACTATGAGCGCCATAACTTTTATGCAATCAATTGTGTCTGTTTTGCTCAATGCCTCCGCCGGGTTAGGAAGCCTTGAAGATATTAATAGATATTTAGTTTACTAAAAATTGTGTAGCATACCCAATCATGAATTGATTATTCAAAAACCACATCTTCGTAAAGTGCTGCCATTGTTTCCTCAAAATCCACGCTGTTGAGTCTAAATGATTGATGTTCTGCTGTATAGGATTGTAAAACCCACAACCCTTGCTCATTGCGGCGAAAACACTCAACTCGCTGACGTTTTGTATTAATTAAAACATACTCTTGCAGACTTTCCAGTGTTTGATAATCGGCGAATTTGTCGCCTCGGTCAAAGGCTTCGGTAGAATTAGATAAAACTTCGACAATTAAACAGGGAAATCTTTTATAACCTGGCGTTTCTTGATCTCGTTGATCGCAAGTAACCATCACATCGGGATAATAAAAGCGATTCAGAGATTCAATTCGGGCTTTCATGTCAGCGATGTAAACACGACAACCAGAGCCGCGTACATGATTACGGAGGAGAGCAAACAGGTTTCCTGCAATGGTAACGTGTGGATCAAGCGCTCCAGCCATTGCATAGATGTAGCCGTCTATATATTCATGCTTGATATTGCTCTGTTCCTCCATTTGGAGGTATTCTTCAGCAGTGAGGTAGTTTTGTTGGGGCGAGGCAATCATATTTTAAAGGTTTTATTGTGCCGATTTACTTATGGCGATGCGTTAGGTGCAGTAGACTTTATAATCAAGTAAGGAACTTATGTAAGGAACGTGGATAATGGCTAGTGCTACCATCACCACTAAAGGGCAAGTAACTATTCCTAAAGAAATTAGGGATTATCTTAACCTTGATACAGGTAGTAAGGTTGATTTTGTCATTGATGAAAATGGAATAGTTAAATTAATTCCCCTGAATATCTCTATCAAAAGTTTATCAGGGATTTTACACCGTCCGGGAATGAAAAGCGCAACTTTAGAAGAAATGGAAACTGCAATTAAAGAAGGTTCAAGTGATTGGACTTGATACAAATATTTTAGTGCGGTACTTGACAAAAGATGATGAAAAGCAGTGGGAGCAAGCTGCTGAAATTATCGAAGGGGGAGAGCAATGTTTTGTTGCTAATATAGTTCTTTGTGAATTGGTTTGGGTTTTACGGAGTAATACTTATCAATTTAGTAGGGAAGAAATTAGTAACACTATAGAATTAATGGTGCAATGTTCGGTATTTGAGCTAGAAAATCGCTCTTTAGTTTATCAAGCATTACAAAGATTTAAGCAGGGAAGTGCAGATTTTTCTGATTATTTAATTGGGGCGATTGCTCAAGATTATGGTTGTAGTTCAACTGTGACATTTGACAGAAAGTTGAGAAGTGAAAAGGGATTTGATTTATTTGAGTAATCCTAAATTTTAATTAACATTGCTGTGTTTGATGAGATTTAAAAGAGCAATCGCTTATTGATTTACACTTTGTAGTTAAAAATTAGGTAATAAACCTGCTTGTTTGCATATTTCATTAGCAGTAATACGATCAATGGTACGATGCCGTTTTACAGGAAGAGTTTTTATCTCATTAGTATAAATTGAATGATTTCCTCCTTCCCTTAATAAATAAAAGCCATTTTGCTCTAAGTATTTAATTAGCTCTTTTCGTTTGACCGACACACTCAAACCTCTATAGGAATTTGTTCGAGCAAAGAACCACCTCTGGGAATTTCTTTATTTTGTTGGCGATAGGCAAGAATCATTTCTTTGGTTGCATCTTGTAACATAGCCCTGCATTCTTCTAAGGTTTCTCCTTCTGTAATGACTTCTTGCCATTCAATGAGTTGTCCCATATATCCGCTATCAGTTTTTGTATATTTTGCAGTGTATGTAATTAACATTTCTGTGTTCGTCAGGATAATTATATGATTGATCGTAGCTGATTTTTTATTGCGGGGGCTGCATCTCTCTATCATTCACAACTGCATAAGTGCGTAGGCATAGCCCGTCGTAGACATCGCCAGCTTTTGGCTCAATGATATACCAAAATGAATGCGTGAATTACTCAAATGAGTAAGCAAACTGGGGTTTGAGAAAAGAAAAGCTGCTTTTGCTTGCGTAAAACACTAAAATGAGAAACTAAAAGCTGCTTTTGTTTGTGGAAAACACTAAAAAGCGAGATTAAAAGCTGCTTTTCAAGAAGTAAAAGCTGCTTTCGTTTGTGGAAAACACTAAAATGCGAAATTAAAAGCTGCTTTTGAGAAAGTAAAAGCTGCTTTTGTATAAGTAATCAGGCATTTTTACTTAACTCAATATGAATTTCAGTCTAGGCGATACCTTTCCTTCGGAACGGTATACGATCGCGATCGCACTTTTCAGTTTTATCACGGTACGCTTTGCACAAAACTAGCTTATTCTGGATTTTGGGGGAGGCGATCGCGCAGACTTGCCAAATTTTCACAACACTTGATAGTGCGGGAATGATTTACCCCTAATTGTTGCTCAAAAATCTCCAAAGCTTGCAAATACAACGGTTCAGCTTCGGTGTAACGTCCTTGTAAGTAGTAGAGTTTTGCCATATTGTTGAGGCTAGAGGCGACATCTGGATGTTTTTCTCCCAGCAGTTTGCGCCTGAGTGCCAATGCTTGGATTAAAATGGTTTCGGCTTCGCTGTATCTGCCTTGAGAAAAGTAGAGTACTGCTAGATTGTTGAGGCTTTCTGCAACAAATGGGTGTTCTTCTCCCAGCAGTTTACGCCTGAGTGCCAAAGCTTGGATGTAAAGGGGTTCGGCTTCGCTGTATCTGCCTTGGGAGTCGTAGAATGCCCCTAGGTTGTTGAGGCTAGAGGCGACATCTGGATGTTCTTCTCCCAGCAGTTGACGGCTGAGGGCCAAAGCTTGGATGTACAAAGGTTCAGCTTCGCTGTATCTGCCTTGAGAGTCGTAGAATAACGCTAGGTTGTTGAGGCTAGTAGCGACATCTGGATGTTCTTCTCCCAGCAGCTTGCGCCAGAGTGCCAAAGCTTGGATTAAAAGGGGTTCAGCTTCGCTGTATCTGTCTTGGGAGTAGTAGAGTAATGCTAGGTTATTAAGGCTAACGGCGACATCTGGATGTTCTTCTCCCAGCAATTTGCGTCTGAGTACCAAAGCTTGGATTAAAAGGGGTTCAGCTTCGCTGTGTCTGCCTTGGGATT
The DNA here is from genome assembly GCF_015206895.1 of Nostoc sp. LEGE 12450. Lineage (GTDB taxonomy): Bacteria > Cyanobacteriota > Cyanobacteriia > Cyanobacteriales > Nostocaceae > Nostoc. Next base: position 13,355 of record NZ_JADEXU010000171.1, on the reverse strand, counting down.
CGTAGAGTCTCGCTAGGTTGTTGAGGCTAAGTGCGACAGATGGATGTTCTTCTCCCAGCAGCTTGCGGTAAAGTGCTAAAGCTTGGATGTAGAGGGGTTCGGCTTCGCTGTATCTGCCTTGGCAGTCGTAGAGTCTTGCTAGGTTGTTGAGGTTAAGTGCGACAGATGGATGTTCTTCTCCTAACAGTTTGCGCCTGAGTGCCAAAGCTTGGATGTAAAGAGGTTCGGCTTCGCTGTATCTGCCTTGGGATACGTAAAATGCCGCTAAGTTGTTGAGGCTACGTGCGACATCTGGATGTTCTTCTCCCAGCAGCTTGCGGTAGAGTGCTAAAGCTTGGATGTAAAGGGGTTTGGCTTCGCTGTATCTGCCTTGATATCTGTACAGTCCCGCTAGGTTGTTGAGGCTTTGTGCGACATCTGGATGTTCTTCTCCCAGCAACTTGCGCCGGAGTGCCAATGCTTGAATTAAAAGGGGTTCTGCTTCGCTGTATCTGCCTTGGCCACAGTAGAGTCCTGCTATGTTGTTGAGGCTTTCTGCAACAAATGGGTGTTTATCTCCTAGGCGTTTTTTGGCAACTTCTAGACATTGCTTATACCAAGGTAAAGCTTGGTCATACAACCCTTGACCATCGTAAAATCGAGCGTTACCGATAAATGCTCCAGTTAAATTATTATCGTTGACGTATTGAATAAGATTATTCGCTACTTCAGCTATATGAGGTATGGCAGGGGAAACAGTAGTGATTTGCTCAAGGGTGGGTGTTTCTGGAATTTCTTTGGCAACTGCTATCATTACCCGACACAGCGATCGCTTTAATTTCTCTGCCTGCTCTAAACCTGTAAGCTTATATTGGAAAAATTCCCTTAACAGTGGATGCAGTTGATAGATTCCCTCACCTTTGCGCTGAACTAAATGCAGATTCAACAAGCGATCATCTCTAATTTCTTCTAAATCTTCGGCATCTTCTTCTGGTAAACACTGTTCCACCAACTTCCAAGGTAGAGGTGCAGCAGCAAATAAACTCAATAAACAGCCCAGTTGTTTATCATCGTCCTGTAATTCCTGCCAACTCAACTCAAAGGCTGCTAATACACCTCGTTGTGCTGTCATATCGGCTTCTGGTTTAATAAGGGCGGGTTGTTCTAGCCGCTTTTTCTCCAACCGCCGCAACATTTCTGTTAGAGATAAATCCTGTTTCCGCGCCAGATAGCGCCCCACTAATTCCACACCCAAAGGTAAATATCCTAGCCATTCACACAACTGATTTGCTAAAGCTAATTCTCGCTCAATTCTCCCCGGTGTTTCTTTGAGTAAAGACCTCAACAACTCCAGCGCCGCCTCTGGTTGCAGCACATCTAAAGATAACTGTGCGATGCGTCCCAACTTCTGGCGCGTAGTCATCAACACTTTAAACTGAGAAGGTAGCGACTGTAAGTAAGGCTTGATTTCCTCGTAGTCGCTGACATCATCCAACACTAGCAGCACATCACCCTCACGCCAACGCCGCCAACAATATTGCACTTGGGCGAGTAAATCAAAATCTTCTGGTGGCTTTAAATCAAGCTGCGTTCTCGCAAACTGCACAACTTGAATGCCCACATCCCCAGTTTTTGGTAGCAACCAGCAAAGCCCACCGTTGTATGTTTCGCGGTGCTGGATGGCATATTGTAAGGCGAGTTCTGTTTTACCAACTCCACCCATCCCAGCGATCGCAGCAATGGCTACTTGTTTATTATCCTGCAAAAGTTGGTGAAGATTTTGCAATTCTTCCTCACGCCCGACAAACTCCACTACCCCACTCAGGGGCAAATTTTGCGGTATTTCAGTAGAAACTATCGATTCCCCTTGGGGCGACTTTAGTCAGAAGTTAAAGGTGTTACCAGAAATGGTATTAGTTCCACCTTTAATATTTATCCCCTGCCAATTTTCAATAATAGTGTTCGTCAGTTGAGGTTGTGCTTCATTGGCTACAGCCTCAACAGCTTTGGCAATCTCAGGGTCTTTCTTTGCCGCTTCCTCTACTTGCTGCCCAATGAGATAAGCTTGACCATAATCTAAAGATTGTGTTTTAGCCTGTTCAATAACCTTCGCCGTGCTAGGTTCCTTGCGTTTCAGCAGAACTAACAACTTTTCGCCTTCATTCCAAGCCTTTTCGCCGATGATTTCACCAGTTTTTTCAAAGGCTTTGATGATTACCAAAGTTGCGATCGCAGCTGCTGTCAGCGATACTGGCTCCATAAGTTTGCCAAAATATACGAAATTTTACTTATGGTTCTCAGTTTAACAACCTCTAAACACGTAATGCAGAGCAAATAGCCAAGGCAAATGGAATTCGCGGCTACACAAACAAAGTCCGCCTCCGCGGACTAAGGAAAAATTAAGGGTTTGAAACCCACGGAGGTGGGTTTTGTCTGTGTAGCTGCGGTTTCTAACCGCCCTTTTAAATTAAAGGGACGACTCCAACAAGTGAAATCGTCCCTTTAAACTTATAAATAGTAAAATATACTCTATCTGCTTACTCTCGAAGGTTCAACCCACTCATCCCAAGAGCTATCGTAGCCATCATAAGTAATTTTATAAAGATCGTTATTAACTTCTAAAATCTGCCCTTTATACCATTTCCGTTGCCACCAAATTCTCACTGAATCTCCAACTTCAAATGATGCTCGGAAGCGTTCAGCGCCAACCCATTCATTCCAGGAACTATCATAACCTTCATAAGTAATATAGCAATTATCATCATTAACCTTAAGTACCGTTGCTGGATACCATGTTTCCTTCCAAAGAACCTCAGCCTTTTGTCCTACAGAACAAGGTGAAGCAGCAAAAGCACTGGGAATCAATGTGCCTACCCAAGTTGCCATGAATATAGCACCAAACAATACTTTGTTTTTCATGATTCTATCCTCAAGCAGTAAAACGGAATTTTGATTGTGATTGATGAAAATCTAATTAAAAATTTCCATTAACTCTTACTATTGTTAGGGAATCAAATTAGCTATCGCCTCAGCAAAAATTATGAATTTTTGCCGTTAGTTATGAAGATATCGCATTTAAAATCAACAGCATTTATAAAATTTACTTAGTTGAAAGGTTCAGATCCCCGACTTCTTGAAGAAGTCGGGGATCTAATTAATTATTAGTATTCATACTGAAACGGAATTTTACAGTTCATTGATATTTTTTAAATTCCGGGTTCTAAATCTAATTTCATAAATCCCTAGCAAAGCCGATGCTACTAACAAAGGCAAGAAATAATAGACTCCCCGATAAGCCAACATTGACCCCAAAATTGCCGCGGCCGAAACTTGGGATGAAAGAATCAGCAAAATTATAGTTTCAAATACACCCAAACCACCGGGCACATTACTAACAACACCTGCAAACATCGCTAGCAAATAGATACCCAAAAAATCCAGATAAGACAAAGATATATTAGTGGGAAGCACTGCATAAAGAATTGCTGCTGCCAAAATCCAATCAAGGCCAGAAATTGCTATCTGAATAAGGGATATCTTAAAATCAGGAAATCTAAATTCTTGCCCACGAATTATTAAAGGTTGTTTAATAAAAATACTTCCTAGCAAATAACTAGCAACCAATAGCAGAAAAATCACGCCGATGGGACGCACCGTAGCAAAAGGTAAATGTAGTTGAGTAGGAATTTTGAGGGGGTTGATGAGGAATAAGCAACCTGCAACCGCAAACATCCCCAACCAAAAAGTAAAATTGGCAAAAGCAATTACTTGAGCGATCGCAACTGCTGGCACTCCCCAAGTAGCATAAAATCGATAACGGATAGCACTGCCAGTCAGCAAAGCAAAACCTATAGTATTACTAAACGCAGAGCTAATAAAGCTGGTTAAAGCAATCTTGTTCCAGTTTAGGGAACGATTAATGTAACTAAAACCCAAAATATCGTACCCAATCATCACTAGATAGCCCAAAACAGTCAGCCAAATTGCCCAGCTTAAGCGGCTTTTGGGGATAGCAGTTAGAGAGTTGAGGATGTCACGATAATTATACTCATGCAGTTCGTTAGCGATCGCCCACAGGGAAAGCACCAGTAGCGACAAGCCAAACAGTGTGCTGAAATTAAGTTGCAGTTTTTTAAGCATCGTGAAGAAACTTATCCTAAATCTTGACTTTTAACTTACAACAAGTCGCAAAGTTTCCATCCTGTTGACACAACATTGACAACTTACTTGCGTAAACTTAATGGTTGCCAGCATAGACTGTCCAATGCCCTGCAAAGATGAACTACAAACAATCAAAAATTCTCTTGCTAGTTTCAGTATTAACCCTAGTTAGCTGTAATTTATCCCAAAATGTCGTAGCAAAACCACCTCTAGAGCAGGATTTAAAAACAACTCCTTCCGTTCTTCCAACCAAGTCTAATACTGGCGACTCAGCTACTCACCTAACTTACAAAATTGAAACCTATGATAGTCAATTAATGGGTGCAAATCGCACTTATGGCGTTTCTTTGCCCCCTGGCTATGAACAAAACCCAAAACAAAGATATCCTGTAATCTTTCTCCTCCACGGCGGACATGGTAATCCCAGTGATTGGTTTATTCAGAATAAGGGACAAGCTCTCAAGACAGTGGAACAACTTTATACTACAGGTAAGCTGCCACCTAGCATTATTATCACACCAGATGGCAACGACAAACATGGCTCTAGTCCCTACCGAGACCCCGAATATATTGATGGCCCTAACGGTAAAGTCTCTACAGCCGTGGGTGATGAGTTAGTAAAAGTCGTGCAAAGCCGTTATCGTACACTAACTAATCCAGATTTTTGGGCAATAGGTGGTTTATCTTCTGGTGGTTGGGGTGCAATGAATGTCGGGTTACACAATCTGAATCATTTCTCAATTTTATTTAGTCATAGTGGTTATTTTAAAGATAAAAGCGGCCCAACAAATAGCCCAATAATTTATATCAAAAGCATTCCCACACCAGCTAAAAAAAGATTGCGAATTTACTTAGATTCAGGCAAAGCAGATATTGAAGAAATCGATGAAGCTAAAAATTTCTCTCAAGTACTAAATAACCTAAAAATTTATAATCTGTTTCGTCAATTTCCTGGCAGCCACACTTGGCAATACTGGCGGGAACATTTAGCCGATTCTTTGATATTTGTAGGCGAACAATTTAAATCTGCTGAAATGGCAAGTATGGCTCGTAATGTGGGTATTAATAATAAAAACCCTTAGCGATCGCCAGGCTAAATAATATTATTTTGTAAATTCGTTGATATTTACATATCACTGTGGAAAACTCTACTGCCATTCTTAAGCAGATTCACTATAGTAAGTTCGGACGGGGGTGATTTTTATAATCCTAAAAAAATATGAAAATTTCTAAATTGTTAATTAGTTTGCTAGGAGCGATCGCACTTCTCACTACTGCTGGTTATTATTATGTGTTTATCTTAGGTGCGCCGCAACTAGACCCACCCCAAAGATTGGCAAAGACTGGGCTAAAGTTTCAATTAGCAACCTTCAAATCCCAAGCGATGGGTGCAGTCCGCAACTATGGCGTGATTTTGCCTCCTGATTATGATAAAAATCAGCAAAAGCGCTACCCGGTGATATTTTTATTGCACGGTGGTCATGATGATGCTCGTGCTTATGCTGACAAGTATGCAGTCTTAGATGTACTACATGAACTTTATCAAAATGGAAAATTACCGCCATCAATTGTGATTACACCTGACGGTAATGATAATCGTGGTTCCAGTCCTTTCTACGATCCTGATTACTTTGATGGGCCGAATGGCAAAATAGGGACTTTGATAGGTTCTGAGTTAGTGCAAGTTATCAAGTCTCGCTACCGCACTTTAGAAGAACCCCAGTTTTGGGCGCTGGGAGGTCTGTCTTCTGGGGGATGGGGGGCATTTAATATCGGGTTACGCTATCTTAACAACTTCCACATTCTGTTTAGCCATAGCGGTTACTTTACCGATAATAGCGGTTTACAAAATAGCCCCCAACAAATTGTGCAACAGCTACCGCCTCAAGATAGGAAGCGATTGCATATTTACTTGGATGCAGGTTTGAATGATACTAATTTATTGGCTTCTACCAAAGCCTTCCACGAAACCTTAAATAAATTAGGCATTGCTCACGTATTTTATGCGTTTCCAGGAGGTCATGGTTTGTCTGGTGCTGATATAGGCTGGAACTACTTCCACAAGCACCTTAAAGATTCGCTCTCGTATGTAGGGGAACAATTTAAAAAGTTAGGAGTTAAGAGTTTTAACACCAAAACCAATGACAAATGACAAATGACTAATAACAAATGACTAATAATTTAAAAGCTCAGATTGGACTTTGGAGTGCAGCTTTCCTTACTGGTTTAGTGGGAGTAGTGAATTTATTGTCAGCAGTGACACCTAACTTGTATGGGCGGAATCACTGGTTAAAGGAATTTTTGCCATTTGAAATTCGTGCCACGGGTCATATCTTTGCAGCGCTGACTGGATTTGTTTTACTTGCACTTGCTACTAATTTATTACGCAGAAAAAGAATTGCCTGGTTACTAACCATTGCTTTATTAGTAATTTCCATCTTCAGCCATTTGCTCAAGGGATTGGACTATGAAGAAAGTCTCCTCTCGGGAGTTTTACTGGTGCAATTAATCTTGATGCGCCATTTTTTCACGGCACAATCAGATCGTCCTTCAATTGCACGGGGAGTTAGAGTGCTGATAGGTGCTTTACTATTTACCCTGGCATACGGAACTATTGGATTTTACTTATTAGACGGAAAGTTTTCTGAAAATTTTAATTGGCGTGAAGCTGTACTTCAGACTTTAGCGATGTTCTTCACTGAGGATAATTGGGGGTTGCAACCAAAGAGCCGATTTGGGGAATTTTTTGCTAATTCTATCTATATTATTGCCGCAGTTACTATTACGTATGCAATAGTAATGTTATTGCAACCTGTATTTTGGCGTAATCTAGCAACATCAAAAGAGCGCCAAAGAGCTAAAGAAATTGTCGAGCAATATGGACGTTCTTCTTTAGCAGCGATCGCACTCTTAAATGACAAGAGTTATTATTTTAGCCCTACTGGTAATAGTGTAATAGCTTATGTTCCCAAAGGCAGGGGTGCGATCGCATTAGGAGATCCCATCGGCCCCATTGAAGACCGCCAAGAGACAATTGTTGCTTTCTGGCAGTTTTGCCAGCGCAATGACTGGTATCCAGGCTTTTACCAAACTTTGCCCGATGATGTTGAGCTTTACAAATCATTGGGATTTAAGGTACTCAAGATTGGAGAAGAAGCGATCGTTGACCTGAAAAGTTTTACATTACAAGGTAAAGCTGGTAAAAACTTTAGACCATCAATAAATCGTTTAACTAAACTGGGATACCAAATCGAGTTTTACCAACCACCCATTGCTGATACTTTGTTGCACCTCCTCAAACCTGTGAGTGATGAATGGCTAAAGATGGTACAAGGTTCAGAAAAACAATTTTCTTTGGGTTGGTTTGACGAAGCTTATCTGCGAGAGTGCGAGATTGCTGTGGTGCATACTCCCGAAGGTAACATCAGCGCCTTTGCTAACATTCTCCGGGAGTATCAACTCAACGAAGCAACTATTGACATGATGCGACATCGCTCATCTCTTGAAAATGGGACGATGGACTTTCTATTTATTTCTCTGCTTGAGCATTTTAAAGAGTGTGGTTACGACAGCTTTAATTTCGGTCTTTCTGCCCTTGCGGGAGTTGGAGACAACCCAGAATCACGCCGCTTAGAGAGAGTCTTGCACTATCTTTACGAGCATTTGAATCGCTTCTACAACTTCAAGGGGCTACACGCCTACAAAGATAAGTTCCGCCCCAGTTGGGAACCGCGTTATTTGGTTTACCCCAGTTTAGCTGCCTTACCAGATGTAGTTGTAGCATTGATTCGTGCAGATTCAGGCGATCGCCTTTTTGATTATTTCAAACCCGGAGCCTAAAGGCATCTATTTTGGCATTAACCCCATAACACCTCATTCTAGGGCGATATCTACGATCGATTCGCCTACACAAATTGACATTTTTATGATACAATTGTACTATAAAAGAATGAATCTCCGGTGAGTATGTAACGCTAAGTCTGACAGGGAATGTCCAAAGTTTGTCATAACTGAATCCTCATAGTAGTTAGTACACTGAGGTCAAAATTCCCCTTACCTTGAACGAGGGGCAAAATCTCCTTGTCTTTATTTGGCATAAATTTATTGTGTGTTTGTCCTTCAAGTTTTCACGGTTGGAAGAACTTATTAGAAACCGTGGCTTTAACAGAGTTATTGACCTTTAGACGGAAGGTGAAAATATGAGCAATAATCAAATTTCTCTGCCAGAACTCATCAAATTTTTTGCAGAATATCGCAACAATATCATCATTAATATCAAGCACCTGCAAGAAAATTATCAAAGAACAAGTATCAAGCGGGTTAAGGGTGTGAGAGACGAAAAAGGGGAACTATTACAACCTTGGTTGCAAACAGAATATATAGATAATGCTGAGTATGCTGGTATGGGCGAGTTTCAATTTAATCGCAATACTGCTACTATCAATATGCTTATCAAACGTAAGGTCAAACTTACCAAATCTGAAGATAAAACCCCTACTCTTGAGGTAGCAGGTTTGCTGGTAAATGACCTCAATAGCTTTAATAATTACACGATTGTAAGTGACGGTAAAATCAATATAAAGTCTTTACAAGTCAAAATTAGTAGTAAAAAAGCTTTTGATTGGCTCAAAGAAAAGGGCGTATTAGATGCAAAAGATTTTGACTTCCATGCTGAATATACCATCCAGCTAAATAACTTGCCGCTTGTCGCTTCTGATCGTCGTTACAGTATTATTGATGGACTATTCAATCAACTGGCAGAAATTAAAATACTTACTAGTATTATTTCTGCTTACTTGAAAAAAGAGTCAGAGATATTTATAGCGCCACAGTTAGATGAGTTTAAAAAGTACTATCTGTCCAAAAATACTTACATCAATTTTCCTACAACTAATGAATATACCAATATCCACGAAGCTTTAGTTAATGGTAATCTTGATTCCAGATTGAGCTATAAAATCGATGTCGGCAGTCAAGATATTCTAAACTTGAGTAAGTTCCCTTCGGCTAACAAGTTTCTAAATAGGATGTATCGTCTTTATGATAAAGAAACTGGAGAAATTATCATTAAGCCGAATTTTGAGATGGTATTTAATGAAAATCTCGCTGTTAGGCACAAGTTACTGTCATCACGTACCAAGATAACGAAAGTTGACGAGTTTATGAAACCTATTTTCGATGATTTTCTTGGGCTTGATCAAAATGGTATAGTTGTAGATATTCTGAAGAAAGTGGGTGCTGATATTTTGGCGCAGTTATTTCAAGAGAAACAAACTGGTAAGCAAATCAGCAAAGAAGAAATGGTTGCAGCTTTGAGCGCAGCTAATACCAAGCTAGAGAAATATGTAGAAAATATCTACCAAGATAAGATTTCTCCTTTGGTATTTTACATTGGTTGTACTGGACTATTGCCAGATGAAATAAAAGCAAAACCCATGACTGCTGAAGAAGCTGCTGCTAAATATCCAAATTTGCAATTTTCTAAAAATGAGCAAGAAGGCACTTTTTTTGCAGTAGGTGATAGTATTATCAGCATCTATGCTAAAACTGAATATTACAGCAAACTTATTTCTGTTGGTATAGACAATTAAATTGCATATAGCAATGCTACTTGATTTGTGAAAATTCCAACCTAAAAATCCCCGACTTCTCTAAGAAGTCGGGGATTTTGTTTCTGCGCGTTTGATTCAGAATTGTCCCTTTGCCTAAAATTTTGCCGTCTACATGCTCAATGCTGACCGGATAAATAAATCAGCAATGCTACCAATTCCTCTCCCAAAACCTGGGATTATGAATAGAAGCATCATGGCAAAGAGTCCGAATTGAGTATATTGCAGTAGCTTTAGCTGAGGAAAAATCTCACTGAAAATATGAAAGCCATCCAGTGGTGGAATTGGCAGCAGATTGAATAGAAATAAGGTCAAATTGATCCGAGCCGCTAGATAAAGAAATTCGACGCTCAACAGTCCTGAAAGATTAAAAAGTTTAAGCAACACAGTAAATAGAATACCTAATGCCAGATTCGACAATGGGCCTGCTGCGGATACCAAAATATTGCCTAGCTTACCAGAACGGAACTTAGAGGGGTTGACGGGCATTTGTCCCCAAGCTATACCCATGAGGCAAAGAAAGATGATTGATTCTTTACCCATGTGAACTACAGGATTGAGTGTCAGATGACCAGTTTGTTGGGGAGTATTATCTCCTTGACTCATCGCAGCCCAGCCGTGAGCAAGTTCATGCAAAGTAATGGAAAATATGACAATTACAACGATTCTGAAAAAATGAATCGGCTCTGTGATTAGTGTTTGAATAAACATATATTCTGGCTTGTAGTATGGTTAAAGCTGAAATCCGCACTTTCTGAAGATAGGCACGAAAAAGTTATCCAATTTAAAAACTGCAAACCTTGAGAATCAAGGTTGCTCACAAATAAATTAAGTAAGTTTAATTTATTACTCACCGGGCGACTGGAAGCCGCGGCTACATAGGCAAAACCCACCTCTGTGGGTTAAAAAAACATTGATTTTCTCTTAGTCCACGGAGGTGGACAACTCTTAGAGACGCACTCGCGTTCGTTTGTGTAGTAGCGTTCGCCTTTGGCGTGCCAGAGGCATCATTCTATTCGCCTAAAACTTTTCAAACTGGTTGTTGAGAATAAAGCGAATCAGTTGCTTGAAATCAGCCTTTTCTCACCATGATGATAGAAATTCTCATCTATACTGGCTGCAATGCGTCATAAAGCTAAGTAGGACAGCATTTGTATAATAATTTACTATATTTTGGTAATGCCACATGTGTGTAATAACAAGCTCATTACACTAATGTTATTAAACGTACTCCGTAATAGGCTATAGTAGTTGTTCGTATATTTTTAAAATTAACTTTACTCACTTTTCAGATCGCTAATAGCTTGTATAGCCCTAAAAACTTAATTCATAGCATTTAGGTGTGAAAATTTTCTAGCAAGTAATACGTATTTTAGATTAAATATATTGTATAGAAAAATTTAGCAGCATTAATGATTTATTGGATGTTTCAGCTTTATCAACCAATATTTGTTCATAAATGACCATAGATTAATTCTCAGATAACTATTACTTAGTTTAATTTACTACAGCTAGGTTAAATGTTATTCACTAAATAATTTAAAAATTAATACAGTCATTAGACAGGATATTAACGGCTTATTGGTATTATTTTGATGCACCAACGCAATGATGATGAACAACAATGGATGAAGATCAGCGCCGTTCTTATTGGCGTGCTAATACTGCTTTAATTCGTAATCTTTTAATTGTCTGGGCATTGGTTTCCCTAGTTTTTAGTATTTTGTTGGTTCAACCTTTGAATGCAATACGGTTTTTTGGCGTACCCTTTGGCTTTTGGATGGCTCAACAAGGGTCAATCCTGGTATTTGTAGCCTTGATTTTCATTTATGCCTTCCAAATGGATAAGCTAGACCGCAAATACAATCTCAGCAAGCAAGACCATAAATACAATATTAGGAAGTGAGGAAAAACCGTGTCAGTTGAAATTTGGACTATTGTATTAGTTGGGCTTTCTTTCGTCGCCTACATTTATATTGGTTGGCAATCACGAGTCGAAAATAGTAAAGACTTTTTTATAGCAGGTCAAGGGATACCTTCAATTGCTAATGGTGCGGCTACCGCGGCCGACTGGATGTCAGCAGCCTCCTTTATTTCAATGGCGGGGCTGATTTCTTTTTTGGGTTACGACGGTTCTATTTATTTAATGGGATGGACTGGCGGCTATGTACTGCTAGCATTATTACTGGCTCCCTACCTACGGAAATTTGGGAAGTATACAGTGCCAGATTTTGTAGGCGATCGCTACTACTCTAATATCGCTCGTTTAGTGGCAGTAGTTGCAGCCATTTTCGTCTCCCTCACCTACGTCGCTGGACAAATGCGAGGCGTGGGAATTGTTTTTAGCCGCTTCCTACAAGTAGATATCAATACAGGCGTGATCATCGGGATGGTGATCGTCGGCTTTTTCTCTGTGTTGGGAGGGATGAAAGGCATTACCTGGACGCAAGTAGCACAGTACTGTGTGTTGATTTTTGCTTACCTGATTCCAGCGATCGCGATCGCCTGGTTTCTCACTGGTAATCCTGTTCCCCAGCTAGCATTTACCTTCAGTGATATTGCTGACAAACTCAATAAAATCCAGGTTGACCTGGGGTTTAAGCAGTATACTGAACCATTTGTGAACAAGTCAATGCTAGATGTGCTGTTCACAACTATTGCCTTGATGGTAGGCACTGCTGGTCTACCCCATATCATTGTCCGGTTTTACACAGTAAAAAGTGTACGTGCAGCCCGCTATTCTGCGGGTTGGGCACTACTATTTATTGCCATTCTTTATACAACTGCTCCAGCCCTCTCGATGTTTGCCCGCTACAACTTGATTGATTCCCTGCATAATCATTCGGTTGCAGAAGTGCAGCAGCTAGACTGGGCGGCCAAATGGGAAAAAACCAAACTGTTGGCTTTTGATGACATCAATAAAGATGGCCGTCTCCAGTTAACACCAAATAAAGCCACCAATGAAATCAAGATTGACCGAGATATCATTGTGCTTTCTACCCCAGAGGTAGCTAACCTGCCTCCGTGGGTGATTGGGTTGGTAGCGGCTGGCGGTTTGGCAGCTGCTTTGTCTACGGCATCAGGTTTGTTGCTGGTAATTTCCAGTTCTATCGCCCACGATATTTACTACCGAATCATAGATTCATCAGCCTCAGAACAAAAACGGGTGTTTGTCGGGCGGATTATGGTGGGTTTTTCCCTCGTCCTCGCCGGATATTTTGGGGTGAATCCGCCGGGATTTGTGAGTGAGGTGGTAGCTTTTGCCTTTGGTTTAGCTGCTGCTAGTTTCTTCCCGGTGATTTTTCTGGGGATTTTCGACAAGCGTACCAATTCTGAAGGTGCGATCGCTGGGATGTTGACGGGTTTACTGTTTACGATAATCTACATTGTCGGCGTTAAGTTTGGGGGTATGCAACCCTGGTTTTTTGGGGTTTCTCCTGAAGGAATTGGTACTTTGGGTATGCTAATTAACTTTGCTGTAACCCTAGTAGTTTCACGCCTAACACCACCACCTCCAGCAGAAATTCAAGCAATGGTAGAAGACCTCCGCAGCCCATTGATTGAAGAATCATTGGTTGAAGAATAAGGGATTGGGTGGGTATGGGG
>NZ_JADEXU010000170.1 GCF_015206895.1 Nostoc sp. LEGE 12450 | reverse complement strand
TACTAGATTCTTCGTATTTGATAGTAAAGGATTTGTCGAGTTTTTTGATAAAACGCTTACTGTCACTGGCAACCATTACTTTTTCACCAAGCATCAGCGCTGCCGAGATTTGGGCGACTAGAGCGCTAGAATTATCCCCCTCGTACCAATAAATTGTGCGCTCCCCGTTTCGCCATTCGTTTTTGATAATGTACGGAACTTCACCGAGTGGTCGCATTGCAAGAAAGAAGTTTACCGTTAAATCATCCATGTGTGCATCAGCGATGACGACCAGTGGCGCGTTGTATACTATATATTCCAGTACTTCTAGGATTGCTGCACGGTGCTGTTTGCAAGTATTACTGTGTAGTAAGTGGGTGAGGTATTGGCAGGCTTCATCTATAAATATGCAGCCGTAGGTGAGAGACTGAGTATTCAGCTTATGCAAGCTGTCAATAGTAATACTAAGGGCTTGGGCCTGGGCTAAACCTGTGTAACCCAAGTCGGAGTACATCGCCGTCCGCAAGCGTTCGGCAAGATTTTTCAACAAGTTAACCCGATGCCCATTGTTGAGGAACCGCGCGTCGGGGTTTTGGTCACGCCACCAGCGCATAAGTTCAGTTTTGCCAGTACCCATGTCGCTCCAGAGTACGACCAGTCCTGATTTTGGGAAATTGAAGCTAGGGGATTTCTTCGATTTGTCTGAATCAACTCTGCCAGAATCCGTAGACTCCTTGTTTGGAGGATGTCCTTTTATAGATGGCGTGAAAAGTTGTTCCTTTTCAAGCTCATAAAGCTCAGGCACTCTCAAGCATTTTTCTTCAAGTTCAGGAATGCACAAAGCCTCAGAGAGATACTTGATATTAATAGTGACATCTGGTTTGTATTTGCTAAGTCCCCATTTCTTAGCCCGATATGAGCGCTGGTAATCTTTTAGTGATTTAGCATCGTCTATAATTGCAGTCAGCAGTGCATTGGCATCAACACCGCGACTAACTACAAAATCATCAACGCCTTTTTCTGGCCCCGGCAGTAATGCAACTTCACATTCAGAACCTGCCGATTCGATTGCTTTTGCAGTGCGAACAGTGGCTTGAAAAACTGACCAACGGGTATTGGCTCTTGTTTCGTAGTCGAATAAAATAATGAACTTGCGTCCCGCCTGAGCCATCGGTACTAAGTCAGGATGCAATCGTTCATCAAAATCCTGTTTGCCCACGCGCCCGTTCCAAATTCCCGGAAGTGCGATCGCTACAAACCCTAAAGAGAGCAAGCAAGCGGCTTTCTTCTCACCCTCGCATAATATTATCGGAATCTCTGGATGCTGCCGAACCCACTCCCAGAATATTAATGGATTGAGTTGATCCAGTAAGCGCAATGCTAAAAGCGAATGATAGCGCTTAATTAAATAACGCTTTGCAACTTTGTCCCAGATGGGGTTAGCGACATCAAAGTAGGTAACGCGGTTGGGGGTTTTTGGGGGTGACTCGTATTTGACGGGTTTCCCTTTTTGCCAATCAATACGGGGGAAGTTCGGCTTAATCCGCCCCCACTCCATTGGTTGCCAGTTTTTAAACGGGTCAAGTGACTGAATCCACGTCCCACCTAGTAATAGGTGCTGATACATTTTTATGTATCCATCTGTTACCCGACCCGCATTTTTACGTGGGATTTTATCAGATATGAACAGGAAATCATAAACTGATTCTCCCTCAACGTGAAAGAAGTTGCGCTTAATCAACGCCGGATGAATAGCGCTACCAGCTAACAACTCATGGTATTCCGCAGCCGTGAGGTTGTTGGGATATTCAGTTAGAGAGGCAACACCAGGGTCAAGGAGAAGGGGTAAAGGGGAAGGGGAGGAAGAATTTGCTAACTCTTCCCCGTCCCTTTTCCCTTTTCCACTTAACCTTGACCCCGTTTTTTTAGGGGTATTATTCATCGGTTCTCCCCTTGGAATTCCTTGGAGAGAGATTTGTCTAATCTGAAAGTAATATCGGTGCTGAAACTTTTCCCACTCGCCAATGCCACAGCACAAAGTTGCCGTGCGTAGACGCTTCTGCGGCAAGTCTCAGATAACGCACCATCCGACCCCATACGCTCTACTACTGCGCTCTTAGGGCGTTCTCTATTTATCACAATATTTTCCCTGATAACTCGGTTTACAAGTTCAGAGGGGGTTGCATCAGTTATCAGTCAACAGTTATCAAAGACTCTGACTGATAACTGGTAACTGTTATTCGCGCTACTACTGCTTTTTGCTATAAAATTCGCAATTTTTCTTCATTAGACTTAACTTTATAAAAACTTATGAATTTCAACAGCCAAAACTTACCGCAAGGAATGGACTTTCCAAGCGGCAGACCCTATAATGGATCTGGTAGCGCGGATTATACTCTCGGACAAATTTAGTAGTCGTCTTGGTCGCCAAACTTCAACGACAATTTATTTTGTTCCTTCGAGATCAGCCCCGCTCTTTTAAACGATGAATTTTACAAACAGACAAAGCGCCTACTCCTTAGTGGCGCTTTGTGCTTTAGGCTTTTTGATGGTTTCATATTTTCCTCCATATTTTCCTCCAATTAGCTTGATCTTACAGAAGTTCTAGTCACTTGGTATCGACGCTATCTTCTTTTTTTGTTTTGAGTTTTCAATATCTCCGTAGTCCATAAGTGTTTTTGGAGTATCTAAGGACTTGTGATAACCTTAGATAATGTTTAATAGAAAAAGACTTTTGCTCAGACGGTACTTACCGCAGATTTTGCCTCTACTATTACCTTCCAAAATTTGCACCTGATCGTCTACCTCCTTGAGTTTTTGTACTTAAAGGCCAATGTAGCTTTAGAGACACTTTTAGAGAGCGTGTTATTATTTATGCAATGTAGCACTCTAAACTTATATCCTGTAAAAGTAATGATAGCAAGTAGCTTTTTATTAAAAATTGTAAAAAAGCTATATAAAAGTTTTAGGTGGAATTTGAATAGGTATTATGGTAATGCTAGTAACGTACTATTGTAGGTAAGTATGTCTTCAAATAAAAATTTAGACCTAGAAGCAGTACTAGAGATTTTGGAAGAGCGCGTGCTTCAGCATACCGGAAGATATTTGTTACCCTCTGAAATGGTTTTAATCAAAGGGTCTTGGGATGGTAAAGACTATAAGGAAATAGCAAACGATTCGGGGTACAATGTGCATTATTTGCAGACTGGTGTAGGTACTCCGTTGTGGACAATGCTTACACAAGTTGTTGGAGAAGGAGTGCAAGTAAAAAAATTAACTTTAAGAAATATTTTGCTTAAACTAGCAAAAAAAGAATATTTGAAAAAGCTAGAAGCCTCATACGAAAATGTTGATCGTTTAATAGGCACAACTAGGTTATATGGGGAAATTCCAAAAATAACATCCTTTTATGGACGACAAGATGAAATAAGTTTTTTAAAAAGGGAAGTCAATATTTTTAAAAAAAGGTGTATAGCATTAATTGGAATTGCTGGAATTGGGAAAACTATACTAGCGTCAAAGTTAATCGAAGAAATACTATTAGAAGATTCAAACAATTATGAATATGTTATTTGGAAAACAATAAAGCGTTCTTCAACGATTGATAATTTAGTTACTGATCTAATTAATACTTTTAATATAGAACAAGCAGAATATATAACTCTTCAGACCAAGCTATCTTTATTGTTAAATTATTTGCAATCACATCGTTGTCTATTAGTTTTAGATGGTTTTGAAGCCATAGCACCAGTAAATATTTTTGAAAAAAGATTAGAATACGAAGATTTTTTTGTTGGAATCACACAAGAAAAACATCAAAGTTGTGTAATTGTAACAAGCCAAGTGCCTTTAAAAGAAATTGCTTATGTGAATTTAAACTCATCTATTGTATCTATTCAAATAGAAGGTTTAGAAGAAGATGCAGCAATCCAGTTAATGCGTGAAAAGGGCATAGTTGGAGAAAAATGTAAAGAGTTGATTGAAACATATCGTGGAAATCCGTCAGAACTAGAGGCTGTTTCTGACCGAATAAATCGCATTTTTGGGGGGAACCTAGAAAAATTTTTCGATTATAGGACTACTGTAATTGGGCCACGAGTTGAGGCAATGTTAAATCTTCAATTTGGACAAAATGGTCTTTTAACTGATCTTCAAAAGCAAGTAATGGTTTACTTAGCTGAGGAAATGGTAAAAAGTTCTGCTTTAATCCCTTTCTCAAAGCTTATTAATGATTTAAAAGAGCGATTAAAATTAGAAGTAATGTCAATTTCAAAGGTAATATCAGCTTTGGAAGTTTTAGAGCAACGCTCGTTAATTGAAGCCAGTAAAAAATCAAGTAAGCATGAACTCAGCTATGGTATGGAACCAGTTATTAAAAAATATATTTTAGTAGATCCATACGGTTTAGTATATAAATCATCAGATAAGAAAGAATTAACCAGTTATATACAGGGGCAAAACTCTCTGTGAGCTACTGTATAAATCCCTTGTGTAGTAGGCGGCATAATCCTGAAGATAGTGAAAATTGTTTAGCTTGTGGTAATCCTTTACTAATAGATGGGCGCATTCGTTTACTGCGCCCATTGCGTTCTTTGGATGAAGATCCATCTACCTATACAGATGTTTTTGAGGTTGAAGACGTTGAGCCGTCATGGGGGACAAAATCTAGAATCAGAGTATTGAAAGTACTTAGGTGGAGTGATCCTAAATTAGTTCGTCTGGTTCAGAGAGAATCACTTGTATTACAGACGTTATATCATCCAGGAGTTCCTAAGTGTGGTGTGGATGACTATTTCACTTTTATACTGAAGGACGGTCGTTTAGTATTGCACTGTTTAGTAATGGAAAAAATTGAAGGAGAAAATTTACAACAGTGGTTAATATCTTATGGAAGAATTCCTCAAAAACTAGCACTGGATTGGTTAGCACAACTAGTTGATATTCTTGAATCGGTACACCGCTCTGGCTTTTTTCATAGAGATATTAAACCAGAGAATATTATTTATCAACCTGATGGTCAACTGGCACTTGTTGATTTTGGAGCAGCCAGACAGATTACCACAACATATTTAGCAAAAGTTGGTGCTAGTGGAGTAAATAAAAGAACACGCTTCAGTAGTGGATATGAAGTAACAGTTGTTAGAACGATTCGATTTTCTCCACTTGAACAACTTAACGGTCAAGCATTGCCTCAATCAGACTTTTATGCTTTGGGGCGAACTTTTGTGAATTTGTTAACAGGGATATCACTATTGGAATTACCAATAGATCAAAACACAGGAAGACTAATCTGGAGAGATAAAGCACCACATATTGATAAGCCTCTTGCTGATTTACTTGATGACATGATGGCTCCTTTTCCAGGACAACGCCCACAGACAACTCAAGTCATATTGGAACGTTTGCAGCGTTTACCATTTAAATTAAAACTTAATCGTTTTTTGGTATCCAATATATTTAAATGCTTTTTGGTAAGCTCATTAATAGTAAGTATTAATAGTAGTTATAATCAAATTAATCTTGCTGTATCTGCTTACTATTTTAATCAAGCTGGACATTATATGAATGAGCCTAAAATAGCTAAAAAATATTATGAATTAGCATTAATTTACAATCCAAAAGATGATGAAATATATAATAATTTGGCAGTAGCTTGCCAGGTAACTCAGGACTTAAACTGTGCAATTGAAAACTACCAAAAAGCTTTCAAACTCAAGCCTAACGCTTGGGAACTGCACTATAATCTTGGCAATTTTTACGATGAACAAGGTCAATATGACCAAGCAGAGCAGCAATACAAGTTATCGATTAAGTACGGGAAGAATCAACCGATGAATGCTGTCAACAATTTATCACGGCTCAAAAATATACAAAAAAAATACTCTGAGGCAGCACAACTAGCACTTGAAGGATTGAAACGCACTTCAGATCCAGTATGGCAAGCAGCCTTGTATAAAAATTTAGGCTGGGCAAGATTCAAACAACAGCGTTATGCAGAGGCGAAAGATTACTTGCAAAAATCGGTGGATTTAGATTCTCGAAGAGTAGATGCTCACTGCTTGCTAGCAAAAACACAAGAAGCGTTAAATGACTTGGATAATGCTAGAACACATTGGGAAGTTTGCTTAATATCAAATAATTCTGGTTTACCAGAAATATCAGATTGGAAACAACAAATTCTACAGCGCATTTTTCCAACGAATTGACTAAGGTGCGTCAATTTCGATAAGCTATCAAATAGATAGCAAATTACTAAATAATAGGAATGCTGATTGTAGCAAAGTCAACAGCCAAAATAAAAAAAGTTTCAAACTCTCAATTCGTAGCCATTGCATTAATACTGTTGTTTTCAAGCTTTAGCAGTGCAGGGGGACAAGCTCAATCAGCAAGTAGAAGCGATCCACATCAGCGAGACTGTGAAGTTGTAGCAAAAGTTATTAGTGGCGATATCAATTGGATACCCCAGAGTAAGCTTTGTAAAGATGACAAAATTCATCCAGTTCGTGGGCGTAAGGTTGAAATTTTTTGTTATTCACATGGAAAGCTTTTATACCTCACAGATAGTACTGTAAGTGAACATTGTTTACCTGTTTCCCAGCGTAGATTTGAGAATTGTACTTTGAAAAATGGGTATACCTGTGTGACACCCAAAGGGGCAGAGGAAGATGAAAATATACCTACATTAATCACTCCCTACGGTGTCGTCATTTTAAATACCAATCCAATACTATCTTGGTCTGCCACTCCTTCAGCTACTAGCTATATGGTGCAAATCGAAGGCAAAGGAGTTAACTGGTCAGTTGAAGTTAAGGCAACTCAACTCCCATACCCGAAAGATCAGCCAGCTATGGAGCCGGGGAATGTTTACAATGTAAACGTCATTGCTAATCGTGGAGATGAGCCTATTGCTGCTAGTGCCTCTATTCTTTTGATAGTCCCTATTGATAAGGCACAAAAGATAGCGACGACAATCAATCGTCTTCAAAGTCTCAATCAGTTCCAAGATGAATTAGCTATTGATTTAGATAGTGTATACGAAGCAGAGAACTTGTTGAACGAATCGATTCTGGTGTTAAAGGCAAGAGCCAAAGCAGGTAGTAAAAATCCCACTATCTATCGATTATTAGGCGATCGCTACCTAGAGACATACTTGCCATCTGCGGCCATATCTGCATATGCAACTGCAAGCAAATTAGCTCGAAAAGAGAATAATACTGATGAATTAGTCAAAGCAGAAGCAGGAGCGAAAATTGCAGATCAGAGCCAGAAAAGACTAGAAAGAGTAAGGGGTAGTTAGATTGAACCAGTGCTGACTCGTTGTAGACGACATCATAAGTTTTTGCACAGTGCTTTGTCAGTGGGACGATAACTGTCACTTAATGGGAAGCTAAATCGCACCTTGACGGCAAACTTATGTTTCCACTGACATCCTTTTTGGCTTAGTTGCCAACAAGAATAAAGCCAGCCCAGTAATAGGGATGGAAGTATTTTTCACTAGACAACAAACTCAGTTTTGCAAGTCTTAGTGCTTCTGGTAAGACAAGTCCATTTTTCAATCCTTTGTAGAACTCCTCCATCAATAGGGCAGTAGAATCAGCATCAACTAGCCACAAACTAGCTAATGTACTGCGTGCTCCGGCTTGTACAGCTATTCCAGCAATTCCAAGGGCAGAGCGTTTATCGCCCTTTGCAGTTTGACAAGCACTTAAAACAAGTAAATTAATTGTCTCGCCTTCATTTTTGAGCAAAAATTTCAAGTCTTTGATATGTAAAGGTTTGTCCCAAGTCAAGACAAAGGTTTGTTCAGGATCAGAACTGAATTGAGCATGAGTACTCAAATGAATTAAAGAAAATGAATTTTTTTCAATTTTTTGTTGAAAGCTGTGACTAGTAAAATCACTATCAATTAAAGTTAAAATGGAAGCGGTACTTTTTTTGATATTTTCGATTTCTGCTTTAACTTCTGGCAAAACTGGTAAATTTTTAGGAACTGAGGGATCGTTAAGACTAGGACTAGGTTGAGAAATACCGCCAATTAAAATGTTAGAAATTTTAAACTTAGCCGAATTATTCTGCAATTGTTGAGAACTTGAAGCTGTGATAATGCTATATGAATCAGTCAAATATTTTTTTCCATCATGTAACATATCGATAGGTAAATTCTGAAAATAGCTATCTAGAACAAATCCTAAAGTTCCTGAATTAGGAAGATACTGCTTAATGGGAGAAAACAAGAGATTATAAATAGTTTGAGAATAGATAAAATAGTTAACACTTTCAGTTCTAATAAATTGCTTTTGTTGAACAATTTTAAGTAAATTATCAATCGGATCAGCTATTTGCTTTAACTCTACCGTGTGTCTATAGAAATTTTTTGGTGTTGTAACAACTATTTCTACTTGCTTTCTCAATTTAATTAAATAAATAATTGGAAATAATTCTTTGGGGCTTTGTTCATTACTTGAAGAAGATAAATTCAATCTACCACATTGTAAAAAGTTTTCTATTTCAGCGAGTTTTAGCTTCTCTTGAATTTCAACTGCTCTTTTTGATTTTACCTCATCTTGGGAAAATAATAACTCCATATATTCATGGTAAATAGGTTCAACTTTATCCTTAAAATTAAACTGAATTTCAGGGTTTACCCCTAGAAGATTACCTCGAACTTGCTCAAGACTGTTAATAGCAGATTCATATACTTTATTAGCTTTATTAACTTTTCTTAGGACTCGATATAAACGTCCTAATTGCCATTGCCACTCGTAAGCAA
The DNA here is from genome assembly GCF_015206895.1 of Nostoc sp. LEGE 12450. Classification (GTDB taxonomy): domain Bacteria; phylum Cyanobacteriota; class Cyanobacteriia; order Cyanobacteriales; family Nostocaceae; genus Nostoc. Next base: position 9,096 of record NZ_JADEXU010000170.1, on the reverse strand, counting down.
TATCCCAAGCTTGTACTGATTGAGCTAGTCCCATAGCTTTTTCAAAATATTGTGTTGCTTCAAGTGTTTTACCTAAAGAGTAGTAGATGGTAGCAATCGTTCCTAATGCATAAGACTCGGCTCGGTTATTATTCAGCTTTTGGGCTAAAGTATTAGCTTTATTCGCTAATTTTAATGAAATTGATAATGGGTCATCTTTTTTGGAGAAAAAAAGTTGCTTAAACTGGATATTTTGGTCAATTTGCACTAAACTCTGAGCGATATTAAGTTGAGCATAGATAGATTCGATTGCAGGGAATGATTCAAATCTCTCCAAATTATTTAATAAGTTATTAAGTAATGTCTTAAGGTGTTCATTTGTAGTTGGATTTTCTAAAATTACTATGTTCTTCCACTTTTGCATCTCTAAGATTAAACTTAACTGGTTGATTTTTGCTTGCATGGAAAGTACATTTTGTTTGCTGCTTGCTAACTCTTGATAAAAATTCAAAGCATTTTGAAATTTTGAGCTAGCTATTTTAAGTGCTTTCTGTTTAGTAAACACATCATCATTTAGCTGATATTTTCCTTTTGCTTGGATATAAAGGGCGCGTTCTGTATTACCTAAACTCAATAATATTTGATTATAAATATCTGATTCTTTTGACTCTATAGTTTTAGCTATTGCCATAGCATTGAATAATATAATCGAAGATGCTTCTGGATTACCAATCAGCCGCAGCACATCACCTAGATTGCGGAGTCCAATAACTCTTACTCTTGAAAAATCCTGTTTTTCTAAAGTAAACTTTAACTTTTCTAGATAAGCTTGTTGAGAAATTTCTTGTAATTCAATCGGGCTAGAGCAAATCCAATCCTCTAGTTCTAGAGTCTTGCTTAGGGTTTGACAAGCACTAAGATATGAACCACTAGCTTGTAGGGCTAAACTTTGATTAATTAAACTACCAGTAATACCATCAGAATCTTTTAATTTATAATAAATATTATAAGCTCCTTGCCATGTTTGTAGTGCGGCTTGAGGCTGTCCTTTATTTAACTCTTCAAATCCTTGTTGATTGAGAAGTTGTGCTTGAGATTGTTCTAAAATTGTAGAAGTCTGGGATTTTGCTTTGACTTGGCATAAAACTATCACTACCGTTAAACATAGTCCTAATATTAGATACTTTAAAGCAGTCGGTAATTGATAGAAAAATAAAATCCGTTTTCTTGCCATGTTTCTAAATTTGAGTTAGTGTCAGCAGGTATCAAAGGAACACCCCAATCAAGACGAGCATTAAGGCGCTCTTCTAACTGGTACTGTATACCAAGCCCTATAGATGCCAGTGTTCCTGTAAATACTGTTATCCCAGTATCTTTAGCAGTAGTATTATTCCAGGAAATTCCCACATCAAAAAAGGGAATGATCTGTAATTGTTCAGTGTCTGTTATCCAAGCGGGAACACGTGCTTCAATTGATAGTAAAGCTCCGTTATCAGACAAAAATGTATCCTGTCTGTAACCTCTGACCGAATTTATACCACCATTAGCAAATTGTTCTAATGGCACAAGAGGGCGAGAAGCTAGTTGAATATCTGCTCTAACAAGCAAGGATGTACCGTTTGCTGCTAAACGCTGTAGCCATGAAGTCTGTCCTCGCCAAGAGAAGAAGCGACTGTCAGGAGCGAAATCGTTAACTGTGGCATCAATTGCACCAACTCCAAAATTGAACTGGGAGCGTGCCAATAATGCTCCTTGTCTTGTGCGTTGTGTCCACTCTTGAAAAAATCTAAGAGCGGAAATTCGCGTTCGCCCTTTAGAATCTGCGCCAGCACTTAAAGGAAAAGGAGTGTTGAGTAATGATGAATCGCTCTCTAGTCGGGAAGCTGTCAATCCTAAAGCAAATTCTTGAGTTGAATTAGAGCTAGCTTGTCGTAGTATTGGCTGACGCAAAGTCAGTTCATAAGCGCGAGCATCAGAAAGAATATCTAGCCTGCTAAAAGGACGCTCAATAACATTGGCAGAAGAATTTGCATAAAAAAACTGCACAGTCCCGTTTTTGGAATTGAGAGGAATAGAATAATCAGCTGTTAAAGTATTACTGCCGTCAGTGCTTCTATATCCCAGACTCAACCGATCTCCTAGCCCGAAGAGGTTAGCATTGCTTAACTCAACTCGTCTCTGAAAACTGCCAATGGCAGGTGAACGAGAGTTATCTAAGAAAGCTTCAATTCTAAAGGGTTGACGTGCTTTGACTGTAACGTTTAAAACAGAAGTACTTGATTGAGAGCCTTTATCTATAACCGAAGAAATTTTCTCAATCAAAGGATCTGTTTGCAGTAGTTGTAAAGCTGTCAGCAAATGTTTGCTATTAAATACTTCAGTCGTGTTTGTCCGTAAGCGTTCACGAATATAATTTTGTAATCGTGCGCTACCCATAATATTGATTTTCTCTAACTTGCCTTCAACAATTTGTATAGTTACAACTCCTCCACTGGATGTAATGGCTTGATTTTCTTTAACAGGAAAGAAGGCCCCTGAAGTTAGATATCCTTGTTCAGTATATAGCCTCGTGACTGCTGTACGAGCTTCAAGCAATTCTGAAAATGTAATTTCTCTGCCTGTGTAAGAAGCAACTATTGATTCTAGTTGTTGAGTTGATAAGACAGTATTGCCTTTGAATATGAACCTTTCAACTTTGATTTTTTCTCGATTTATTTTGGGGATTTCAGGCGTAGGCACTGAAACAGGAGGTATTTGCTCTTCTTCTCTTCTTTCTATTGGAGAAGGAACTTGTGGACTCTGAGGAATTGTTGGTATTTGCTGTGTAAAGAGTCTTGGAGGTACTGTTTTTGCTAAGAGCGGGTTAGTTGTTGATATCGGAATTACCCAAAGAAAAGTTGCTCCTAACACATCTAAGTATCGATATTTAGACAACATAGCATTTTCTTAATATAGAAGCAAATTTTTAAACTTTTTCATTCTCTAATAAAAGCAGCTAATAGATGAAAAAAAATATTTACAGCCCTATCGTTTCTCGTTTGACTTGATAGCAATTGCAAGGACTGGGATTGCTAGCCTTGAAAAGGCTTCGCTACATTCGCAATAAAATTAGGTAATTAATTATGTGTAGCTACATATATCTGCTGTTTTATTCCAATTCTCTTTGTATTATTCTATTTATATTTTTTAGAATTATGACAAGGTGAATCTGATAAAGAACCATAAGCAATCACTTCTTTTGGTTTAGTTGTAAAACTTACTGTACCATTTCTATTGTCTTTCCATCCTTGTGCTTCTATATATTCTTGATCTACTTCGATCTGTATTGGCTGTTGTGATTGTTTCGTGGAAATAGGTTGTCGCTCATCTGTCCAGCCATAATTGCTGTTGAGAGGATCGCTTGGGCTTTGTGGAATACCCCCAGATCCTCTGTCTACAAACTCATTAGGTGCTTTACCCGATTGCGTAGCGCAAACCTGAGCAACTGTAGGAATATTAATTACTGGTGGAACGAAGGCTGCTTTAATAAAATCAAATTGCAAGGTATTTATTTGAACTATACCGTCAATTCCTCTGTCTGAAGTAGCTGTAATTTTACTATCAAAAGAAGGGAAGATTCCTTGAGTATTGATAGTGACATTACCACCACGCCCCTCAAAGGCATTTGCTGTAATTTTGCTATTCTCTAAGAGAAGCAATAGTTCAGTATTAATATTAATGTTCCCACCGTTTCCCTTACTTTCTTGCTGTCCAGCAGATGTAGAGATATTGCTATTGCGTAATAGAACATTGTTCGCATTGAAGATAATGTTACCTCCCTCACCTATGGAAGTGGTTGCGGTAACGCCTCCATTGTTTGTGATGTTAATGTTTTTAGCTGTAATTTCAAGAATTCCTGCATTGCCTGAGCCATTATTTCTAACACTCACTTGAGCATTGGTATCAATATTCACTTGTTCAGCATTAATAATTAATTTGCCTCCATCTCCAGTAGGGATAATAGGCACTCTATTAAATCTAATCCTCAAACTATTATCTAAAATAGTTCCTGATGAATCTATAAAACTAGGAAGTTTGGAATTTGAATCTACTCCTGAAATATCTACTGAGCCAGAAGCGTTAATATTAATATTCCCAGCATTTCCAAACGATACGGTACTTGTAGAGATACCCGCACCATCTCTGATTATTAGCTTTGAGGTATTAATTTCCAAATTTCCAGCATTCCCACCACCAAAAGTAGCAGCATTAATTGTACTAGGTCCAATAATAGGCGACCTACCTATAATATTTATAGTATTATTCGCGTTTATTAAAACATTACCTCCTTTCCCACTATTAAAAGTTGTAGCTCCTAAACTGCTTCCATTCTGGAGTGTAATATTTTGTGTACTTAATTTTAAATTTCCAGTATTACCAAAAGAACTAGAAGCTGTAGTTATATTACCCCCATCTTCTAATATCAAATTTTTGATTACTCCAGTAATATTTCCACTATCTCCATAATTAAGATAACTGAAACTATTAATAGCACCATATCCAAATTGATTAACAGAAGATGGAGTAGAGCCAGTAATTTTTAAATAATCATTGGCATTTATTATTATTTCACCACCAGGAGCATTACTAAAAGTAGTAGTAGCTATCTGCGCTCCACCAATAGTTATTTTATTTGAATTAAGTTCAATATTTTCTCCAGGCGTATTTCCAAAGTTGCTAGTATAGATACCACTAATACCAAATTCTGATGCATCTTTAACTTCCAAAAAATCAGATTTAATACTAATTTCTCCATTTTGCTTAAATCCCTGATTTTGGCTCATAATTAGCGCACCATTTAATACTTTTACATTATTTCCACGTATATTAATAGTGTTTCCTTTACCTTCTGTACTATTAACATAAACTAAAGCATTTTTTAAAAAACTTATATCTCTAAAACTTATTTTATTTCCGTAATCTAAGAATAACCTGTTACTTTCGGCCTTAATATTAACTTCTCCTTGCTCTATAGCTGCTAAATCAATTCTTCCATTTTTGTTACTAAGGACTCCTCCATCCAATAATATTTTTCCTCCTATTAAAGCTAAGGTATTACCAGGTTTTACTTGTAAACCCGTAGAAATTATACTTGCATCTATAGGGGATCTCAAGATAGAGTTCTGAATGGGAAAACCATTACCTTGTACATTAATTTCTCCAGAGGTATCATAAAACTGCAATCCAACAGGTACATTTAATGTTAACAAAGGAGAATGTTGAGTTTCCGTAGCACTAAATTCTATACCATCAGTAAATTTAATACTATTTGCTGTAGTTGCTAAAAAAGAACCACCAACGTCTAATCGCGCATTTGCTCCAAAAATGATTCCACTTGGATTCATCAGATATAAGTTAGCTGTTCCATTGGCCTTTATCAGTCCATCAATATTAGAAATAGATCCACCAGTAACTCTAGTAATAATATTTTGAATATTTAAAGGATTATTAAATATAGCTGTGTTATCGATAGGTATCGAAAAGTATTGAAAACTATGGAAAAGGTTGTTCCCTACCTGAGTGCCCTCTTCAATAATTCGATTATTTCCTTCTATTCTAATATCAGTGTTATTAGGTAAAGTAATATCTGGAGTAATTTGAGCTTCAGAAGGAAAGATGGCTGCAAAAGAAATAAAAACTGTAATTACAAGCGTATTGATTATAGTCTGCATTTTTTTAATTAAAGATGCAAGTTTTGATTGATAGACAAAAGTAGCTCTTAGATCAGTATTAGGGATAGGAAATATTATTAAATTTATTCATGAATAAAATTTGAATAACTTTTGCTTAAAGATTCAATGAGGTTAAAGTGATAGTTAAGTAGGTAGATACAAATAAACCTAACTATGTAAAAAAATGTAAAAAGCTCAAAACCTTTATGATTGCTTCACTCTTGTAATGACATAGTTATAAATTTTCTTGCCTACCTACTTGTTTTATTTAAAGATGTTATGCTGCTTCTATGGTGTCAGTATCTTTAAGGACATAATCAATTACTTTAAATACTGCCTGAACTTTACGGGTGCGCCATTCATCAACTAACTTTTGCACTTGCCTCGCAGTCATTCGTCGCATCATTGCTTCATAAAGGTAGGCAGCATGACCTGTTTCATCTTTAGCGATGCTTAACATTCCCAACTTTAAGTTATGAGTGGCACGCTCATCATCAGGCAATACGTTCGCCATTCGCATATAGTCTTTACCAGCATCCAACTCCATAATATAGGTACTGGCCATAAAGATATCCCAGTCAATCACGGCAGGGCTAAGTTGTTCTTTGCTATAGCCTTCATAGTATGCGGCAAAGAGAGGACTACGCCCTTGTCTTGATTGACTTTTAGGTGGAGTTTCAGGCTCTGAATCTATGGAATTTTTATCTATTTGCTTTAACGCATGAGCAAAAATTTGGCTATGTTTAGTTTCATCCAACGCGTGTTGTTTTAATTTTTCTGCGAGCCATGTATCGCCTTCATTAGCTGCACGCTCACTAAGTGCAGACAGAAATCCAACGGAACCAGCCTCTGATAGATGTAAACCCTTAAGTACAATAGGGCGAGTTTTAGAGTCACGGATTTGAGAAGCAGTATAGTAAGCAACAGCTCCTGAGCTTGCTAGATGCATGAGATAAGTCAAAAAATTCATAAGGTATTTATGCTAAGTTTTGTAAGCTACATTTCTTATGGTAGTACTCGAAATACATTTTAAAAGCCTTTTAGAACGACTTTTCTCATGCTAATGGTGATAGCAAAAATTATCTCAATTTTTAACTTGGGCATCTGTTGCATCTTCTAGTAAGTTATCTAGATTAATTTAAATCAGTTTTTATACTATGTTGCTAGTTACTGATAATTACAGTTTTTTACATTAAACCTTTCTTTTAAGATTGCTAATTTAAGACTATTTTTACAAGTTAAAATCATGATTTTAATCTTGAATTTAAGTGAATAACATTTATATGCTTGATATTAGATGGTTGAAAACTAAAAAACTTTGAGATTGCGATCGCGCTCTAAGAGTTCAATAAATACTATGCAGATCCAAAGGGAGGAGCTAGCAGCAAAGTAGAAGACCGCGTTTACCTCTTTGTCTCAATGAGATTTTGGCTACTATCAAGTCCCTTGGCTACATAAAAACTCTCCTTTACTACTAAAGAAGGATGAAAGCCAGGGTAATTTTGTGCTTTGGACTCATTTTAGCCTGATAAAAGAGGGTTAATAGTTTCGCTTTGGAGGAGCATTAAAAATTTGCCTGTGTTTGCAGGTGGATAGGCGAAACGTTCTACCTCCGGTTCTTGTTTCAGCAACCCTAAATTTATGTATAGGGTTTCTCGCGCTAGCGAACCATCCCCTCTCTGCCTATGCTTCTTGTTGATCAAAAATTTACTATTAGTATTAGACGGTTAATGTTGCATTTACTTCTGACTTTTCTTGGTATCATCGTTTATCTAGCATTGGCAAGGTGTTTATTTAGCCAATGGTTCAATGGTTGTTTTTCTTGAAGAGTGATAGAGAAATGAGTCGAGAACAGCGCTTTTTGTCTAGGATAATTTTAGTCTTAATCACTATTTTTTAGTACCTTATAGTACTATGTGCTTATCTAGAATTACTGAAGTTTTATCGCAAATATAACAAAGAAATAAATTTATTGAGAAATCAAACAGATATCTAATCGCAAATCTAGTTTAACGTGTAAATTGATACTTAAATATTATTCTTCATCATCTTCATCCTCATAATCATCATTACCATGTTCTTCGTACCACTTTTTCTCTTCAGCTAAGGTCATTTCTCTTTCAATCATTTTTCTTTCTAGGGCTTCCCCTTCAAGCTTTTCCGCCTCAAGCTTTTTTCTTGAAAGTACTTCTCTTTCTATTCTTTCTCTATCTCTGGTTTCTCTTACTATCCTGTCTCTCTCAAGTTGAATTAAGCGCCGCTCTACTCGCTTACAGTATAAATCCAAAGCTTTACCTGTGGCTGCTCCGTTAATCGCACCACCAGCTAAAAATATTATTACAGTTTTCCAGCCTTGAATGAAATTACCGCTCCACTCTAAACTACCCTCATTGAGCCACACCAGTAGGAAGTAGACGAGAATTCCAATAACAGTATTGATCAGTGCAAAGACTCTTGGTGTCATCTCGGATTGACGGAGTATCAGCCATTGCGCTAGGGTGAGAATCAAACTAAAGATTACCGCAGCAATTCCTGAGAGAATCACATTACCTGGGAAAGTGAATGGATTTATTGTCAAGTTAATGATTAGTGGCACAATAACCAGAGCCGAGAGGAAAAAGCTGATAAATAAGCTAGCACTAATCGCAATAAACCAGTAACGGCCGAGATAACCCAGGCGAAATTCTAACAACGACTCTTGTACTCCAAACAAAGTCATCCAAAATGCAATACCTGCTGTCAAATAATCAAGCATTAGCCCTTGTTTTACTCGTGTGTTAAAGAGGGTATTTCTAGAATAAGCTGAAATTGAATTCAGTTGGCAGAAGTTAGAAGTCAGAATTGAATTCAGGTTCCTGACTTCTGAAGTCTTTCTTGTTAACTGTGGTATTGGACTGATTTTCGTCAAAGTATTCTTTCATCGGTGCAAAATATAAAAAGCAATGAAAAACCCCAACCTGTTTAAAGGATAGGGGCAGAAATAAAAACACTATATTCAATGATGACACAACCCAATATTTGTTCAACTGCTGTCAGCCTGGAGGTTGGGCAATGAACAAACTACCATCTAGACGCAAGAAAGTTATCCCTGGGGCATCTGAGGAACCAAAGCTAGCAACCGACTCTGCAAAGGAAAATAATTCTGGGCAGGATAACCCAGCCTCAGCAACAATTACGGTGACGGCTGTTGAAGTAAGAGAGTTGAGCGACCAAGAACAAAGCTTACGCTTGCAATTGGAACGTCAGGTAGAAAGGGCATTTTTGTCAGCAGGTCAAGCGCTGATGGAGTTGCGGGACAGACGATTGTACCGTTCCACGCACCGTACTTTTGAAGAATACTGCCGCGAACGCTTTGGTTATAGTCGTGATGCGGTGTACTTGAAGATTTCGGCTACTGTGGTTTATG
>NZ_JADEXU010000016.1 GCF_015206895.1 Nostoc sp. LEGE 12450 | reverse complement strand
GAACATTTACGAACTAAGGTTGCTGAACTTCTAGCTCAACTTACCTCTGAAGTGGCTGCTTCCTTGACTAGCTATGATTTCATTTTGAATGCCCTATCTGTCGCAAACATTTTTTGAATTGGTATAACAAAGATTTTTTAGCATACACTTTACCAAAATGGGATGGTAAATTCTGCAATACAAAGGACAGTAGATGAAGATAACGACCCCTGAGTTGCTCCAGCGATATGCTGCTGGGGAAAGGGATTTCAGTGGGGTTAATTTGCAAGAGGCTGACTTGAGGGGAGTTAATCTGAGTGGGGCTAATCTGAGTCGAGCTAATTTGTTGGCTGCTAATTTGAGTGGAGCTAACTTGAGTGGGGCTAATCTCAGCTATGCCGAATTGAGTTTGGCTAAGTTCATTGGTACTAACTTGGAAGGGGCTAGTGTGACCGATGCTGACGCAGTTGGTGCCACATTTGAAAATGCTTATCTCAAAGGGTCTTACCTCAGTGATTTCGGTCGGGCTCACGGAGCTTATTTCCGAAATACTATTGTAGGTAATGGCGATCTTCTTATCGAAGAGAGTATTGAAGGATGAAAAATTCTAGATTAGTTTATCACCTTTCCTTGTGTACACAATAGTGGAGCGGGAGGTGTACCAAAGTGATCGCCCACGCCCAGGTGCGACATCGCAAGGAAGTTGCGAAGAATAGACAAGCTGAAATCTTAGTACTTAGTACTCCAGCGTTAAGGTTTTGAATTTTGGTGTCTTGTCCTCCAAGTTTGTATTTGCTTGCTGATGGGTCATGTCTCCTTCAGGAATTGTTTGACTATTTAAAATAGCAAGACGCTGCTGAATCTGATGTCGGCGTGCTTCGAGTTTCTCTAGTTCCTCCTCTAAACGCTCCTTTTCTAGCATCATTTTGTAAGCATTTAAGTAAGCTGTTGCTTGAGAACGTTGAGGAGGCATGGTGCTAAGTTTGGCTTGAATTTGTCTGCGGTTTGGAGTGCGATGCATAATAAATTTCTCTTTGGGTATGGAAGTATTTAGTCTAATTAGCCGTTAAAATAAACAGCCGGCTGCTGCTTGGATGCGTTCTAAAGGCTGAACTGAGCGAGGAAGCATTGGTAAGCGAACCATTGTCAAACCTGGAAAATCGCAATTAATGGTTGCTCTAGAAGTAAAGCGGTTTAGAACAACGTAATTCTGACTTACACCTATTTCTTGAAGAGATTTGAACAGGCGTTGTTGTTCGGCAAGTACACTAGTCTGGTTAAGTGTAACCCCAATGAACTCTGCTTGTTGTGGGTCTTTTAGCACTTTTTGGGCTTTGACTACGCGCTGTCGCAAAGTTCGTAAACGTCCCATAAACTCTGTACGACCAAGGACATTCTGATACTTGATCCAGAGTTTGAAAATCCAAGCTAGCCAGTCTGCTAATGCAGTTGGCATTTCTAGAAAACGCAGAAGATGACCTGTAGGAGCAGTGTCTAAAATAATCAAGTCTTCTTCTTGTTGCTCTAGCAATTCCATTACTGTTAACAGGGAAAGTATTTCATCAATCCCTGGTAAAGCTTGATCGACAATTTTGCGCCAGGCAGCAGGAGCATAGGCCATTTCAATAGCTTCGCTTGTTTGGGTTTCGCCACTCATCATTTGGGCCAGTTCCCATAGGTAATCGGCTCTGAATTGATCGAGAATGCGATCGCCATCTACTTCCTGACCTCGAAGATTAGGAGTTATTTGATATGGTTCGTGTCCTAAACTCAGACCAAAGGCATCACCCAAGGAGTGGGCTGGATCGATAGAAACCATGCGAATTTTGCGATCGGGATGTTGTTGAGCCATAGCCCAACCAATGGCAGCTGCTACTGTGGTCTTGCCTACTCCACCCTTACCGCCAATTAGTAACAGGCGACGACCTTTGGTGAGAAAATCTCCAAAGCTAGGAGGAATCGTTTCCGGCCATTGAACTGGGAGTAGATCGATAAAAGATAGCGGTTCAAGCTGAGGAACATGGATTTGGTCGATCAGATGGCTGAGGGCTAGAATCCCTAAAGGTTCTTCATCTTGCTGTGGCACAATAAAAATCGGCTTTTCGTTAGCAAGATCCGTATACTGACCGATCAGCGGTTGTTGTTCTTGGTAACGATCTGGGTCAGTCGCACTGGCCAGGACTTGGTTAACAAACAACCCTCCGCAAGGAACCTGCAAAGTTTGTAAGGCTTCTAGGAACCGTTTTGACTCCAACCAACTCATTGGTTCGGCGATCGCAACTAACAAACAAGCTGTATGGGTAGGATCTTGAAGTAGACGACGACCTTGCGACAGTTCAGCTTTCAGGGTTTGTAAAAAATCGTCAGCGCGATCGGGTGTGTAACTTCCAGCAAAGGTCTTGCTAATAATCCGATGCTTTTCTTGAAACAGTTCGAGAGAGTGGAGGAAAGTGTCTAAAAAATCCATCAATCCAAATAAGTTGAGAGTATGACCGCTAGGAGCCATATCAACTACTACTCGATCTACCCGCTGCTCCTTAAAAAGGCGTTGGATCTCTAACAAGCCCATCAACTCGTCCAGTCCAGGCCAATTTAAATCCCAAACTGGAGACAAGTCTTCTCCTTCAACAAAACTACCGCGCTCCACTAACAGTTCTAAAACCTGACCATAACGCTCTTTAAACTCTTGTAGCAGAAGCTTTGCATCCAACGCCCTTACTAGTAGATTGGGTAGTTCCGCTATGGGACGAGGAATGTCATCAACGCTAACTTGTAAGACATCTCCAAGAGAGTGAGCCGGATCGGTTGAGATTAAAAGAATTTGCTCATTGGCAAATTTCTGCGCCCAACGACATGCAAAGGTGCAGGAGATTGTCGTTTTTCCGACTCCACCTTTGCCGCTAAACATAGCAAGGTGTAGGTTATCAAAAAGTTCCATCCCGTTTGTCATTTATGGCGTTTTAGGATAAAGTTACTACATATTTTTAAACTTTGTTTAAGTAATTTCCCTGAATAAAGCTATTTAAAACCTTAATTTTTCACGGATGGGATTTACAAAACTTCTATCCTATAGGGCGGCAACAGGAAAAGCTTCACAAGAGAATCTTTAAGATTAGACCCTTTTGGCAGAGAGCAAGAATTGTATTTTCTTCCTTCTGCCTCCTGCCTCCTGCCTTCTGCCTTTCTTCGGTAATTAATTTTGTTGAGTTACTTACAAAGATTAGCCGAGGAACTATAACTGAGGTAAAGATTTAGCCAGAGATGTCCAAAGGTAAGGAGATAAGATGGTTAACAGTTCTGAAGGTGATATAAATATTGGGTGTAATGTCCAATGTATTTCTGAATACGACTTTTTTTCTGACAGTAATTTTGAGGATATTCATTGTCGTCCACTTAAAACAGACTCTCCCTACTTAGGACTAAAAACTTTTGAAATTAAAGATAAAGACAAATTTTTTGGTCGGGAAAAGTGGATTGCTAATCTGGGCGCTCGCTTAAAAAAAGATAATCTACTCTTGCTTTTAGGAGCATCAGACACTGGTAAATCATCATTGATTCGAGCAGGTTTAATTCCTTATTTAGGACTTCATAAAAATTCATTAATTAATATAAGTTTTCACCCAAATGAAAATCCTTTTAAATCTCTTTATCAGTGTCTTGCTTCTACTTATGGGAAAAAATCGCCAATAGCGGATATTGCTAGAGAAATAAGAGAAAATACTCTAATTCAAATTGTCACATACCTCAAACAAGATTATCAGTATATTCTGATTTTTATTGACCAATTTGAAGAACTGTTTACGAAAACTCAAAAGCCAGAACGCGATAAATTTGTTGCTAGTCTCTTTCAACTGTTCCAGCAGCAGGATAGCTCTGTCAAAATTGTTTTAACAATGCGGTTTGATTTTTTGGATAAATTTAGTGAGTATCCCCAACTTGCGAAGATCCACGATCGCTATAGTCGTATACTCACTAGAATGAGCGATGGAGAATTAAAGTTAGCGATCGCTGAACCTGCTGCTAAAAATGGCGTTATCTTTGAACAAGGATTAGTTGAGCAAATTATTCATGATTTTCACCAACAAGATGATTCTTTACCACTTCTGGCATACACCCTGAATGTATTGTGGGAAAAAGAAGATATTGCAAACGGGGTTCTGAAGATAAAGACTTATCAAGAACTAAAAGAGCAAACGTTTGGTTCTTTAAGCGAACAAGCTAATCGATTTATTAATGCTAGTGTTAGATGGCGCGATCGCCAGGAACAAGAGATTCAAAAGTTAAACCTTGCACTGACTGAATTAAAACTGCGCGAGCAATCCGCCAGGGTTTTGAATTTACTTCCTGTCCAACCGCTAGAGGGTTTGGTGCTGGCAATTCAAACAATGGGTGAGAATCTAGAGAAATACCCAAACCAGCTTCTAGCTCCTGTTTTGGGAAGCTTAAAGGAAGCAATGAACACACCCACAGAGACGAATAGCTTGCGCGGACATGAGCAAGAGGTTAATTGTGTAGCCTTTAGTCCTGATGGCAAGTTTATTGCCAGTGGCAGTAGCGATTCTACCGTGTGCTTGTGGAATATCATTGGCAATCCCACCGCTCAATTTTTGTTGGGACACGAGCAAGAGGTTAATTGTGTAGCCTTTAGTCCTGATGGCAGGTTTATTGTTAGTGGTAGTATTGACGGAATTTTGTGTTTATGGGATCTACAAGGTAATCTCATTACTCATCCGTGGCAGGGACATGAGGAAGGAGTTATTTCCGTCGCCTTTAGCCCAAATGGCGATGGCTGCGCCAACCCCTCGGGGGTACGCATTGTCAGTGTTGGTTTTGACGGAACAGTGTGTTTGTGGGATTTAGAAGGTAACGCCATCGCTCAACCTTGGCGCGGACATAAGGAAGGAGTTATTTCCGTCGCCTTTAGCCCAAATGGCGATTGCATTATCAGTATTGGTTTTGACGGAACGGTGTGTTTGTGGGATTTACAAGGTAACACCATCACTCAACCTTGGCACAAACATGAGGCGAAAATTATTTGCGTCGCCTTTAGCCCCGATTGCAAGTTGATTGTCAGTGGTGGTAGTGATTATACAGTGCGGTTGTGGGACATCCAAGGTAATCCCATCGGTCAACCTTGGCACGGGCATGAAGGACATGTAAATTCTGTCGCGTTTAGCCCTGATGGCAAGTTTATTATTAGTGGTAGCTGCGATCGCACAATACGCTTGTGGAATATCAATGGCAACCCCATCACTCAACCTTGGCGGGGACATGAAGGACAGGTTAATTCCCTAGCCTTTAGCCCTGATGGCAAGTTTATTATTAGTGGTGGCGATCGCACTGTGCGTTTATGGGAGCTAGATCAAATATTACAAGATCGGGTCATCGGGCGATCACAGCGCCAATATGAGAATTGGGTCAATTCTGTCGCCTTTAGTCCTGATGGTAAGTGGATCGTCAGCGCCAGCAATGATACTACAGTGCGCTTGTGGGATATTCACGGCAACCCCATTGGTCAACCTTGGCGCGGACATGAAAAAGAAGCTAATTCTGTCGCCTTTAGCCCTGATGGTCAGTGGATTATCAGTGCCAGCAATGATTCGACAATCCGCTTGTGGGATATTCACGGCAACCCCATTGGTCAACCTTGGCAGGGACATGAAAAAGAAGTTAATTCTGTCGCCTTTAGCCCTGATGGTCAGTGGATTATTAGTGCTAGCAATGATTCGACAATCCGTTTGTGGGATATTCACGGCAACCCCATTGGTCAACCTTGGCAGGGACATGAAAAAGAAGTTAATTCTGTCGCCTTTAGTCCTGATGGTCAGTGGATTGTCAGTGCCAGCAATGATTTGACAGTGCGCTTGTGGGATATTCACGGCAACCCCATTGGTCAACCTTGGCGCGGACATGAAAAAGAAGTTAATTCTGTCGCCTTTAGCCCTGATGGTCAGTGGATTATCAGTGCCAGCAATGATTCGACAATCCGTTTGTGGGATATTTACGGCAACCCCATTGGTCAACCTTGGCGCAGACATGAAAAAGAAGTTAATTCTGTCGCCTTTAGCCCTGATGGTCAGTGGATTGTCAGTGCCAGCAATGATTCGACAGTGCGCTTGTGGGATATTCACGGCAACCCCATTGGTCAACCTTGGCGTGGGCATGAGTATTGGGTAAATTCCGCAGCTTTTAGCCCTGATGGTAAACTGATTGCCAGTGGTAGTCTTGATGGAACAGTCCGCTTGTGGCAGTGTGGGTGGCAAGAATGGTTGCAAGTTTGCTGCAACAGATTACATTATCATCCCGTCTTTCAAAATCCTGACAATGGCAGTGATGTAGAAATTGCCCACCAAACTTGTCAAAAATATGTATGGAATCCACAATGCCCTCAACAGTTGCACAACCAAGGTGCAGCAAAGCTAAAAGAGAAAGCTTTTTCCACAGCTTTGGAGGACTTTAAGCAAGCAGTTCAACTTAATTTCACATCGCACTGGAAAGATCGCCTTGCTTGGCAATCAGTACCCACAGAGAACCAATAACTAGTCCTACGGTTGACAACTGCAAGCGGCTGAGATTGAAACCGACTCCGAAAATATTAGGTATGTTCCTACCCGTTGGAAAAGTCATTGGGGAGCGCATAGAAGTATTGTTGAGGAACTTCCCCTAGTCTGTAAAAATTTGGGAATTCAGTATTTTAGCCCAATTCGAGAATCAGCTGATATTCTTAATGCTTCTGGTAGAGGGCTACTTCTAGGAATTTACAGACTGGGTAAAGAGGCAAAAAGAGATTTTATGCCAATTGTTGATGCACTAGTTAACGAACTTAAGCTAAGAAGAGGTTAATCGATGACAAAATTAAACATTTCTGTAAGCCTCAGCAGTTTCCGTGCCAAAACCACCAGCTTGAACATGACGGAGTAGCGATTGGATAATTGGCATAGCGATGCTTATACCAAATAATGAATTGAATCCTGCAACAACCACTGGTGCTGACAATATAACTGTAATGGAAATAACGCTCATCAAAGGGTTCAAGCTGCATTTGATGTCTCTTCAGTCAGCAAATAGCGGATTAACTCTCGAATAACAATTTTTCTAACCTTTTTGCTTCGCCTGATGTGAGTAAAATTGTTATTGGTTTAAACTTGTCTAACGTCAACTGTTTTGCCGAGGTAATACAAATGTGGGAATGTTGCAAGTGCCATGAGCAGAATGAAGAGACTTTCTCTTTCTGCTGGAGTTGTGGTACCTCAAACGATGGAATCGAGGACAAGTCATTCCAGGGAGTTGACGAAATTGCTCCTTCTAGCATTAAAGGTCAGCCAGTCTTCGTAACATCAACAGGGCTAGCCGAGTATCCAGACCAACAAGAAGTTGAACTTTTGGCGTGTGTTAAATGTGGCTCTGAAAATATAATTCCAAACGTTCGTATTGTCACCCACACAGAAGAGTTTAAAAAGGATCTGCAAGTAGAAATTTACGAGAATCCAAAAGCGCTCATATTTAAAGGAACTCACACTGGGACATTAACAGCATATATTTGTGGTCAGTGCGGTTATACAGAGATGTATATCAGCAATCCACAATACTTACTCAATCAGTACAAAAAGAATAAGAAAAATTAATTGCCGATAAAACCTCTGCTAATGTCGAGGCAATTGCATTATTTGGCCACACCCGATTGCTCTAAGAGACTGGTTCGAAAACTCCAAAACCAGACTATTCAAAGCGTTGAGGCCAAGCTTTGATATCTTCGTTAAAACGTATTCATAAAGGTTTGAGATAGTTACTGATAGTTTAGAGCCATAAATAACACTCCCTAATTATTGAAGCTAACATGAATATTAATAGTAACTAAATTGGTAAAAATAAAGTACCAATTTTTAACCTGATTAAGCCATAAACTGTTAAAATAATCTGTTCGCAAGTATCAATCCTTAAGCAAAATCTTTGTAAAGCTATGCGGAATATTTTAAGTAAGCGAATAAAATGCTCAATAAGTATCAGATTAGTAGATAAAGTTTTATTCTGATCTTTCTGTTGTTGGGTTAACTCTTGCTTTGGTTTCTTTTTATGAGGAGTAGTAATGTTTTCACCACCAAGATATAAGCTTTATTTCCAGAAAAAGGTTGAGGCTTATTAAATTTTTCCTGAGACTTACAGAACAAACTTATATCTGCTGTTGGCACACGATAGCCTACAGATAAATAGTAGAAGCTCACTTAAACGTTTTAGCATTTTTATTTTTTTAAATTAATATTCCGGACAAGTCTAGTTAAAAGTTTTGCGTTCTCTAGACTTAAAAGTAGCATTACCAAGTTAGATGGAAGCAAATTTTCATGCTGACAAAGTTTTATGGAATTCGAGTTACTGAGCTATTGGAGCTTTGTTCTTTTTGGGGTGGATAAGTTTGGTTCCATTGCTTAAATGCAGCTTGTCGTCCATCACGTCTGTCGCCCGCATTATCATCTGCTATCTGTAAATTACCTTCGAGTAATGTTGGAGTATACTCAACAAATTGTGGGTTTCCTTGGTTATCCTGGCGAACTTCAAAACCCCACTCCACTGCTCCAAACTCCTGATCTGTTGTCTTGTCCTTTGCAGTAGATATAGCTTCAAATTTATAACCTAATTGACTAATCGTGGGATGATCAGTAATGATAGCAGGGCTTGAGTCTTTCAGCAGACGATACTTGCCCTCATCTGGGGTGATTGGTAAGTGGCCTAGACTATGGAAAGGCGTGTCCATATTTGGTTGATCGACTCTCCATCCTGTACAAGTCTATTGCTCAGTACTTTATGCACGAATATTGTTGCCTGGAACCCTTATAAATTCGTTGTCAGAATTTCATCTTATCTGCGAACCCACATCTAATTAAGTCGGCTGCCTTTTCACCAATCATGATTGTAGATGCGTTCGTATTTCCAGATGGAATGGTTGGCATTACAGAGGCATCGACAACGCGCAATCCTTCAATTCCGTGAACTCGGAGTTGAGCATCAACCACCGCCAGTACATCGTTGCCCATTTTACACGTACCTACAGGATGCCAATAGGTATTAAGTAAGTCGGTGTGAATATTTATCATCAGGTTCAGGCAGGAGGCAGGAGGCAGAAGGCAGGAGAAAAGAGGGTTTTACCCAACTTTACTTTTATTAACATAGTTTGGTTTTTTCCACCTGTTCTACTTAGCCGTTTATCGAATATAAGCAGAGATCGCTTCATCACTGGTTATATCTTGACCGGGAGCGACTTCCTTTCCCAATACTTGATCAAAGGCATCAGAATGAGCAAGTTGACGGGCAATTTTGATGCCTTCTACCAGCACTTGTAAATCAGTCTCACACTGAAGATAGTTCGCTTGAATAACGGCTGGATCGAGCGGATTTGTTGAGCGTAACCTCACAGTACCATGACTTTGAGGTTTGATCAGGCAAGCAACCAATGTGGCTCCCGAAACTTCATGGGTAAGGGTTGAAGACAACAGAGCCGGGCTAAAGAGGAACTGTAAGTCTGGTGCAACTTCGTTACTTTTACCGCTATGCAGAAATAGCCCAGCTTCAACTATATTACTGGTAGGTGCGATCAGGGGTTGCACTTGAGTCGACTGGTAGCCAACAACAGCCAGCAGATGATCGTGCAAGTTTTTACCCACCCCAGGCAAATCAACAATCACTGGAATATCGAAGGCGTGCAGATGTTCCGCTGAACCAATTCCAGAGAGCATCAACAGCTTGGCAGAATCGAATACACCTGCCGATATAATTACTTCCTGATTGACATAAACTTGGCGCAGTGTTCCTTGGTGTAAATGCGCCATTGAAATCAGGATTGCGGCCGTAGCCGAGTTGCTCTGCTGCTTCGATAAATTGCTCTGACATGACAGCAGGCGCGAGCAGGTTAGTAACGCTCAAGGCTCCATCAACACCGTGAAATTCGGACGCGCCTCGCTGCTGGTTTTCTGATTTCTTGAAGTAAGGCAATACCTCTTTGTAACTCCAGCCGGAATTACCGAGTTCTTGCCAACGGTCGAAATCGTGGTGATTACCTCGAATTTATATCATGGCGTTGAGTGAACTAGAGCCGCCAGTGACTTTGCTACGCGAACACAAAATTTTTCGTCCATTGAGGTGTTGTTCTGGTTCACTCCAACCAGACTTGTTGGGATCGGGGAGAATTTTGACTTGCAGGCAAACCTGGGGACTCACTCCTAGCTGTTGGGCTGCTGCTTGGCTTGGTTTAGCAAAGCCTCTTGCAAGCGATCGCGGCATCCGCCTTGGGCAAACACCAACCGCCACGGCTGGATATTTGAATTTGACGGTGCCAACTGCGCTAGAGCCAGGGCTTCATCGAGCAAAGCCCGTGGCACTGGTTGGGATAAGAATTTGCGTGTTGAGTGGCGGTCTTTAATAGTTTGGTCGAGATCAAACATATTTTATCAACCTCTATGAGAAATAAATGCGATCGCTTCCAGCGGGCGCTCCGCGCCATCGCTAAACTGGGATTCGAGGAATTTACCTAATAAATATGCTCTAGTACTTACGCAAGAACTCTCTGGAACTCTTATTTCTCCGTGTCCTCTGTGGTTCGTTTTTTCATGATTTTGCGTAAGTCCTGATGCTCTTCTAATCCTTACTTGGATGCCTAAGTCAGGAATTTACCCCTGACTTATACCAATTCTCTAAAATCAAGCAACAGATCCAAGCCCAGGATACATCCGGCTTGCTGAATTACAATTGGTATTAGGCATCTACCTACGGCAGTTATGCGCTGAACCCTCCGTCAATCATCAGGTTTGCGCCGGTGATGTAACCGGACTCAGGGCCGGCCAGATAAGCAACCAGCCCCGCAACCTCGTCAACCATGCCGTAGCGGACTACCGCAATCTGCTTTTTGAGCATCTCGGCAAACTCCCCCTCCGAGGGATTCATCTCTGTAGCGATCGGCCCCGGCTGCACGTTGTTGATCGTAATCCCGCGTGGACCAAGGTCACGCGACAGTCCTTGCACAAGACCTTGCAGAGCAGATTTACTCATGGCATATACGCCACCACCAGGAAATGGCATACGTTCGGCGTTGGTGCTGCCAATGTTGATGATGCGTCCGCCCTCTTTCATGTGCTTGACTGCGGCTTGCGTCGCCACAAACACGGCACGCACGTTAATGGTAAAGGTTCGATCGAAGTCCGCCAGTGTGAAATCGTCGATTGGGCCGATCGCCAGCACGCCTGCATTGTTGACGAGAATATCAATGCTGCCCAATTTGTTCACAGTGTCTTCAACAGCCGCGACCACCGCGCTGGCTTCGGCACTGTCGGCTTGGATGGCAAGAGCTTGGACACCTAGCGCCTGTGCTGCCTGCACAATTTCGTTAGCCCGATCGGGTGAACTGGTATATGTGAAGGCAACATCAGCGCCTTCACTTGCTAAACGCTTGACGATCGCTGCCCCAATGCCGCGACTGCCTCCAGTAATGAGTGCGCGTTTATTCTTGAGTATGTGGTTCATTTAGATACCGTACAATGAGAAATTGGCTAATTCAGTGTGTATTTCTAATGAAAGAAAACTGCTCTAAATTGGGAGGAAGCAAGTAAACAATAACAGATGATGGTGATTAAAATAATCAAAACAATTCATATAACCTTTTCTGGTTCCTGAATGGTTTTCAATGCCCAGATGCCAATCCAACAGGCGAATCCATCCACAATTAATGTCAGGATAGCTGTGATTTGGAATAGCAATCCCCAACCTGCAAAGGAAACTTGAGACACATGATCCGAACTAATCACGATCAAATGATTGTAGATTCCAAAAAGGATTGATGCTGCCATTGAACCCAGTAAGAGCCAGCTACCAATGCGGTAAAACTGTGTCCAAAGTAAAACGACTGCAATGATGGGAATTGCATAAATCACAATACCCACAAATAAACTCTGAAGTATTGAGAGGGGAATTGGAATTTGCACATGCGCTAAACCATGTAATCCATGTGCGATCGCATGGATGATCGCGATCGCTGTTCCATATTGAGCAATCTTCATCTTTACTTTTCCCTTAAATTTTTAACTGGCATGAGCCACGGCGGTATTAACCATCCATTCCAAGGGTCGGGGCTGAAAATTTAATTCGCGTTTTGCCTTAGCATTCGATGCGCCTCGCATCTGAGTACCATAATAAACAGCATCCGCACCACTAATTCGCAGAGCATCCTCAACCGATACCTGGGGAGGTGGTGGGGCATTGAGCCATTGAGCATAAGCAGAAAGCCACTCGCACACCGCTAAGGGTTGATCGTCCGTAATCAGGTAAATGCCAGGATTGCCTCGTTCTGCTGCCGCAACTGTGGCGATCGCAGCATCCTCAATATGTAACCACGACCAGACACCTTCCCCATTCCCAACAATCGGGAACTGTTGCTGTCGTACCTGTTGGGCAACATCACCGTCGGGGGCAAACCAAGTACCGGGCCCGTAAAGGAAGCCATAACGCAGAGCAATCCCTTCTAGGTTGGGGTTCCCTAGTAAGTCACGCTCGATTTCAGTGACTATGTGAGCATCTGCTGCTACCGCAGGTGAGGCATCAAAAGCTAATGGCGTTTCTTCATCTGCCAAGCCTGTGCCGGGAATCGCCCAGAATGCGATCGACTGCCTCAGATAGCGGCGCACGCCAGCCGCTTGCGCTGCTGCCAGCACATTAGCACCCCCTTCTCTACGGATGCGAGTATTCAGAGCTGATGCTGCACTCATCGACTCGGCAGTATAGGTTTTGGGCAGGGAAGTGAGTTGTTCAATCACCACTTCCGGCTGAACGCGGGTGATGGCAGCTTTAACAGCATCGGCATCAAATACATCTGCGTTCGCGAAGCGTAGGCTCTGCCTAATCGCCAATTCCACGCCTTGTTCAGCTAAAGTTTGTCCTTTTTCTAAAGAACGTGTCAACGCAACTACTTCATGTCCTTGCGCTAGCAGTTGTGCGATTAGCGGACGACCGATCGCTCCTGTTGCGCCTGCAACAAAAATCTTCATTTGTGAACCTCCTGTTGAAACCTGTGAAATATTTAAGAATCGCTAGTTGTGACAATATGAGTTTCAAACTGGAAATGGCGATCGCCATTTCACCAATAAACCTGAGCAGTAGCACGTTTAAGTTCAGCCTTGCTAAAGATACAGAATTGGTATAAGCTACGTGTTGGAGTAGCTTCTAGTCGAGAATCGCTGCGAGTAATCTCTCTGTATCCCAGGCATCCCTATAGCGAACTCCGTTAATAAATAAAGCTGGCGTATTACTGACACCGCTTTGTATACCGCCTTGAATGTTCTGAGCGACCCGCTCGGCATGAATATGGCCTGTCATGTCCTGAAGGAATCGATTGATATCAAGCTGTATTTCATTGGCATACTCTAAAAGATGTCCATTGTTAAGAGCATATTGATTTTCAAATAAGAGATCGTGCATCTGCCAAAACTTATTTTGCGCGGCGGCGGCTTCTACCGCTTCTGCTGCCTTTTGTGCTTGAAAATGAATGTGTATGCGCGGAAAATGGCAGAATACAAAGCATAATTGGATCTGTTGCTGAATCTCTTGAATCATCCTATGAACCTCACCACAGGAAAGACATTGATAGTCACCGTATTTAACTAAAATGGTTTGTGCATCCATTGTTCCTTGGATGTTATCGTGTTTTGAAATTGGTATGAGCAGTCCGTCACCATCGCTTGTCTGGCTCATCGTTTTTTCATACGGCCTATAGATAGTATCGTTGCGATGAAAACGCTTAAAATAAGAGTAATAAATTGAATGTTGTTTCTTTATTCTCAAAATATGTGAATTTCTCCCCATTTGTCGCATCCCCTACGAGGAGTATTTGCACTACCCCTAAGAATAGCGATTGACTTACTTTTAGGGCTAGGAGCAACCTATCCTAAAGAGCAGGTGCTACTCTCAACAGATGAATCTATTGCTTTTGCTAAATTCTTAAAGTGTGATAATATCGCGCTTTAGAGCAACAATCATTGCTTGAGTGCGATCGCCCACTCCCAACTTACTCAGAATATTTTTGACATGGAATTTGACTGTTCCCTCAGCAATTGACAAAGCAGTACTAATATCTAAATTACTCTTGCCCCTTGCCATCAAACGTAGCACCTCCAATTCCCGCTCGCTCAGTTCTGGGTTATTTATCCGCTCTGCCAGCTTTGCACCTACGGCAGGGGGTATATACTTTTGACCGTTGTGAACTGCCCGAATCGCTGCCAGTAGTTCATCTGGTTCTGCATCTTTTAAGACATAGCCTTTTGCACCCGATCGCAGTCCCCGATAGATGTCTTCGTCCCCGTCGTAGGTTGTCAGGACAACGATCCGAGCGTCGGCAAACTCAGCACAAATGGTAGCGATCGCTTCAACTCCACTTAGCTCAGGCATCCGCAAATCCATCAGCGTTATATCGGGTTGATGTTGGCGGAACAATTCTACTGCTTCGCGCCCGTTGCAGGCTTGCCCAACAACGGTCATATCTGGTTTATAGTCTATAGTCCAATACGGTTCAGTTAAGGCTATGCAGTGCTTAGAATAAGGAAGACGTGAGGCTTTGTTATTGTCCCAGTACCTCTGTGTTTTACTTTTTTTGATCGAAATTTTGATACAGGTTTTTTCACAACCCTTGGGTTACTTCTATGAACCCTTTGAGGTAAAACTTGATCAAGAATCTCTAGAGTTAACCAACTCAAAAAAAGGGAAGTTCGTGTGGTTGCAAACGCTGGAATTTAGGAAGGGCACGGCGAATAACTCGCAACGTTCCTGTGAAACTTAGACGCAAGGGCGCAACGTCTATGCTGGTTGCAGCTTGAAAAATTAACGTTCTTACAGTCCAATGGCCTAATAATAAACCGTAAACTTCTTGCACTACCTCTCGTGGTTTTTGAGAACGAATATGAGTTTTTCGTCCTAAAAGATGTACTTTGAGTTCATCAATTGTGTTCTCGACTTCCCAGCGTTGGTGATATTCGTAAGCAAGTAAATGGGCTGGGAATTTTTTAATATCTAATAAGCTCGTAATTAAGCGATATCTAATCTGTTCTTCTGGGTTGTCTGGATTCTCAATCTTGTACTCTATAACTCTTACCAAGATTGGTTCACAACCCTTTTTTCTCAATTTGCCAGATGGATAAATCCAACTCAAATATGAACCATCTTCTAGAGGTTTGTCGTTTAAGAATTTAACGCTCTTCTGGAATTCTTCCTAAATAATCACAACCTTTATTGACTGTTGCTTGCACCATAGCATAGGAATGTAAACCTCTATCCCACATCAACAACATTCGCTCTGTGACTGAGCGTAAAAGTTTTAATGCCCGTACTCGCTCTCCTATGCGGTATGGGCAGATTAAGGCATCAAAAATTAAATGTGTTCCAGCTTCTACCAATATTACTAATCTCGCTTTGGGAAATGCTGCTCGTGTGCCAGGACGACTACCAGGACGACCAAAAACCCTGGCGTTTTCATCACTATCTGGGATATCTAAGCAACTCCCGTCAATCACGACGATTCGTAGCCCGTTGATAAAGGCTCCTATTGTTGCGCTATTTGCCATTGGTCGCACCAACTGATGAAACAATTGCGTCATCACCCCTGCTCCTAATCTCTGTCTGGCTTGGGTAATGGCTGATTTACATGGGATACGCCAATATTTGCCTACTTTGACCCATGCTTCCGAAAGACCATCAATCAGATTTTTTAGTACATCACGCATTGAATCTCTCGACCAGAGACTCATTGCTATTATCAGACAAACTACTAGTTGCGCTGGTAACGAGCGTGTACGCTCCTCTTCAACTTTGATTTTCGCTATCGCCTGTTCGATTGAAGTTGCGGGGATAGCTGTCTCTATCGCCTTGAATATCTCAGTACTTCGTATCTTAGGAGACACCAACGAGAATTCCTTGAGATGCACCTGACTGGATTTCCATTTTTGGAAACAATACCCAATTTACAACTATTTGAGCCTTAACTGAACCGTATTGAATTATACCTTTGTTTCAAAGCTTCTTTTAATCTGGCTTTTAGCCTATTTAAGACAATCAATCTCAAAACAATCGGCGTTGCTGATGGGGAGCCTTACTGGAATGGGTATTTGGGGCAGTGGCTCCTTTGGGTTAACAATGAATAGCGGCTGTAGATGGTGTGCGTAGGGAAGGCGGTGGTTAACTGAAATCACACTTTCGAGCAAGTTAATTTTGGGTCTGAGCCAGAATTGGTAAGGTAATCACAAATTCTGTTCCAACACCCGGGGTAGAATTCACATCCAAAGTTCCACCATGTTTTTCTACAACAATAGACTGAGCGATCGCTAGTCCTAATCCGGTTCCTTTACCAACACCTTTGGTAGTAAACAAGTCGTCAAATACTTTTTGTTTAATTGATTCACTCATCCCTTGACCATTATCAGCAATCTTCACCTCAACCTGTTTGTTTTCTAATAAGGTGGTAATCATAATCCGATTAGGATTGGCTTTAATCTCTCTAAAACTCCGGTCTGTATTTGATTCATCCAAGGCATCAATAGCATTCGCTAGTATGTTCATAAATACCTGATTTAATTGACCTGGAAAACATTCTACTTCAGGTAAATTACCGTAGTTTGTGATAACTTCAATCTTCGGACGTTGCTCATTCGCTTTCAGACGATGTTTAAGAATTAGAATGGTACTATCAATGCCTTGGTGGATATTGAAAGGTATTTTGTAGTCTTGATCGGCACGGGTGAAAGTGCGGAGACTGGTACTAATATCTTTCAGCCTGTCACAGGCTATCGTCATCGAATCAATCATTTCGGGTAAATCTGATAAGCTATATTCCAAGTCAATTTCTTCGGCATGGATGAGAATTTCATCTCCCGGAGCGGGGAACTTCTTCTGATAAAGCTTTAAGTGGTCAACAATATCAGCAAAGGTAGGTTTAGCTTGTTTTACACTGGCAGCAATAAAGCCCAAAGGATTATTCATTTCGTGAGCTACTCCAGCAACCAATTGACCAATAGAGGACATTTTTTCACTTTGAAGCAAATGAGCTTGGGTGCTTTGAAGTTCTTTAAGAGTGCGCTCTAAATCTTCCGCTTTTTGCACCAAAGTTTCTTCCGCAGCTTTGAGTTCGCTGATATCCCTTGCGATCGTCGAGAAATATTCAACTTCTCCATCAGGTGATTTGTGAGCAATAATCAGCTGGGATATGGGAATTTCTCGTCCATCTGCTTTTAAAACAGCCGTTTCCCCAACCCAATCACCGACTCTAACTGATTCTGGTAATCCTTGATTCTGGATAATATCATTTGCCCATTTAGGATGATTTTGGGACAAATTTCTCCCTTGAACCGATTCTTCTTCCCCTAGCTCCAACATTCTACGAGCTGCTTTATTAAAGTAAAGAACCTGCCCAGTTAAGTCAGCAGTGCTAATAAAGTCTGGTGCTGCTTCTAGAATTGCTAACAACTTTGCCTGTTCTTTCTGGGCTTGTTTATGCTCACTAATATCACGAGCTACACCAACAGTCATTATCACTTGACCTAGTTCGTTGCGGATCGCAGATTTGATTGTATGGAATAGGCGTACTTCGCCATTGTACCGAGTTACTGGCTCTTGGGGAATTTCTAGTGTCTGTCCACTTTCAAATACGTAAGTATCATCTTTGATATATTGCAGGGTATGATCTGCTTCGCTGAAGGGTGCATCAATCATATTTTGAAGCTGTGACTCACTCATCCCGTAATAATCACGAAATGCCTTATTTGCCCAAATTATTCGAGATTTAGCACCTTTAACCAGTACCATATCTGTAATTGCATCAAGAATTTGCTGATAGGTCTTTTCGTTTTCGCGCAGAGCGCTTTCAAAAGACTTTACTTTTGTAATATCCTGTACTGTTGAGACAATACTAATTACCTTGCCATCCACATTAGTTATCGGAGTGTGACACCAATCACAAATAATCACTATTCCATGTTTTGTCAGGTTCTTACTGAGATTATTACCTCCCACTTTCTCTTCAATTAATAAATTCATTATTTGGATAGCTTGTACTCTCTCACTTTCTGGCACAATTATTTCTGATACCTGACAACCAAGTACTTCACTTTTGCTGTATCCAAATAGTTGTTCAGCAGCCAGATTCCATTGGATTACTTGAAACGCTGTATTCCACTCAATTAAAGGCAAAGGATTACGTTCTATAAGTAATAAAAGTTTATCTTGCAACTGTTTCAAATCTGGCTCTACTAATTGATTTTCAATTTCCTGATCATTTCTACTGACTTCATCAACTTTTAGCACTTGGTTTACAGAAAAATTGTTACTAGATTGAATGCCTTGCTGTTGAAAGTTCATCCTGTCTAACTGAATAATAGATTTGCTTGGTACTCAAATCTAGGATTCCCTATTCTTTAGAGAATGTAACATTCCTCTTTCTAATAATATCCATCTATTGGAAATCGTAGTAAAAAGAGAACAATTAGAAAGGTAGAAGTACGTCCCTAAGAATCACTTGAACCAGATGCGGCTTACGCAGACAAAATACAGACTCAGTATGGAATTGAAATTACGCAGAGGGGCAGAAGTCTATGGCAGGAACCGATAAAGCGGGACGGGGGAGCGGAGTCGCAAGGGGAAAATTAGTACAAGTATGTCCTCTGCACCCCTGCCCCATGCTGATACTGTTGGCGAATATAATACATAGTTGTGTTTTCAAATATTACTTAAGCTCAAAGCTTCAATCTGTCGTTGCGGCTTTTAGTTGAGTATCCCATGCTTTCTTCATCGCCCTCAACACCCCATTAATGAAAATGGAAGTAATAATTGGGGGGTATGGACACAGAGGAACAACACAGTGATTCTTGCTAGCAGGTAGTTAAATATTATGCTCGGCTGGCGAT
The DNA here is from genome assembly GCF_015206895.1 of Nostoc sp. LEGE 12450. GTDB lineage: Bacteria > Cyanobacteriota > Cyanobacteriia > Cyanobacteriales > Nostocaceae > Nostoc. The sequence continues at coordinate 63,268 of NZ_JADEXU010000016.1, read as the reverse complement.
TGAACAAGTAGACTACGGTGTTGATGCGGTTAAAGAGTTATTCAGTACCCTAACGATTAATGAGCAGTTGGGTGTGATGTTGGAGTTCGAGGATGCTTACTCTGATAAGTTTGCTCAACTGATGGCCGGAGCGCCCGATTGGATGGAATGGATGAGATAATTTGTCGGGTACAAATAGCGATCGCTATCTGTTACAAAGGGATAGTGGATGACCCGATTAAATATTTCGCTGCCAAAGAGAATCAAAATTTAGGAGTAGTCAAAGCAAAGAAATCCATAGCCTCCAAGCTAGATTTGTCTCCTTGGGCTGCGCCCTCTTGAAAAAATGCAATTACCTTAATCTCTTACTGATGGGGGCGAATCTGGGAATACTAAATGCTAATGTCTTAAAAATTCAAAAGAATTATGATTAGCAGTGTAGTTACCATTCCCGGCTATCAAGTCAGTGAAGAACTCTACAACGGTTCTAGAACCTTGGTTTATCAAGCAGTTCGAGAGACTGATCAACAGCCTGTGGTCATTAAGCTGCTGAAAAATCCTTACCCTAGTTTCATCGAACTTTTGTCGTTTCGCAATCAGTACACCATAGCTAAAAATCTCAACTTACCTGGAATCATTCAAACCTATAGCTTGGAAACGTACCAGAATGGCTATGCATTGGTAATGGAAGACTTTGGGGGAATTTCTCTAAAGCAATGGGGAACTGTACCAACTGTCATTGAATTTTTGCTTTTAGCGATCGCCCTGTGCAATATATTAGATATTCTCATTCGTCATCGGATTATTCACAAAGATATTAAACCTGCCAATATTCTGATTAATCCAGAAACTCGTGATATCAAACTCATTGACTTTAGTATTGCATCTCTGCTACCACGAGAAACCCAAACGCTGAAAAGCCTCAATGTATTAGAAGGAACACTCGGCTATTTGTCACCGGAACAAACCGGACGAATGAATCGTGGCATAGACTACCGTACTGATTTCTATTCTCTAGGTGTAACTTTTTACGAGTTACTGACAGGGCAATTACCCTTCCAATCAAACGATCCAATGGAGTTAGTGCATTGCCATATTGCCAAACTTCCACCTCTAGTACATGAAATTAATCCAGAAATTGCACCGATACTCTCAGAAATTGTCAGCAAATTGATGGCGAAAAATGCCGAAGACCGCTATCAGAGTGCATTCGGGCTGAAATATGATTTAGAAACTTGCTTGCATCAACTCCAGCAAACGGGGAAAATTGAAAGTTTCCCCATTGGACAACGGGATGTTAGCGATCGCTTCATTATCCCTGAAAAACTTTATGGTCGGGAAGAGGAGGTGAAAACTTTACTAGAAGCATTTGACCGAGTTACTAATCATCAGATGGTTACTGAGCGTAGCCGAAGTACGGAACTGATGTTAGTCGCAGGGTTTTCTGGGATTGGTAAAACGGCAATTATTAACGAAGTCCATAAACCAATTGCCGAACAACGAGGCTACTTTATCAAAGGCAAGTTTGACCAATTTAATCGTAATATTCCTTTTTCTGCCTTTGTACAAACGTTTCGAGATTTAATGGGGCAATTAAGCTGTGAAAATGATACTCAATTACTAGCTTGGAAAACCAGAATTTTAGCAGCACTGGGTGATAATGGGCAAGTTATTATTGAGGTAATTCCAGAACTAGAACAAATTATTGGTCAACAACTACCTGCGCCCAATTTGTCTGGAACTGCGGCACAAAATCGGTTTAATTTACTATTTCAAAAATTTATCCAAGTATTCACTACCAAAGAACATCCTCTGGTGATTTTTTTAGATGATTTGCAATGGGCAGATTCAGCATCTTTGAATTTAATGCAGTTGTTGATGAATAATTCAGATGGAGGGTATTTATTATTAATTGGAGCTTACCGCGACAATGAGGTTACTGCTGCTCATCCTTTGATGTTGACACTAGAAGAGATTGTTAAAGCCAAAGTTACAATTAACACTATTACATTAGCACCGTTGAGTACAGCGAGTTTAAATCAATTAGTTGCTGATACCCTCAGTTGTTCAGAAGAAGTCGCACAACCATTAACTCAACTGGTCTATCAAAAAACCCAGGGTAATCCATTTTTTAGCACGCAATTTCTCAAAGCACTGCATGAAGATCGGCTGATACAGTTTGATTTTTATACAGGAAATTGGCAGTGTGATATTCCTCAAGTGAAAGCGTTAGCTCTAACAGATGATGTTGTTGAATTCATGGCATTGCAGTTGCAAAAGTTGCCAACAGCAACGCAGGATGTGTTGAAATTAGCGGCGTGCATTGGTAACGAATTTGACTTGGCAACATTGGCGATCGCGCGAGGCGCAAGCTCGACGAATATGTCCCAAATGTCAGAAGCCGAAACCGCAACAGCTATCTGGAAAGCTTTACAAGAGGGGTTAATTTTACCTCAAACTGAAATTTACAAATTCTATGTGGATCAAGAAAGTCAGATAATTGCTCAACAAGGCTCACAAGCAGTCACTTATAAGTTTTTACACGACCGTGTGCAACAAGCTGCTTATTTTTTAATTCCTGAAGATGAGAAACAAGCTACTCACTTAAAACTGGGACAACTACTATTAAAAAATATTTCTGCGAATGAACAACAAGAAAATATTTTTCAGATTGTTAGTCAATTGAACATGGGTTTGGAGTTAATTACTCAACAGACTGAACGTAATCAACTAGCTCAGTTAAATTTATTAGCGGGACGAAAAGCTAAGGCTTCCACTGCCTATACTGCTGCGGTTCAATATTTAATGCTAGGAATAAAACTGCTTGCAGCAGACAGCTGGCAAAATCAGTATGCTCTGACACTGGCACTGTATGAGGATGCCGCAGAAGCAGAATACTTAAACACCCACTTTGAACAAGCTATCAGTCTAGCAGATTTGATATTGCAGCAAACCACACATCTGTTGGACAGAATTAAGACCTATGAGCTAAAAGTTCAAATTTATATTGCTCAAGATCAGCAAGTTCAAGCTATTGAAACAGGGTTAAAAGCATTAGAGCAGTTAAAAATTCCGTTGATATTACCTGATGTAGAGAAGGAGAATTATTTAAAGCGACTACCAGAGTTGACAAGTTTAGCTAATATTCCAGAAATGAGCAATCCTGAATCTCTGGCTGCACTGCGGTTGCTGATTAGTATTACTCCTGCTGTTCATCATGTCAAACCGGAGATGTTTCCGTCAGTAGCGCTGACAATGCACCATCTTTGTCTTGAGCAGGGACATTCATCTTTGGCTGCTTTTGTCTATGGAATCTATGGCTTGTTTCTGTGTGCTGTAATCAAAGATGTAGACACTGCTTATCACTCAGGTCAAATATCTCTAGAGTTACTAGAGCAATACCATGCCAAAGAACTTAGCTCCAAAATTTATATGCTCTTTGGTGCTTTTATCTGTGCTTGCAAGGAGCATGGTCGAAATACACTCAAATTGTTACGAGAAGGTATGCAGTGTGGCGTAGAGGTCGGAGATATCGAATACGCTAGCTATTCAATGATGGCTGAGTGTATGCATTTATTCCTGATTGGAGAACCTCTAAATTCTGTTGAGAAAAGGCAAGCGAAATATATTGATTTACTTTTAAACTTCAAACAAAAGCATTGTCTTGATTATGCCCAGATTTGGAGGCAACTCACTTTAAACTTATTCGGACAAACTTCTGACCACTTTCACCTGACTGGTACTGATTTTGATGAGACGGAAATGCTACTGCATTTTCATAAAACTCATAATCATCAATCACTATTTGCCATCTATGTAGCTAAAACAATTGTACTTTATAACTTTGAAAAGTATGAACAGGCTGTAACTAATGCAGAGCAAGCCACTAAGTTTGTAGATGGAGCCTTTGGCCCACTACTTGTTGCCGGACATAACTTTTATTACTCTTTGTCCTTACTTGCAGGTTATTCTGAGTGCGATAAAAGCCAACAGGAACGTTGCTTAAATCAAGTAGCTATCAACCAAAAACTCATGCGCTACTGGGCTGATAATGCTCCTGCTAATTTCCAGCATAAATATGATTTAGTTGAAGCAGAAACAGCGCGGGTGATGGGAGATACACTCAAAGCAATGGAGTATTACGATCGCGCCATTGCAGCAGCTAAAGAAAACGGCTACCTCAACGAAGAAGCACTTAGCAATGAGTTGGCCGCCAAATTCTACCTCAATTGGGGTAAAGAAAAGGTGGCTCAAGCCTACATCCAAGAAGCCTACTACTGCTACGCTCGTTGGGATGCCAAAGCTAAAATCGATGACTTGGAAACACGTTATCCGCAATTACTACAATTTATTCTGCAACAAAAGCAATTCACTCTCCAGCCCTTAGAAACTCTCGCTATACCTGCCCGCACGATTCATCAACCAACGCAAATATCTAGCTCCAGTAGCACTTCTATCTCTGAAGCCTTGGATTTTGCCACTATCCTCAAAGCATCCCAGAGCCTTTCTAGCGAGATTCAGTTAGACAAATTGCTCCAATGCTTGCTTAATGCAATTATGACCAATGCTGGAGCTAGCAAATGTGTACTGATGTTGATGCAGGAGAATCACTTGCGAGTAGAAGCGATCGCTCAACTAGGACAAGAACCCAGCATTGGACTAGCACTGCCAATAGATCGGAGTTTTGATATTCCTGTCAGCCTGATTTACATTGTCAAACGCAGTCTACAATGCCTTGTCATCGCTGATGCCAGAATAGAGGCTGTTCTGGTGGCTGATTTCTACATCACGAAGCATCAGCCCAAGAGCCTACTGTGTAATCCCATCGTGCATCAGGGTAAACTGCTGGGAATTTTATATCTGGAAAATAACCTGGCTACAGAAGCATTTACGCCAGACCGATTGGAAATTGTCAAGCTCTTATCATCCCAAGCTGCCATTTCGATCGAAAACGCTAATCTCTACAATACTCTCGAACAGAAAGTTAGCGATCGCACTCAACAACTTTCCCAAGCCTTAGAAGAACTCAAAACGACTCAAGATCAGCTTGTGGAATCCAAGAAAATGGCTGCTTTAGGTAGCTTGGTGGCAGGGGTTGCTCATGAAGTTAATACCCCTGTTGGTACTAGCATCACACTGGTATCAACCCTGATTGATAAAACTACCGCTCTCATCACAACAGTTGAGCAGGGACAGCTGAAACGGGCAGATTTAACCAACTACCTGAACATTGCTAAAGAATGTGGAGACATTATTTTGACAAACCTTAATAGTGCGGCAGAGTTGGTACAAAGTTTCAAACAGGTTGCTGTCGATCAAACCAACCTGGAGCAACGCACTATTAGGGTTAAACTTTATCTGGAAGAAACGCTTTTTAGTTTGGCACCAAATTTAAGAAAAACCCTACATACAGTAACTATAACTGGTGATGATACTGTAACCATTAACACTTATCCCGGAGCATTGGCACAAGTTGTTACCAATTTGGTGATGAACTCTCTCATGCACGCATATCAGCCCGAAGAAGCTGGGGAAATGCACTTTCATGTGTTACAGCAAGCCGATCAAGCGCTCATTCAGTACCGTGATGATGGCTGTGGTGTTCCCGAAGACCATCACAGCCGCATTTTTGAACCCTTTTTTACCACAGCAAGGCATCGCGGTGGAACAGGACTAGGACTGCATATTGTCTACAATCTAGTCACCCAAAAATTGCGGGGAAGAATCAATGTGCAAAGCGAAGTTGGGAAGGGAACTCTATTTATAGTAACCCTTCCACTTGAGCCACAGGTTACTCCATGAACGCCAGAATTAGGGATAATCGAGTATGTCCAGCGAAAATCAAAGGGTTTCCAACTCAGAAACTGATGCTTTTTTTGTCTTTGCAGACAACGATGATACGTTTATCTTTGCAGATGACAATGGCGGACAACCAATCAATGAAGTTAATAGGGGTTCCCAAGCGGTTCCAAACTCTCCAGCAACACCTGTAGCAGTTTGGAAAATCTTGATTGTGGATGACGATGTATTAGTCCATCGAGCCACAATTCTGGCACTCGAAGATTGCACTTTTGAAAGTAAACCTCTAACGTTTCTCCATGCCCACTCTGCTAAAGAAGCAAAGTACTTAATCCAAACGCATCCCGATACGGCGTTAATTTTGCTGGATGTCGTTATGGAAACAGATGATGCTGGATTGCAAGTAGTTCAGTATATTCGTGCAGAATTGCACAATCACCAAGTACGAATTATTTTACGTACAGGTCAGCCTGGAGAAGCGCCGGAAGCGTCGGTGATTCTGGACTACGATATTAACGACTATCGGCTCAAAACAGAACTGACACGGCAAAAGCTGATTACAGTCGTGATTTCTTCCCTTCGTTCCTACGGTAATATCCTCAAAATAGAGAACCAAAATTCTGAACTTACCCTCGCCCTAGACCATCTTCAACAAACTCAAGCTCAACTAATTCAAGCAGAAAAAATGTCGTCTTTGGGACAAATGGTTGCAGGCGTTGCTCATGAAATTAACAATCCGACAAACTTCATTTATGGCAACCTGTTTCATACAGAAACTTATGTGCAGTCTCTGTTAAAACTCATCAAAACTTATCAAGAACATTATCCTACTCCAGTGGAGGCGATCCAAAGTATAACAGAGTCTATTGATTTACCGTTTTTGATGGAGGATTTACCTAAACTATTTGACTCAATGCAAGCTGGAACTGAGCGTATTAAACATATTGTTGAATCACTGCGTAACTTCTCCCGCTTAGATGAAGCGGGAATTAAACCAGTAGACATTCACTCCGGCATTGAAAGCACTCTGTTAATTTTACAACATCGACTCCAAGCTAATGCTAACCGCCCAACGATCGCGGTGATTAAAGAATATGGTCAACTGCCTTTGGTTAACTGCTATGTCGGTGCCCTCAATCAGGTATTTATGAATATCTTGAGTAATGCAATTGATGCTTTAGAAATGGGGACACTTCCCTACGGGACGCTACGCGTAGCTTGCTTCTCCGAAGGAGTACCACAAGCTACTTCTCTGCGAGAGGCTGCGCCAACGACTGCGGTTCCATCAAGCGAACTTGTACTGAGCGCAGTCGAAGTAGCCGAGATGCTCAGTACAAGTCAGTGTATTGTTGGAGACTGGGGAATCACAAGTGAAACATTTTCCCTCCCGACAATTCGCATTCGCACTGAAATTGCTGATGCTGATAGAGTGCTGATTCGTATTGCTGACAATGGTCTAGGTATGAGTGAATCAATACTTAAGAGAATATTTAATCCTTTTTTTACCACCAAGCCTGTGGGCAGTGGTACGGGTTTGGGATTATCGATTAGCTACTCAATTGTAGTGGAACAGCATGGAGGTCATTTAACCTGTTCTTCCGCACCAGGTAAAGGTACAGAGTTTGTCATTGATATTTTTATTTAAAGTTGAGTCCCCTACGTGGATTTTGGGGGTGCGATTCGTTTACCGTTGCCTTTGTCTACTGAGTCAAGGCGACCACTCTCAATACTTTTCGGTTAAACCCAATAATCTCTCTTTTGGTCTGGGGAAAGGTTAAAGGGCAATGGGGAAAGGGAAATTCAAACCCTTTTCCTTTTCCTTTCCCCTTTCCCCCAAAACCCGAAAAGTATTGCGACCACTCTTAAATGGTTAGCTGGTTCAGTATGATCTTGCTGGTGTTGCGGGAATCTGTAGTTGTTCTATCAAGCTGAATTGTCTTTGAATATTGATTTGTGCATAGGTATGTTCAAAGTGGGAACTATAAATCCACAACCCTTAAAAATTGAGCAGCATGGTCAGTATTTCCGGATATCGCATCCATGATTTACTATACAGTGGTTGCAGAACCCTAGTTTTTCGGGGGTATCGAGAGACTGATTCCTTACCAGTAGTAATCAAACTGCTGAAAAATCCTTATCCGAGTTTCAATGAACTCTTGTCGTTTCGCAATCAGTACACCATTGCCAAAAATCTTAACTCACCGCTAATCGTCCAAACCTACAGCCTAGAACCATACCAAAATTGCTATGCGTTGGTGATGGAAGACTTTGGGGGAATTTCCTTGAAAGAATGGGGGGTGGAGAGTTGGGATTCGGGAGTGGAGGCCTTCTAGCGAAATCGAACTCAAAAAACTACTTGCATCATTGCTGCACATCCTTATCGAAAATGCGGGGGCTGATAAATGCGTGTTAATGCTATTTCGAGATGATTCTCTACAAGACACCCAAGACAATCCCCTATCGATTGAAGGGTTAATTACTGTGCGTTCTGAGCCAGTTGTGTTGCAGCACCTCCCCATTGAGGACAGCCAGGACATTCCTTTAAGACTGATTTACAAAGTCAAAAATGAAAGGCAGACATCTGTGCTAATGGATGCGATCGCCGATCCAATCTTCGCTAACGATCCCTATATCATCCGTCAGCAGCCCAAGAGTATTTTATGCAGCCCAATTTTACATCAAGGTAAGTTGTTGGGGGTGTTATACCTAGAAAATAGTTTAGTTACAGGTGCACTTACAAGCGATCGCGTTGAACTGCTCAACTTACTCTGCACTCAAGCGGCAATTTCCCTAGAAAATGCACTACTGTATGAGCGATCGCTCTGTCCATTGTGGTTGAAAAACATCGCGGCACTCTAGATGTGAATTCAACATTGGGTCAAGGAACTGAATTTGTGATTTCCTTAACCATTCTGGCTGATATTCCGGGTTAACTTTTTGGAGATATCGACAGTCGCTTAAAGTCACTTCGCAAGTTTGTTTTAACCCAAGATTGAACCTGAACCAACTTCCCACTGATGTTTGAGCAATTCTTGGTAAGTCTTTTCCCTTATCATCATCTGCTTATAGAACATCAGCAAAAACTCTTGAGCTTGTTCACGGGACATCTGCTGCACTTGATCAGAAAAAGTTCTAAGGCTAAATTCTTGTTCTAAAGATAATTCAATGGGTTCATTCATCGCTTTTATTACCTACTCTTTATATTTGAGTTTGCTTATGTAAGCAAACATTGCTTTATATAAATAAATATTACAATAGCTTTACAAAAGCTAAAGAGGTGTAAACCGTACTAAGTAGGTTGGAATGCCGTATCTGCTGCTAAAAACCTTGATATCACTCCATTGTGGCAACCCAAGTAAAAACCTAAGTTCCAAAGTTTCTTACTTTTAGGTTTTTAAAAGCATTTTTAGCCTCTGCTTGCGGCTGGCGATCGCCTACGGCGGGCGAAACAGCGCCATCGCTCAAAAGACGAGATGGGCAATACAATTATTCCTTTGGGCAAGAGTGGTGGGCATCGAGGTGTGATGCTGGAGTTTGAGAATGTGGAGATGACAAATTTGCTCAACTGGTGACAGATGCACCGCAGTGGACTGAGTGGATGGCGTGGGAAAGCTGGGTTTATTTCACATTATCCAGGTTAGACAACAAAATCCCTAACAATCTGATACTACGTGATATGCAATCAGGACTTACGCAGTTATGTAATCAATATCAAACTATAGCAATTTTATTTGATTATTGAACAAGTAGGAGTGGCTTCGCCAAGATTATCATTAGTAATTAATAATATTTTTAAACCCGCCCCTACTTTTGCCTGTTTTCTTTGGTGTTAAATTCTTTCATACATAATTATGTTAACAATAAACCAGATTGCTATACACGCCAGTATAAGTAATTAATTCGTTAACAACAATAACCTCAACTTTTTAAAAAAGTTGGGGTTCTGAGCAAGCGCGATTTTTACAAATCAAAATAGAAAACTATTCTTTCACAGGCGATAATTCAGTAGATGCCTGCTAGTTTCTTTCAGAGCTATCTATAGGGTCAATCCCTTCGGCTTGGTGCAGTCGCTCATGGGGGAAACCCCCAGACGCTCGTACCTCGCTAATGCCTTTGGCATCTCCCTTTGGGAGAAGACCGCGCTGCTTCACCAAAATCCAAGTTGCGCTAAAAGCTCATCAAAGGTGCGACCTAAACTCTAAAATTGTCAAACCGCTAAACTCTCAGCCATTTCAACACACTTGAGTTCTTGTCATAGCGATACGTCAAGCCATCCCTAGTAGTAATAGAATCTCCTTTGCTTGCCTTACTTCTAATAGTGCTAATGGAATAGTTAGTTAATTCACTTATTTCCTTATGAGTGAGCTTTTCACTTGTGATTGTTTCTGTCAATGTTTGAGATTGATTTTGCGACTCATTATTAGGCGTGCTTTGAATATTTATTGTTTTTTGATTGCGATAATCTTGAACAGTCACAAGTTGCCAACTGGAATCTTGTGCAAGTTCCAAAACCCATTGATGATAATCAAACAGGCTTTCGCGATGCCCAACACTGATAAATGTTGTTTTCGTTGATTGTAACTGTTGATATAAACTTCCTTCATTTTTCAAATCTAAAGCACTTGTTGCTTCATCCAATATAGTAAAGCTAGGATGAGTAACCAACAGTCGTGCGAAAGCAAGACGTTGTTGTTCTCCCATCGATAATATATTTTCCCAAGGAACTTCTGTATCAAAGCCATCAACTCGACTCAGTAAGTTTTGTAAGTTGACCTGTTGCAAAACTTTTTTGAGTTCTGCATCAGTCATTTGACGACTGGTATTAGGATAGAGCAATTGTTCGCGCAAAGTTCCCAAAATTATATATGGGCGTTGGGGTAAAAATAAAACTTCTTCTAATGGAGGTCGCACTAAACGGCCAGTTCCGGCATTCCACAAACCAGCGATCGCTCTCAATAGAGAACTTTTACCTCGACCACTGGGGCCGACAATCAATAAACCTTCTCCTGGTTGAACAGATAACGATAAATCTTCAACGATTACCTGTTCATAGTTGGGCGTTTGTAAGGTGACATTTTCAAAAGCAAGATGGTTTTCTTCTATTGTTTTAATAGTACTGATATTTTCGGGTTGCTTAGTTACTTCTTCTAAAGCATTTGAAAAATCAGATAAACGCTCAACATAGCTAGAAAATCGTCCCGAAGTTCCAAATTCATTAATTAATTCTGCCATAGCGTTAGCAAACAAACCAGTAGCTAAACTGGCTTGACCAACTTGTCCGAAATCAATTTCACCATTAATATATAATGGACCAAGTACTAGAAACGGAAATATTTGGATAATAGCCTGATATCCTCTGTTAAAAATTTCCTTACCTCTCTCCCAATTAATCTTGCGTTCAATATTTTTTAGGAGATTACTGAACCGACGCTGAATTATATTTGATTCTTGGTTTTCTCCTTGAAAAAAAGCTATTGATTCAGCGTGATTACGAACATGAGTTAGGGAATAATTATATTCAGCTTTAAGTTCAAGTTCCTCTTGATTAATCTTATTCAATTCTTGAGTTAAATAAATAGCAATCAAATTTCCTATGACCGTATAAACAAGCATAACAATAGCAATCTGTTGGGAAATTGACCAAACAATTGCTAAAAAAGCCGTCATTTCCAGCACTTTTTCTAAAAAAGTAGCTGAAAAACTCAGAGCATTACTGGTAACGGGTTCAATTTCTTGAGCTATACGTTGATCTGGGTTATCAACATCAGATTTAAAATTGATTCTATAATAAGCACGCTTACTCAAATATTTTGATAACGTGCGATTATTTAGCCATTTGTACCAATCAAGAGCAATTTTTTTTCTGACAAACTTAGAAAATCCTACCAAGAAGGTTACGCAGATCAGGCTAACGCCGTAAATTGATAAGGTTTGAGTAAACTTAGTAATATCTTTCTCTTCAATGATGACATTGACTAAATAGTTACTAATGAAGGTATTGAAGGCAGTTACGCCCACAAGCGCGATTATTAATAAGATCAAGAGAACGAGCATCCCCCATGCGCGAATCACGTCTGAAAATGCTCTTTCTCCTGGTTCTGTTGGATACCAATAAGGCCCTACGATCGCTCTAACATTCTCCCAAAATTGATTAAAAGCCGACAATGGAGAAGTAGTATCTTTTAAGGTTTGATTACGAAGAACTTGGGCTTGCATATTTTATAATGAGTACGTCGAAAATTTTCTATGAGTGTATAACTGAAGTAAAGGCAAATATAGCCGGAAAATTTTACTGGATAAGCTTTTTAGTTATTGCTTTTTCGTAAATCATCATTACTTACCTAGTTTGTTTTTAGTTAACTAAAAAATAAGAGTTTGAGTAAGACATCCTCTCAGAACTTAGAGGATGTCTGAGGTCGGTATAGCTGCGATGCCTGCGGCGGGCCTAGCCAACGCAACTTCATCAATCACATCAGGTAGTTCATCTTCCACAAATCGTAAGCGAGGGTAGAAGTAGGCGATACAAGTTGCTGAAATAGTCAAAATTCCCATGATGATGCATAGAAGTCCCATACCACGACCTGTGCCGACACCAATAATTTGTCCGATACTACCTGCCAAAAAACCATCAGTAGCCATTAAAGGTTCAAACACCTTTTCTGCCAAAGGCCCTATCGTAATATAGCCTAGAGGTAAACCTACAGCTTCGATCGCTCCTTTAATAGAAAAGACTCTACCCTGCACTAATGGTTCTACTTTCGACTGAAAAATAGCTTGGGTTGAACTAGCAATTATTGGTCGGATCAAAAAGAATAAGAAGATGCCGACTATGAAAACAAAAATAGAAGCTTGCAAACCGGCAACAAGAAGAAACACACCCGTGAGCAACATACAGCTATATATCGTATTCATGTTACGCTCTAGACCTCCCCAGATACCAATCAGTAAACCCCCCGCTAAAATAGCAACGCCAAAGAGCGAAAGAATAGTCCCTAAAACTGTTACGGGAGCAAAAGATAACACCAGAGGTATAGTGATAACCTGAACACATCCTACAAGAAAAAGGCTATAAGCTGAGATAATTAATACTCCTAGTAGTCCTGGCCGAGCCAATAAATAGGTTAATCCATAAGTTGTTTCTTTAAGAAAAGAACTTTCCTCAATTGCAACAGCAGGAGTGCTGGATTTAGGAAACTGAACCAGCAACAAAAGAGTAATACTCAAAAATACGGTAGTTAGATGCAGCGCAATAATGCCTTGCAGAGAAATCATCCCTAGCAAGATACCTCCTAAAGGTGGTGCAACAAGCCGCGCCGTACCGTTCATGAAACTCAGCATTCCATTGGCACGACCAAGGTGCTGTTTTGGTACTAATAGGGTTATAGAAGCGATGAAAGCGGGTATCTGAAAAGCCATGAAGATAGCACTGAAGGTATTGGCTAAGTAAATGTGCCACACTTCCAATCGACCGATGATAAATAAAGCACCGATCGCCACTGTTGCTAAAGTTGCAAATAAATCGCTGAGAATCATTGTCCATCTACGATCCCAGCGATCCACTAATAACCCAGCTACAGGTGCAAGTAAGATTAAAGGTAAAGTATTGGAAAGGGTAATAAGAGCAAATTGAGTGACAGAACCTGTCTGTTCGTAAACCCAAACATCCAAAGCAAATGCGGTGATGCTGCTACCAATAGATGCAATTAGTTGTCCCACCCAAACAATGATAAACAGTTTCATCTCACGGAAAATAGTCAGTGGCGTTTTTTCTATACTTGCTAACACGATCAACTCCTAAGTGTATGCATATTCAAACTTTTTATTGCTTGATATTGGTGCAATAGCTTTTGCGCCTGATGATCCCAATCAAACTTTTCAACTGCTTGGCGGTTTCCAAGTTCTCCCATTGCAATTCTGAGATTGTCATCTAAAAGCAGCCGCAGCATCGCGTCAGCTAAAGCATCCACATCCCCGCGTTCGACCAATAATCCTGTTTTCCCATCCTCTATGAGTTCGGGGAAAGCACCCCCACGGGTAGCAATAACAGGCAATCCCATCGACATTGCTTCGATAATCGGCATTCCAAATGCCTCATTCCAAACAGATGGAAAAATAAATATATTTGCTTGCTGATAATACTCAAATAGCTCGAAATGGGGAACTTTGCCCAGAAAAAAAACCGAATTGGCGGCGTGAGAAGCAATTCGCTCTTGCAATTGCTTTCGATAGCTACCTTGGTAATAAGGATGAATATTCTGAATTTGCGGATCTTCTCTATCAAGTGTGTACCACGGTACTAATGCAGTTTCTGAACCGACAAGTTTTAGCTGTACTTGAGGATAACGAGACACTACTTTATTAAAGGCATCAATTAAAACGTGTATACCCTTCTCTGGTGAGATTCTGCCCACAAAAAGGATTTGTTTAATATCTTTTTTCTTTGCTTCTCTATTGTGATGATTAGGGACAGCGAAGTGACGAGTATCTGCACCGTTATATAAAGTTTGGCTGTTAACGTGAGGCAAGTATTTACGAACCTGATTTTTTAGATAATCGCTGCATCCAATTACTAAATCGACTGACTTAAGATGTTGTTCAACCATTATTGGATCGAACAATGGTAAAAAATCACTATGTATATGTAAGACAATTTTCGCTTGGGGGTTATAAGCACGGATGAGGGGAACGAATTGAAAAACAATGTTTATATGAATTACATCACATTGCTGTGCTTGAATATCCTTGGCGACTTGTCGGTAAAATTCACAATAAAATAATTTAGAGGCATAAAAAGGTCGTTGAGGATGGGAGATATTCCAGATATCAAGAAAGTTTAGTGGTTCTAATATTTTATCGAGCCATGATTCAGGGATGCGGCGATAGGTAATCCCATCTTCGTGGTATTCCAATTCTTGATAGTGACCTTTTGATCCATAAAATAAAACCTCATGACCAGCACGAGCCAAACGCAGCGCCAAAGCATAAGATACTAGGCGTATTCCCCCGGTTTTAGGTGGTTCAGCTAGAGTAACAGGATAATCAAAAAAAGCTATTTTCATAATGAGGAATTTAGATAATTTTTGGAAATAAAACCAAATTTAATGGTAAGAAATAATCCAATTTTTAGTCGTGATTATTGTTATTCTAAATTAATCTAAAAATTGTGTTTTATTATTCAATAATATTTGACAATAAATGGAGTTAGTTTGTAAGTTTTAAGTTAAGAAATTGCTGATGAAAAATATCTGTTTACCATCTGGTCAATTGATGCCAGTATTGGGAATGGGGACTGCGGGACTGGGTGAAGCGATCGCCCAGCGTGAGAATGAGATTGCTGCTTTGCGTCGCGGAATCGATTTAGGGATGACGTTGATTGATACGGCAGAGATTTACGGTGAGGGTAGAGCGGAAACGTTAATTGGCGAAGCGATCGCTAATTGTCGTTCATCAGTCTTTCTCGTTAGTAAGGTTGCGCCTCGTAATGCGATTGGGCAAGGGGCGATCGCAGCTTGCGAAAACAGTTTACGGCGCTTGCAGACAGATTATCTCGACCTTTATTTATTGCATTGGCGGGGGCCTGTAGAGTTATCAGAAACTTTGGCAGCATTTGAGACGTTGAAACAATCTGGCAAGATTCGAGATTATGGTGTTGGCAATTTTGATGTTGAGGATATGCAAGAAGCCAGTGCTTTACCTGGAGGTGAAGCCATTGCGACAAATCAAATCCCCTACAATTTGCAGCATCGTAATGGTGAGTGGAAGTTGTTATCGTGGTGTCGGCAAAGAGAAATCCCGATCATGGCACATTCGCCTTTGTTACAAGGTGAACTACTCAAACATCCCAAATTGCAATCAATTGCCCAACAGCGCGGCGTAACAGTTGCACAAGTGGCGATCGCTTGGTTGTTGCATCAAGAGGTGATAGTTTTTCCCAAAGCCAGCAGTATCGCCCACGTTGAACAGAATCGCGCTGCCCTCGATTTGCAGTTAACAACAGAAGAATTGAGTGCTTTGGACGTTGCTTTTCCCCCACCATCTGCACCTATCGCCCTGCTTGAAAATTGGTAATTCCCATTCCCCATTCCCTTTCATTTAGAACCATTAAACCTTTTTGCTAAATCTTCAGTTTTCTGCTTGTAATATTCTTTTGTAAGAATTGGGGGGTATTTAGGAGATTCGCCTGCATCTAAGCAATTTTCAATGCAGGCAATCTCTGTATCATCGCCAGGAGAGAGAAAGAAAGCTAAGGAGTATCTTTCTGGAAGACTACGGGCATTGGCTGGCATTAGTACCCGATGTTTGGTAGCAGGGAATTTATCGTTTGTCCATCGCTGCATGACATCTGCAATAAAGACTATCGCTGTGTTAGGAAGTGGGGGCGCAGCAATCCATTCTCCGGCATTGGTGCAAACCTCTAGTCCGCCATTTTCATCCTGAAACAGTAAGGAAAGACTGCCCCAATCTGTATGTTCCTCGAAGCGGGCTTCTCCGGGTTGGGGAGGTTCGGATACTTCATAGTAGCGATGCAACAGCCCATAGTCGGCTTGTTGAGGATGGCGATCGCTAAAGTAAGATTCTGGTAAGTTTAGGGCAATGGCGATCGCTTTGAGAATACGATTACCAGCGTCATGACAAGCTGTAAATAATTGCTGCACAGCATCACGGAAAGCGGGATGCTGTCCCAGATGTTGATGAACCTGCTGCGCCACTGGGGAATCTGTATCGATCTGTTCTGTTAAAACTGCCTCGCCAAAGACGAAAGCCTCCCGAAAGTCACCGTTATATTTAGTGTAAAAGTATCCGAGAGCCGCGCCGTCTTTCCAAGCTAGTTGTCTTTTTTCTACCTCTGGTAGCGCAAAGAAGCCATTAGCATTACCAAAGGCTTGGTCAATTGCATTTTGGGGAACACAATTTTTCAGGTAAAAGCAGCCAACTTCTTGAATGGCCTGTAAGACTTGCTCGGCATTAAACTGGTGGAAGTCAAGTATGGGAATTTGCGTTGAAATTACAGGCTGTTTTTCAAGGTTTTTAATGGAGTTCATAAGTTATTTTTAAACGCAGAGGAACGCAAAGTAAGCGCAAAGGTACGCTGAGTATTTTGATGAGTATTTGCTAGGAGTTAATGAAATTTCGCATCGGGATCTCCTGGATGATAAATTACGAATTAGGATTAACTACGCCCATATTTTGTGGCTCTATCTTTGGTTCTTTTTAGGAGATGATCGCCTACAAATGTTGGGGAATAGTTAGGAGATTCATCGGCTTTTAAGAGACTTTCTAGACAAGTGACTTCTACTTCGTAATTAGGAATCACAAAAAAGCTAAATGAGTACCTTTCTTTTACTTTCTTAAAATCAGTCGGTACGGAAACGCGATGAGGTGTGGCGC
This sequence comes from Nostoc sp. LEGE 12450, assembly GCF_015206895.1. Taxonomy (GTDB): domain Bacteria; phylum Cyanobacteriota; class Cyanobacteriia; order Cyanobacteriales; family Nostocaceae; genus Nostoc. Next base: position 46,102 of record NZ_JADEXU010000016.1, on the reverse strand, counting down.
AAAATTTATCGTTTGTCCATCGTGACATCATATCTGCTGCCATCACCAAAACGGTATTAGGAACTGAAGAGGTGGTAATCCACTCTCCTTGGGGTGTGTATACTTCTAGTCCTCCTCCTTGATCCTGAAATAGCAAGGTGATACTGCCTAAATCAGTGTGTTCAAAAAAGCGAGTTTGTCCTAGTTTTGGCGCTTGGGAAATGTTGGGATAGTAATTGAAAACTCCGGCGTGGTTTTGCTGAGAATGTAAATCGGTAAAGTAGGAATTTGGTAGTTGCAGGGCGATCGCCATTGCTTCTAGGATATTCAAAGCACATTCTTGGCTAGCTTCAAAGAATTGCTGCAAAACTTGACGAAATTCCGGCGGATTTTCTGGCCATTGATTAGGGACATCCAAGGACTCTGTATAATCGTCAGCCCCGGATTTGTTTGGGTCAAATTCATTAGCAAAACTAAAGGACTCATGTAATTGTCCTGGTTGATCGCCAATGAACATTTTCTCAAAGGGTATGTAACCCCGACTCCGCCCTGTCACTGCTGAGGCTACTTTCTCTTTTTCTGCTAATGGCAGTGTAAAAAATCCCTCGGCTTCGGTAAAGGCTTGGTCGATTAAAGTTTGGGAAACTCCATTTTTTAAATAGAAGCAGCCCATTTCTTCAATAGCACGAGAAATTTGATTAGCAACTTCTGCTTTGGTATTGCTGTCACCCACAATAAAAGGGTAAAAGTCAATAATGGGTATCTGTGATGCAATAGTTGTTTGCTTTGCCAGTTCATTGATTGAGGTCATAGTTAAAACATTCCTAAAAAACTGATGATTTTTTCGTGGTAATTGATAGCATTTATCTAAAAAGAGAATTCTCTGCCTGATTCAAAAATTATTCTTCACGCATTAAATCACAAGTGCTACATAGCGGGATCGAATTAAATTCATATTCATGTGTTCTACCAAGATAATCTTTAACAGAACCAACAATACCTGTTCCATTTACATCTATACAACAGGTGTTGATACTCCCATCCCACAAAACAACAACTCGCTTTTTACTTTCAAAAATGCACGGTTTTTGCTTTTCTATCGTACTAGTTAAACTTCGGCGTGATGTAGTTTTAGAAGTAACTTGTCCAGCCCAATCATGCTTTTCCTGCTGATGAGGATTATAGGTATAGACGATAGACAAAGGAATAGATTTTTCTTGAAACATTTCTTGAATGCGCTCTTTCTGCCCAACAAGATGTTCCGAGAGATAAATATCGTGTATTCCTAATTCAGACAAGCGCCATGCCATTGCCTCATCAAGGAGTATACCGTTGGTGATAAAATTGCACTCAATTCCTTTTGTTTTAGCATAGGCGATAAAATCACATAATTCTGGATGAAGTAAAGGTTCTCCAAAATTGTTAAGAAACAAGTCTTTTTGTCCACATTGAATTGCTAATTCAACAACATCTACAAATGTAGAAAAAGACATATTTCCTTTCGATCTACCTTGAGATGGGTGAGGACAATAAGAACAGGTTAGATTACAAAAATTTGAGATTTCAACTTGATAGATATACATAGTTTTGAACCCGTAAAATATTAACAACTACTCAATACAATCATTCATTTGTGCGTGGAGTGCATGAGTTTGGTAACATTTGTGGTAGACAGCGCGATCGCCTCCTGCAACAAAAGTGTCAATGCAGTCTTTCCCACGAGAAACCGCAGTCGGTGCAGAAGTACAGTAACCACCAAGATTTAGCCAATCACTCCAGACTGAACCATCCCAACTCTTGCGGTACATTGCACCATCACAGCCAACAGTAAAGATATCTAGCCGATTTTCAGCAACAGAAGTAGCAGCGACACCATACTGGCAATACCCTCCCAAGTTTTCCCAACCACTCCAGGTTGAGCCATTCCAATGCTTGTGATAAATCGCGCTATCTCCACCTAAAACAAAGGTATCAATGCAGTCCATCCCGCGAGAAACCGCAGCCGGTGCAGAAACACAATAACCTCCAAGATTTTCCCATTCATCCCAGGCTGAACCATTCCAACGTTTGTGATAAATAGCACCATCAATGCCAACATTAAAAATATCTAGCAAATTCTCACCACCAGAAGCGGCGGCAATTCCATAGTGGGAATACCCGCCAAGGTTTTCCCAACGACTCCATTTTGAACCATCCCACCATGTCCGGTAAGTAGCGCGATCGCTACCCAAAACAAAGGTGTCAATGCGATTCAACCCCCAAGAAACCGCAGCTGGCGAGGAAATACAATAACCACCAAGTCTTTGCCAATCGCTCCAAGTTGAGCCATCCCACCACTTATGCCATAAAGGGCCAATACTCGCTGTAAGTAAAACATCTAGCCGATTCTCTGACCAAGAAGTGGCTGTAACACCATACTGGCAGTATCCGTCTAAATATTCCCCATCAGTAGAAAATATTGGCATATCTTCTTTAGAGGCGGGACTCATCGCCGGAAATGGCATACCCCGATCCTGAGAAATTGCTGCTGTAGTTGGATAGCTGGTTGTCATTGGCCTCTTTTCTTCCTTTGCGTTCTTTGCGGTTCGTTAAAAAAAACTGACTTTGACAAAGAGTTAAGCCTTAACTGACCCTTATTGCATAACACTTGTGGTAGACTGCGCGATCGCTACCCAACACAAAAGTATCAACACGGTTTGGAGCCGAAGCAACCGCAGCCGATGCAGCAATAGAATAGCCGCCGAGATTATTCCACCCAACCCAGTTTGAGCCATCCCAATACTTCTGGTACACTGCACCGTTACGAGCAATGATATAAATATCTAGACGATTTTCCATTCCCGAAGCAGCCGCAACACCGTACTGGGAGTAACCACCAAGTTTTTCCCAACCAACCCAGCTTGAACCATCCCAATATTTTTGGTAGACGGCGCGATCGCTCCCTAAAGCAAAGGTGTCAATCCGGTTTAAGCCCCAAGAAACCGCAGCTGGTGTTGAAATACAGTAGCCCCCCAGCCTTTCCCAATCACCCCAGATTGAGCCATCACAAGACTTTTGGTATATGGCTCCATCCCAGTTGACGATAAACAGATCCAGCCGATCTCCCCAAGAAGCAGCCGCGACACCATACTGAGAATATCCGCCAAGATTTAGCCAATCGCTCCAGGTTGAACCATCCCAGCTTTTATGATATACAGAGCGATCGCCTCCAATCACAAAGGTATCAATCCGATTCTCTCCTCTGGCGATCGCAGCTGGTGCAGAAGTACAGTAGCCTCCCAGCCGTTCCCAATCACTCCAGACTGAGCCATACCACTTCTTGTAATAAACAGCACTATCTTTGCCAATGGTAAAGACATCTAGCCGATTTTTTGCCCCAGAAGTGGCAGCAACACCATACTGGGAGTAACCCCCAAGATTTTCGCCATCCATCGCAAAGGATGGCATATCTCCTAACGAAGCAGCCCCCATCATCGGGTATGGAGTTGGTGGAGGATAGGGCATACGTACAGAAGCGTCTTGAATTTCCATTTCAAGCGGTGGCATCTCGTTAGATATTTCCTCGGCGGTTGTTTGGCTCATTGTCATTTAATTACGGATTACGAATTATCTAGAGTATTTAAAATTACTTTTGCAGCTAGTTTATGTCCCGCAGAATTCCAATGACCATCAATATCAAAGTAAAGCCTTTCTTGCTTGCTATTTTTTCTAAAATCATCAGTTAGATTGACACAAGTTACATTTTGTAGTTTCGCAAGATCACATAAACGTTGATAGCCAATCTCTTCATTTTTGAGTAAACCTACATTCTCAGGAAATAACTGGACGTAATCTTTTATATAAGCTGATTCTTTTGAAGGTACGAGAAAAACAAACAGCTTAACTTTATTTTCTTTGGTCAAACGAATGATTCGTGATAATGCCGCTTCTACTTTTATCACTCCATCAGATGTCAAATAATCGCTATCTACACCTACTCCTGACTCAGGTGCTGCCAGCGATAAATTAAATAGAGTTAAACCATTCTTTGCTTCTTTAAAGATAGAATTTCCAGTTTTTACTGGCAAGCTTTTTTTGCTATTTTTCCAGACCAACTGGTACAAAAAGGTTTTTTCATACCAAGGCGAAAAACTTCTTTCTTTAAGCGTATCATATATCTTTTGACCAATATCCGATGAATAATTAGTCAAATCATTAGCAACTATGGATAAGATGGCTGTCTGAGGTTTATATTTGGCGATCCATTCATTAAATAATGTTTCATATTGAGCAAAAGAATAACCGGGAACACCTAAATTGATTACTGTCTGTTGCAACTCTGATTCTACCAGTCTGGGAAATATTTTTTCTTCACTGACCCATTGACCCCATGTAAATGAATCTCCAATAAAATACAAGTTAGATTTTGTGTAATCTCTCCCTATATTGCGAAATCCATAACTATCTGTATTAGCAACTTCTGTAACTTTTGCTTCTTGCCAAACAGTTTTAAAGTTTTTAAGGTTTGATTTTGGCTTGTAGCCTAATTGAGCATCCGGTTGAATAAACTGATAAAAAATTTGCGCCTTGGACTTTTGTGGGGCAGCAACTCCAGTAGTAATGGCAAAAGTTTCGATGATTAACAGCCCAACTATAACTCCAGCCAGCATGAGGAATAAATTTTGTAGCCAAGGCTTTATTTTTCCCATCAATTCCTACTCTTATAATTACGAATTACGAATTATTTTGGTCAATCCCTTTTCACACAGTGTTTTAGCAACAATCTCCCCTGCTAACTGATGTCCCAAAGCATTCCAATGTCCATCGCAGCGAAAAGTATTATCAAACCCATGTAAGCAGATATTATTTTGCTCGGCATAAACCTGAAAAGATTTTCCTAGATTAATAGTAGTAAAACCTTCACGTTCTCCTAATGCTGCAATCCGCTTTTCTGGGTAAAACCAATCTGTTAACCCTGACACTTCCTGATGATGACGCACGATAGGATCGGGATTAACTTGCAGGGCAGTTGTTAGTGTTACTACAGCAAAATTCGCTTTTTTAGTAATTGTCTCATTATGTATGAAACTAATTAGTCTTTCTGTTTGTTGCCATGCTTGTTCCCATTCAGGATCAGTTGCAGTGTTGTATGCAAGCCATTCTGTTTGCTTCCAGACATTCTGCCATTCAGGGTCATTATAGGGAGAAACTTTTGTAGGTTGTGTTGCTAGTTGGGTGTCTCGTTTTTTATTATCTTGGTGAGGAAGTGGGAAAGCGTATTTTGCTTGTTTTAAAATCTGTAAAATCCGTAAACGATCTTGAACTTTAAGATAAGCCTGATGCCACCATGACTTTTGTGAGCGATAAATATCCATATTTAAAAACGAGTCATCAAGCACCCAATTATCATCTCGATCAACAAAATAGGGTTTCATGAGGGCGCTATTATCCATAGCAGTCTGACTCACCATTTTTTCGGTGAGACTGCGGGAATTGTTGATGACATCGTTACCTGGATAAAAATTCAGAAGTACGAGGTCTGGTGAATAGTTCCAGACCTTTTCTTGCAAGGCGATTAGTTCTTGATCGGTTCCATAACCATTCACTCCGAAGTTCATCACTTCTACGTCACGATCTGCTAGGGTGGGACAATTTTTCAGTTCACGTTCGATGACGGTGGCGATTCCTTGTGTTTGTGGCAGTTGGCGTGCTTCTGTAAAAGAATCTCCCAGCAAGGCAATACGGATAGTATTCTCTGGCTTAACTGGGGAATGTTCTCGGTCGTGAAAGCCCTGACTGTTGTATTGGATATATGCTTCCCCTTCGTCATGCACCCACCCAGCCGCATAAGGTCGTCCTGCCCAACCTCTATGTTCATCAAAGGTATAAAATGTCTTGTATTCAATACCAGCAATGCGTAAGCCAATTTCTACGGCAGCTAGCCCTAAGACAATTCCACCTAGTAATAAAGCTAGGGTTAGCATCACCCCTACCCACCGCTTTAATGATAATGACGATGTTACCACCTCACATTCCTCAAAATAGTGTGTAAATAAAGGGCGCAAGTACGGATGACTGGGCGAACACAATCAAGATACCTAAGAGTAATAGTGTAACGATGAGTGGTAGCAGGAAGAATTTGCGGCGTTCTTTCAGCAATCCCCATAAATCTTTCAGCAAGTCTTGTGTTGTTTCAAGCATTAGAAGGGTTTCTCCATTTTGTTTATAGGTTTAACTTGATTGATAATGCGATAAGTTTTTACGTCAGCATCTAGCTTTCTGGCCATCGCATCATGATGAAACACGCCTCGCATCACTAGACCGATTGGCGTGATTAAGGTATAGAAAACAATACTGAGAATTATGCGCGTATTAATCCAACCTAAAACTAGGCCAATCCTCATCCAAATTTGGTAAATACCATTGAGTGTGGCGGGTGCAATCAGCGCCCAAACCCAAAGGATGCTAGCGATCGCCCACGGTAAAATCGGTAAGGGTTCATGGTGTATCAAGGGTAATAGACTACCAAATAAGCCTGCCGCGATCGCACCGCCAAGCAGTCCAAAATCCCGTAGTCCTTTCCGATCGAGTTGTTGTATTTCGTTCATCAGCATTAATCTAATTCAAATTCTGTTTTCCAAGATTCATCTTTCTGTATCTGGGGTTGGTTCGATTTGGCGATGAGAAAGTTCTCCAATACCAAGTAGTCCATCTCCGTTCTCATAAAACAGCGATAGGCATCTTCTGGGGTACACACAATCGGTTCACCTCGGACATTAAATGATGTGTTTACCAAAACTGCACAGCCCGTTTTTGCTTGAAAATGTCGCAGCAGTTCATAGTATCGAGGATTGGTTTGTTGATGAACGGTTTGAATCCTCGCGGAATAATCTACATGAGTGATGGCGGGAATTTGCGATCGCTTCACGTTTAACTTATCAATACCAAATAACTCCTCCTGTTCTGTTGTCATGGAAATCCGCAACTCGGCTTTGATTGGTGCAACCAAAAGCATATAAGGGCTGGGACTTTCAAGCTCAAAGTAATTGGAAACCTGTTCTGCTAAGACAGAAGGGGCAAAGGGACGGAAGGATTCGCGGTATTTAATTTTCAGGTTCATCACCGACTGCATCTTAGGATTACGAGGATCGCCGATGATCGAACGACCTCCCAAAGCTCGCGGGCCAAACTCCATCCTTCCAGAGAACCAACCTACAACATTTCCTTGCTCTAGAATTTCAGCAAGTTCAGGCATGAGTTTGTCATCTTCTAGGTATTGGTAGGGAGCATTCACAGACTGGAGATAGTCTTGAATCTCTGTTTTCCCAAAGCAAGGGCCTAGATAGCCGCCGCGCATGGCATCCCCATCGTGAGGAATGCGCGGCTTTTCATGATACTGATGCCAAATAGCTAATGCTGCTCCAACTGCTCCCCCTGCATCTCCGGCGGCGGGTTGAATCCAAATATCCCGAAAACCTGTTTCTCGCAAAATGCGCCCATTGGCGACACAATTGAGGGCGACTCCACCGGCTAAACAAAGATAGTCTGTGTCCAGTTCTTTCTTAACCGTTCTTGCCAAACGCAAAACCACTTCCTCAGTAACGTGTTGGATAGAACAAGCTATATCCATTTCTCGCTGGGTGAGTTTACCCTCGCTTTGGCGTGGTTCACCACCAAACAATTGATGAAATTTCGGGGTAGTCATGGTCAACCCCGTGGTGTAGTTGAAGTAGTCCATATTCAACCGAAATGTGCCATCTTCTTTAAGATCCAAAAGATGGTTGAGGATATGGTCTACATATTTGGGTTCACCATAGGGCGCTAAACCCATGAGTTTGTATTCCCCAGAGTTGACCTTGAAACCCGTGTAGTAGGTGAAGGCAGAATAAAGTAGCCCTAAAGAGTGGGGAAAATCAATTTCCCATTGGGGAGTTAGTTGATGGTCTTCTCCTAACCAAACCGAGGTAGTTGCCCATTCTCCGACTCCATCAAGGCACAGCACCGCCGCCCGTTCAAAGGGACTGGGGAAAAAGGCAGAAGCGGCGTGTGCTTGGTGATGTTCAGTAAATAAAAGTTGGGGCAATTGCGTTTTTTTGCAATCTCCGAGGGTCGCCAGTTCCTTTTTTAACAACGTTTTGAGGTAAAGCTTTTCTTTTAACCAAACTGGCATCGCCGCAATAAAGGAACTTAATCCCTTGGGTGCGTAGGCGAGATAGGTTTCTAAGAGTCGCTCAAATTTGACCAATGGCTTATCGTAAAAAACGATTTGGTCTACTTCTCGTAATTTAATATTTGCTTGTTTGAGACAATAAGCGATCGCACCTTTAGGAAATCTCGCATCATGTTTTTTGCGGGAAAAACGCTCCTCTTGTGCGGCGGCAACAATATCACCATCCACAACTAAGGCGGCGGCACTATCGTGGTAATAAGCTGAAATTCCTAAAATACGCATTTTTTATATAAAACTCCCATTTTTATCTATTTCTTATTCCCTAACTCTATATCACTCAATTTCCATAGACCCAAACTCTTTTGTGGGTAGTCCTTTCTTTCAGTCGTTTCTTCATCAATGATTTCCAGCATATCGGGAAAGTTGTAAGGAGGTAATTTTAAATCGATTGCTCGCCAATCACCTGTAACAATATCTTTGTTTTCAGGTATCCCTGGATAAGTTGTAGTTAAAAGATATTTTGAATTGCTTTTTTTAAAATTTTTAATTACAGCAATAGCATCTTGAAATGAGAGATGTACTAAACAATCTCTACAGAAAATTAAATCTACTTGTGGCAGTGGATCTGCTGCTAAATCGAGGTTAATAAATTCTCGGACTTCGTTACCATAGCTACGTTGATTTGTAGTAATTAAGTCACCAACAATATCACATCCAATGTATTTTTCTATATTAAGTTGGGCTTCTTTTAACCAATAAAAATCTCCACAAGGAGCATCAAGCATTGTTTTAATCTTAAGTTTCTCCAGCAAAATTGGTAGTTTTTTGATGATTACTGATGTTTGTTGAAGAGTAGAACCTCTTCCAGAAATAGATTCCTGACCATCCCACCGATTACGATAATATATATCACTAAAAACTTCTTTTCTGCTTTTACCTCTAAAAGATAAAAGCATCAATTCATATTGTAGGTTAAACGAGAGATAATCGAAGAAAGATTTGATTTGATTTGAAATCGTATTTTTGCTCATAGCTTTTAATAAAAAATGCAAAATTAACTAAAATTGAAAATAAACAAATGGTTGAGGATTAATAGCTGCAAACCGAAGTATTGTTGAAACTATCACCCCAAAAAAAACCGCAAAACTCCATTGAGGAATTTTTTGCCACCAGCCCGCCAACCAATTTTTATAAGCGACCCAGTGCATCATAACTAAAGGTATAAAAATCCAAGCTACTTGGATGTTTAGGTTTTCTGAACCAGGAGAATTGAGGAATATAAAAGATTTCGCTATTTGGATAGCACTAGTGATATCGTTACTCCGAAAGAAGATTGCGGACGCACAAAACCAGTAAAAAGTCAGTGGTATGCCTAGCATATTTCTGAGTGGTAGGAATCTCTTGTAGGGAGCAATCCAAGATGACCATTGCTTGTGAACAATTAAAGCAATGCCATTCAATCCTCCCCAAGCGACAAAATGCCAAGCCGCACCATGCCAAAGTCCAGAAAAAAGCATTAGGATGAGAATATTTCTAGACTGAAAGAGTTCTGTGCGTTGCTCTTTTGACCGCATTTTCATCAAAGGGCTATAAATATAGTCTCGCAGCCAGGTGAAAAGGGTAATGTGCCAACGTTGCCACAACTGAGTGACATTTGCAGAAAAGTAGGGAAAATTAAAGTTGAGGGGTAGCTTGTATCCCAGTAAACCTGCACAGGCGATCGCCATATCTGAATAACCTGAAAAGTCGCAGTATATTTGGACAGCGAAAGATACAACAGCAATCCAACAACTTGAAGTGGTATAAATCGCTGGATTCGTGAAATATTGGTCTACCACCGGAGATAAATTATCTGAAATGCAAGCTTTCTTAAAATATCCCACCAAAAAAAGTGTTAAATATCCCCGAAAATCAACACCATTTAAATTTTTCAGGGTTACTAGTTGAGGCAAAAAAGTAGATGCGCGGACAATGGGGCCTGCAACCAGTTGAGGAAAAAAAGTTACAAATAGAGCAAAATCTCCAAAATTTTTAATAGCTTTGAGTTTCCCCAGATATGCATCAATTGAATAGCTCAGAGTTTGAAATGTATAAAAGCTAATACCTGCTGGCAGAATAATTTGAAGGGTATTAATACTAATAGGTAGACCCAGAAAAATTAATAAGTTTGAGGCAGAGTCAACAAAGAAGTTATAGTACTTAAAAAATCCTAACAAACCTAAATTTACAACTAAACTGAGTACTAACCATCCTTGGCGCTGCTGCTCATTTATTGATTTATTCAGCAGTGCATCCCAAGAAAATCCGTTTTGTAATGCCTCGCTTGTTTGAATTTCTTGTTCTACTATTGAACTATCAGACTGTGGTCTAGACAGCATCAAACCAACAAAGTAATCAACGGCTGTCGAAAGTAAAAGCAGGGAAAGAAAGCGCCAATCCCAAGCACCATAGAAAATATAACTACAGACTAGCAACCATGATTTACGATGATTGTGTTTCTGTAAAGTCCAGTAGACACAGAAAATAATAATAAAGAAAAATAGAAAACGAAATTCTGTAAAAACCATGTTTATTATCAGGTGTGAATTAACTAAAAACAGAAATTAAAGAGTAGGGGATATTTTTTCATGTTTGGTTGTGGGATTTTTCTGTGATTAGCTGACTTCTAGATATAAGGGATTGATTAGATGGATCATTTGGAGATGAATTCAGATATTTAGAAAATTCTGCTGCCAAAGCGCGGGTGAATTCTTCAGCGCCTTGTTGATTTAAATGCCTCCCATCAGCTCGGCGATCAACTTCATATAACGTGGCGAAAGTATTAGGCTTATTAAAAGCAAATAAATTAGAAATGTAACCATTTTTGTAAGCTTTTGTAATAGCAGAATTATCAAAATCAGTATTTAAAACTGGAGGAATAAAGAAAATAGGTTCCATTTTATTTTGACTATCAATTCTAGAATCTATGTTTTTAATAATTTTGATTGCATAAGAATTAAGGGGATACGTATCTTTTCCTCGAACAAAAACTCCTGATTTTGATTGATTTAGTTGCTCTTGATAACTTTCCAAGCGTTTCGATAGAAAAATTTGTTTCCATTTTTCACTATTTTCCAGCCAATCCATTGCATAATATCCGGATTCCTGTATCAATTTATCACCAGATATTCCTTTTGGTAATACTTCCGATACTTCCGATTTTTGCAGCCAAAAATTAGAAAAATAACCAATACCTAACCATCTATAAAGAAAACTTACTGAATTTGCATAAAACCCGCTAATTTTCTCTTTCAAAGTAGAGGTTGACTCAGAAATTAATTGAAAATTTTCTATCGTTTTTATAGGAGTATGCCAATAAACATTTTTAGCCGCAGTCGGTGCATCCTCCATAAAAAAGTCAACTAAGCAGTCTAAAAATATCCATTTTAAGTTTGCTGGTTTTAAAGCGAGAATCTTTTGTAAATAGAAATCCATTTCAGCTACATTTGCCGCCATGATTCCAAAGTTGAAAGACCTGATAGTTTTCCCATTAGCTGCCATTGTTGCATCGAATACTTTAGGGACAACTCCTTGGTAAGTAGTACTAGGCCCTAAGAAAATAACATCATAATCATCTTTGTGATCGCTAAAATATTGGAACTTAATACTGATATCACCAAGATTTTGAGGACTAACATAAGAGGGTAAAACCGTATTGATTAATCCCGCAGTCGAAATCAAAGAAAGCATAAAAATCATGCTATAAGAAAACATAACTACTGATCTTGGTACTACTTTTTTCCAGGTATCTACATTCATTGTTAGTTGTATTAAGAATAAATTACTTATTTTTGTTTCATGCTGAGACCCAAAGGCACAGAGAGGAAAAAGTTTAATTTTTGGAGTAAGTTAAAATCGATGTATTATTATTATTTCTTTGGATGTAAAATTCACTCGTTAAAATAGGTGGATACTTTGGAGTTTCATTTGTCTCTAAACAACTGTCAGGACAAGCGATTTCGGCATCATTATTAGGAGAGGCAAAAAAAGCAAAGGAGTATCTTGGTTTAATGTCTTGGGATGCAGATGGGATGGCAACTTGGTGTTTTGTGGCATAAACTTTATCATTCGTCCATCTTTGTAAAACTTCTCCTGCCATGACGACAACCGTATCAGGAATCAAGGGAACTGGAACCCTCTCTCCAGCTTTGGTACAAATTTCTAAACCTTCTACTTCATGCTGAAATACATAAGTGATAGTATTTCCATCTGTATGTTCTCCTAAGCGAATTTGGGCTTGGGGAAGTTGAGATGTATCAGGATAGTGATGTAAACCCATAGCATGGTTTTGCTCAGAATGTAATTCAGTAAAATAGGATTCTGGCAGCTTCAAAGCAATGGCTAAACCTTCAAGAACTTTTAGCGTACTTGCGTGGCAAGCTATGAAAAATTGCAGCATCACTTCCCGAAACTCAGGTTGATTCTGTAGCCATTGGTTCGGTTGGTGAAAAGGATGATCTAGCTTATCTAATTCCTCTGCTTTCATTTCTCTACCAAAATAAAACTGTTCGCTGAGTATGCTTGACATCCCCATAGGAATATATCCTCGATGACACTTTTCTGTTAAAGCTACCTGCTTTTTATCCTCTAACGGCAGTGCAAAAAAATACTTGGCTTGAGTAAATGCTTGAGTAATCAAAGTTACGTTTATATCGTGATTTTTCAGGTAAAAACATCCCATTTCCTGTAAAGCACTGGCGATTTGATTGGCAATTAATTCTTTAGCAACTCTGTCACCAACTAAAAATAGATGTAAGTCAATAACAGGAATCTGTGTTGAAATAATAGGCTCTTTTGAAAGTTCGTTAATTGATAGCATCGTTAAAAATGAATTGAGTTATAAATTCAAGTTTGTAGTATACGCTTTAGCGCTAAAGTGAATACTACAAACAAAAAGGTCTATTTTTTTTCTGATGTATAGGTTCCTGTAGCGACTTGATTGATATATTCATGGGTGCGAATTGGTGGATAGTTGGGAGTTGTGTTCGCCTTGACGCAATTTTCTAAGCAAGTAATTTCGGCATCGTAATCGGGAGACTCAAAATAGATAATCGAGTACCTTGGAGCAGTAGGAAATTTGGAAGGTAGAGGAACTCGATGTTTGGTGGCGGGAAACTTATCGTTTGTCCAGCGCTGCATTAAATCTGCAAGGATAACTAGAACTTTTCCAGGGGCGAAGGGGGCTGCAATCCATTCTCCTGCATTGTTACAAACCTCTAATCCAGCCGTCTCATCTTGAAATATTAAGGTGATACTGCCGTAATCTGTATGTTCTGCAAAGCGAGTCTCGCCGGGGGAGGGGGGTTGTTGTAGAGATGGATAGTGGTTGATAGAGGTGTTGAAGTTGCGTTCTAAATGGAAATCGGTAAAGTAGGACTCTGGTAGTTTTAAGGCGATCGCCAACGCTTGTAAAATACTAAAAGACGCATCACGACAATTTGTAAAAAATTCCAATAGCACTTGGCGAAACTCTTTTTGGTCTTGAGGCCATTGATTCGGTTCACCAAACTGCTGATGAGTTACACCCGCTTCTGCTGGCGCAACATCTAAACCAAAATTGAATGCTTCTAGCAATACCCTCTCTTTACCACGAGCAACATAGCCTCGGCTAGTTCCTGGAGCAAGTTTTACTTGATTTTTCTCCTCCTGTGGTAAGGCGAAAAAACTTTGCGCTTGAGCAAAAACTTGATCAACTAAGGTCTGAGGTACACAATTTTCGAGGTAAAAACATCCAATTTCTTGAATAGCACACGAGATTTGATTGGCAACCGTTTCTTTAGCAGCAAAATCACCAATCATAAATGGATGGAAATCAATAACGGGAATTGTTGTAGAAATAGTTATTTGAGGTTCATGTTCTTTGATAAGGTTCATTGGTAAAAAACTCCTTTTTGTAATTATGCGCGGTGTCCAGATCCTCGACTTCTTTAAGAAGTCGGGGATCTAATATTTTGTTAATCATTGACATGATTAGTTGTCAGTTCGTAAACATTCCAAAATGTTCCTTGTAAAGCAGAGTGTTTCACCCCCTGAATCCGATTTCGCATAGACACCATTGATAAGGAATTTACTAGATAAATAAATGGCAAATATTCCTGACTCAGCCGTTGAGTTTCTGCATAAATTTGTTGTCGTTGTGCTTCATTTGCTGCTGCACCTTGAATGTAGAGAGCATCAATTTTTTGTTCCCAATCTGCTACCTGCTGTTTAGTAATTGGTATTTGTCCAGCTTGGGGTTGGCGGTTAAAAAAATGCCAGTTCCCTTTAGTAGACCAAATATTTATTGCTTCGTTGGGTTCTACCGTCATTGGAAAACCATCCATAATCTGACAATCCCAATCCAGACGATTTGCTAATTTGTCTACAACCAATCCCACTCCAATCAAATTCAAATCTACCTGAATTCCTATCTGGCTCAAATCGTCTTGAATTAAAGGAGCCATGTTTTGCAACACCTTATTACCAACATTAGCGGTGAGCGTAAACCGGACTCGATTCCCATTGCTATCGAATAACTCACCTTGATTGTTGTATCGAAAACCTGCTTTGAGAAGTAATGCTTTTGCCTTCTCTTGGTTATAGTTGTAGATTGGTAAACCTGCTTGCTGAGAAAGATAGTAAAGACTCTGCACTGCGATGGGTGAATTTTGTAGCGCTCCTACGCCTGCAAATAGGTTGTTCACCATACGCGGGCGATTGATGCTATATGCAACGGCTTGGCGGAATGCTACTGTATTAAACCAGCGAGATTTAATTGGATTAATCAAAGGTTGACCATTTCTAAGTCCTGTATTCAAATTAAACATCATCGCTGTGGTTCCTGTTTGAGAACCACCGTTATAAATTGTGAATTCTCCCCTTTTCTCTTCTCGTTTCAATAATGAAAAATAGTTTGGATTTACGTCAATAAAATCAAGTCCTCTAGAACGAAATTGAATTAATGCCGTATCATTATTGCTAACCGTATTTAGAACAATGCGATCGATATAGGGTTGAGTATGATTTTGAGGATCTTTACGCCAGTAATAGGGATTTTTGCGAAAGGTTATCCGCTCACTTGGAACGTATGATTCCAATTTATAAGCACCGTTGCTAACAATTTGGCTGGGTGGAGTATTTGTTCCCCAGATTGAGAGAAATAGCGGTCTACCTGCTGAGTCTTTTGTGGTGATGCTGGAGCGCAGAATATGAGCAGGTAAAATTTCTAGTTTTGTTGTGCGAATAAAGGGAGCAAAAGGTTCTGGAAGGGTAAATTCAACGCGCCAATTATCCAATTTTTTCACTGTAGGAAAACTACGATTTTTGCCTATTTGCAAAAAATCTTTGGCATAAGAAGGAATAGCAGGATTAGTATAAATATCTTTGTAAGTAAACACCACATCATCAGCAGTTAGCGGTTTACCATCCGACCATTTCAGTTCTTTCCTCAGTGTAAAAATAATGCGCTTTTGATCTTCAGAAGTTTCCCACGATCGCGCTAATGCTGGTTTAATTTCTCCTAGACCATTTTCACGAATCAGCCCTTCATAGAGGAAAGTCAAAATTCCGACTCCCTGCTCCATCAACTGAGGGTTAAAGGTGTTGGGTTCGACAGAACTACTAAGAATGATTTGAGATCCAGCTACTGCTTTAGAGATCAAGTTAGTTTGGACGCAACTAACTAGGACAAACGCCAGGATAAATCCTAGTAGAACTGGCGCTTGCCGACGACGGCGGATAGCAGTAAGTGTGATCAATCTTCGCATAGTTGTACTCTCGGAAACTTCTTCTACCTACCCTACATAGCGCTGTATCCCCCATCCACCATCAAAATTTCCCCCGTCACATAAGAAGCTGCTTCAGATGCGAGAAAGATCACTGGGCCGATGAGTTCCTCTGGTTTTCCGCGTCGCTGCATAGGAATCACAGCACTTAGATGTTGCTGATCTTCCTGTGGCGATCGCCGAAATGTTTCAGTACCTTCCATAATGTTGTCGATATAGCCAGGAGCAAAAGCATTAACTCGAATCTGGTGACTTGCCCATTCCAGTGCTAGCGATCGCACTAGTAAATTTACCCCTCCTTTCGATGCTGTATAAGCCACAGAACCACTGATTCCTACTACACCTCCGATGGAGGAGTTCATGATAATTGAGCCGCCTGTCCCTTGTTCGATCATTTGTCGAGCCGCCAGTTGAGCGCAGTGGAAGTATCCTTTCAAATTGACGTTGATGATGTTATCCCACTCTAATTCTTCTAAATCAGCCGCCGGTTTGATGATGTCAATGCCGGCATTACACACCATGATGTCGAGTCTGTGATAGTGCGCCACAGTTTGCTCAATCAGGCGTAAACAATCTTGGCGATTTCTCACATCGGTGGGAATTGCGATCGCTTCGCCTCCAGCCTCCTGAATTATTTGTGCAGTTTTTTCTGCTTCGGTTGTTTTAATATCAGCAACTACAACCTTTGTGCCTACAGCTGCTAATCCTTGAACTATGGATTTACCGATACCTCTTGCAGATCCGGTGATAATGGCGACTTTTCCTGTTAGGTCAAAAAGGGAGGGTTTCACGGTTTTTTGTTGGAGTGACGGTGATATTTTAAAATGGAATAAAACGAACCACAGAGGCGCTGAGGGCGCTGAGGAAAGAGATCGAGAGAGGATTAATTATCGATATTCTGTTGGGTTATGTAGTTACTCATTTTCTCTGCGCTCTCTGTGTCTCTGCGGTTCGTTTTATTAAATTTTGGATAGTTTCTGCCTGCTGGACAATGGTGGATTTTTCAAATAGGGAAACTAAAGGTAGTTCTATTTGCCAAGCTTTCTGTAATTTGTATGTAAGTTGTAGAACTAGTGCGGAATGTCCTCCAAGGTCAAAGAAGTTATCTTGTGTACTGATATGTTCTAACCCTAAAACTTCTTTCCAAATAGCTAATATGGTTTCTTCAATAGAGTTTTTAGGTTCAGTAAATTCATTCTGAAAGTTATTCGCTGTTGGTAATTTGTTATTTTGAATTGGTAATTTTTCACCTTCATTTAAAAAGGTAAGTTCTCTAAGACGTTGGTCAGGATTAGTAACTAGAGATTCAAGTAAGTTTTGAAAAACTGTTCCCATTCTGGCAATAGTAGCAGGTGTGAACAAATCCGTTCTGTAGACTAAAGCGCCTTCAATTCCCTCTGTTGTTTCTTGGAGTGTGAGATTTAAATCAAATTCGGCTGTATCTTTGGTATCTGTGGCAATAAATTCCTCCTTTAAAGTTAAATTTGCTAGTTTTAAATCATCTTCTGGGGTGTTTTGGAAAACAAACATCACCTGCGCTAGTAGTGTGTAACTAGAGTCTCTCATCGGTTGCACTTGTTCTACTAGTTTGATGAAGGGCATTTCTTGATGTGCATACACTCCTAAAGACACTTCTCGCACTCGCCGCAATAATTCGCGGAAACTGGGATTGCCTTCTAAGTTGGTGCAGAATGGCAATAAGTGGACAAAGAAACCAATCAGTCCTTCTGTTTCGGGACGGGTACGATTGGCAACTGTCGTACTTACAATGATGTCTGGTTGTCCTGTGTAGCAGAAAAGTAATGTTTTGAGTGCTGCTAACAAGGTCATAAATAAGGTTACGCCTTCCTGCTGACTCAAGA
This sequence comes from Nostoc sp. LEGE 12450, assembly GCF_015206895.1. Lineage (GTDB taxonomy): Bacteria > Cyanobacteriota > Cyanobacteriia > Cyanobacteriales > Nostocaceae > Nostoc. The sequence goes on along the minus strand of NZ_JADEXU010000016.1, from coordinate 28,310 downwards.
TTTTGAGTGCTTTGGTTAAGTCTGAAGAAATCACCAAAGGTTGACGCGCACCTGTGAAGGTTCGCACGGCTGGGCGTGGATAATCCGTTGGTAGTTTTAAGACTGGAGGATTAACACCTAGATGTTGTTTCCAGAATTGCATTTGTGATTCTAAGGTTTGCCCCTGCAATAATTGTCTTTGCCAATGTGCAAAGTCTGCATATTGAATGGGTAACTCGGTCAGGGGCGTAGACACGGAGTGGCTTGTCGTCAGACATCGCTTACCTTGAGAAAAAGCTTCGTAAAGAGTTGCCAATTCTTGGGTTAACACGCTAAAAGACCAACCATCAGCAACAATATGGTGTGTAGTGACAACAAGCAAATGCTCGGTTTCACTCAAACGCCAAAGCTTACTCCGCAATAACGGCCCCCACGCCAAATCAAAAGGCTGCTTAATCTCTTTCTCAGCTTGTCGTTTTGCTTCCGATATATCTTGTACGTCTATGACAACAAAATCAAATACAGGTTCAGGGGAAATTACATAAACAACTTGTCCGTTTTCAACTTTAAAAGTGGTTCGTAAGGTTTCGTGTCGGCGGACAATTTCTCTTAAACTCTCCTCTAACGCTTTCACATCCAGCGAACCTGTGACGCGATAAATTAGGGGCAAGTTGTATACAGGATTACCAGGATAGAATTGCTCGAAAAACCAAAACTCTAGCTGAGTTAAGGAGATTGGCACTATTGCGTCCGGTAAACGCACAACTTTAAAGGGGATGATTTCTGGCGAAAGTTTTTGTTGACTAGCTGCCTCGACTATTTTAGCTAAAGTTGCGATCGCTGGAGATTCAAATAAACTTCGCAGAGATAATTCGATCTTAAATGCTTTGCGTGTCAGAGAAATAACTTGAGTAGCAAGTAAAGAATGTCCTCCTAAATTAAAGAAGTTGTCGTAAATTCCAACTTGTTCTAACCCCAAAACATCCCTCCAAATACCCGCCAAAATTTCTTCGGTGGGAGTCCGGGGTGCAACAAAAGTTTGAGCTAATTCTGGTCTGCTGGTTGTCGGTTCGCTCAAAGCGCGACGGTTGACTTTACCATTGGAGGTTAGGGGAAATGACTCCATCTGCACAAAAGCCGATGGAATCATGTAGTCTGGCAATTGGTCTTGGAGAAAATTACGCAACTCTTCGAGGGTGAGAGTCTGTCCTTGAATTGGTACAAAGTAAGCGACTAAATATTTTTCCCTAGCACTTTGCCCAAACACCTTAGCCACTGCTTGGTTAATTTGGGGATGTTTGCTCAAAACCGCTTCAATTTCGCCAAGTTCAACCCGAAAACCTCGGACTTTTACTAAATCGTCTATCCTTCCTAAAAATTCGATGTTGCCATCTGGTAGGTATTTAGCTAAGTCGCCAGTTTTGTATAGCCTCGTGCCTCCTGCCTTCGCAAACGGATTTGGAACAAATTTTTGCTCTGTCAAATCTGGGCGGTTGAGGTAGCCACGAGCCAAACCATCACCGCTAACGTAGAGTTCCCCAGGAACGCCAATCGGCACGGGTTGGAGATTGCGGTCTAATAGATAAACTTGCACGTTGACAGCAGGCTTACCAATTGGTGGATAAATTGGCCATTTATCTGGTTCTTGGCTAAAGGTATAAGCTGTAACTAAATCTGCTTCTGTGGGGCCGTATAAATTGTAGAGTCTACAATGCTCCAGACGTTGAAACAGCTTAATCATTGGTTGAGTAATCTGGAGTTGTTCGCCACAAGCGATCGCTTCTCTAATGTTCTTAAATAAATGTGCTTCCTCTCCGTATATTTCTGCTAATTGTTGCCATAAGGTGACGGGAAGGAACACTTTGGCGATTTGTTCTTTAGCAAGTAACTGAATTAATTTATCTAAATCCTTGCGATCGCTTTCGCCAATCATATACAACGTTCCACCTAAACCCCATGCCGCAAACATTTCGTGATAGCTGACATCAAAACTCAGGGAGGCAAACTGAAGAACACCCACACCTGTTGTCATCTTCGCTTGATGGTGTTCTATTAAATTGGTTAGCGATCGATGGGGAACAAGCGTACCTTTAGGAGTTCCTGTAGACCCAGAAGTGTAGATTATGAAAGCTAAATTATCTGCTTCTGTATCTGTCTGAAGATTGATATCAGATTCTTTGGCGATCGCATCCCATCCCTCATCTACCAAAATTAGATGGTGGTGAAAATCCTTCTCCAGCAATTGCTTTAAACTAGCTTGAGTTAAGACAACGCTTGCACCAGTATCCGCTAGCATAAATGCTAACCGTTCTGGAGGATAGGTAGGGTCAAGGGGAACGCAAGCACCGCCAGCTTTCAGGGTTGCTAATATAGCAACTGCTGCTTCTAAAGAACGTTCCAGACAAATCCCCACAGGTGCATCTGGTTTAATACCCAACCTTTGCAAATAGTGGGCTAATTTATTGGCACGTTGATTTAACTGTTGGTAGGTCAAATCTTGATTGTCATACACCACTGCCACAGATTCGGGTGTTTTTTCAACGTGCTGCTCAAATAATTGATGGATGCAATCATGGATGCGATTGGCGGCTTGAGTAGCGTTCCATTCGACTAAAAGTAAATCTTGTTCTGCTGGTGTAAGTAGCGGTAATTCGCCAGCACTACGATGAGGATTAGTAGTAATTCCCTGCAACAGTGTGAGCAAATGACCAATCATCCGATCAATGGTATCTGCGTCAAAGCGTTGGCGTAGCCCGCCGCAGGCATCGCGATCGTAGTTGATTTTGATTACCAGTTCATCACTGGGGATTGCTACCACCGTTAAGGGATAATTCGTTTCTCCGAGGGCTTGGCGATCGGCTATTTTTAAATTCCCTGGGAGTGCTTGCAAGGTTAAGTTGACAGGATAGTTCTCAAACACAACAATGCTTTCAAACAAAGGTTGATTCCTCGGAATCTCACTCACACCTTGAATATCTACCAGTGAGGTGTAGGAATACTGCTCCCGTTCTATATGTTCTTGTTGCAATTGCACTAACCAAGGCAATAAATCAGCTGTTTCAGGGATTTTTACTCGTACAGGTAGGGTATTAATAAATAATCCCACCATCGACTCTACACCAGATAAGTTATGAGGACGACCAGACACTGTAGCCCCAAATACTACGTCAGACTCACCACTGTAGCGACTCAGTAACAATGCCCAAGCTGCCTGCACCAAGGTAGAAACGGTGAGATGATGTTGTTGGGCAAAAGATTTTAAATTAGCAGTTGCCTCGGCTGATAAATGTTGGTGTCGAATATAACTGGTTTGCTGGTGAGCAATCTGCCCTACAGCTTGTTCCACAACTAAAGGGGTAGAAGCAGTAAAACCCTCAAGAGTTCGCCGCCAAAATTCCTCTGCACGAGACAAGTCTTGCTGCTGTAACCAATTAATGTAATCTCGGTAAGAACGAGTTGGAGCTAAATATAATGGTTGATTATTGGTAATGGACTCGTAAAAAGCAAAGATTTCTTTGAAGAGAATCGGCCAACTCCAACCATCGAGCAATATATGATGAAAGCTCCAGACAAAATGATAAGTTTCGTCTGCTAACCGAAATAAAACAAACCGCATCAATGGAGCTTTGTCAAGTTCAAAATTTTGCTCTTTATCTATGTTTAAGAAAGAAATAATTTGTGTTTGCTGCTCCTCAGTTGAGAGTAAACGCAAGTCCCTGTTAATCCAAGGTAAATTAACTTGTTTACGTACTACTTGGACTGGCTGTTTGCGGTTCTTCCAAACAAAAAGAGTTCGTAAAGCTGCGTGTCTCTGTACCACTTGTTGCCAAGCTTGCTCAAACGCACTTTTGTTTAAATCGCCATGAAGTGTGAAGCGAAACTGCTCAAAGTATATTCTTGATTCTGGTTGATACAGGGTATGAAATAGCATCCCCTGTTGCATTGGCGAAAGGGGGTAGATGGCTTCGATATCTTTTGTTTTATTTTGATTTTGTATAGCTACCATTGCTTTATTTTTTATAAATATATATATTTTTAATTAACCGCAGAGGCGCAGAGAGCGCAGAGAGAGAAATGCAATTAAATTACTTAAAAAGCTGCTGTAGATAACCCGCCATCAACTGGAATAGTTACACCTGTTATATAGCTAGCGCATTCTGAACTGAGAAAAGCAACTAAATTGGCAACCTCACTAGAAAGACCACGACGGCCTATAGGAATGGTGTTATCTATTCCTTCTATAATCGCCTCAATATTTCGGTCTTCCTTTTGTGCGAATACTTCTAAATATTCTCTATGCCTTGGAGTATCAATCAGACCAGGATTGACACAGGTAACTAAAACATTCCACTTAGCAACTTCTGTGGCAACAGTTTTAGTAAAGTTGATTAATGCAGCATTGCTCACTCCCGATTTCACAAGACGGCTAGAAGGTTCTTTTCCTGATGTGCCAACAATATTGATAATGCGCCCCCATTGCTGATTTTTCATCGTCGGTAGCACCAGATTCGTCATGCGAATATAGCCCATTAATTTTCCTTCAAAAACAGTTGACCAATCTTCATCAGATAAATTTTCTACTGCTTCATTAGAAAATGTAGCCCCCTGAGAATTATTGACCAAGATATCAATTTTGCCAAATTGGTTGAGAGCTTCTTGTACTAATTTTTGAGAATCACTTGCCTTTTGAACATCAGCAACAATGGGGATAACTTTTGCTTTGGAACTAATCAAACCTTGATAAGCTTGTTCTAACCGCTCAGAATTTCTCCCACAAATTATTAACTGACAACCTTCTGCTGCCAGCTTTTGGGCAACGCTATAACCAATGCCAGCACTTGCTCCTGTCACTAAAGCTATTTTCTGTGTTAATCCTAAATCCATGATGAATATTCCTTTAAGAAGCAGTTAGCGATCGCGCAGTTATTTCACTCAAAGAAGCTTCTTTGTAAGAAAAATTAGAACTGGGTGGAATCAAAATTTTAATCAAAGATACTGCTTCATTAGAATAATTATATCCTCCACAAAACACACCAACTGGAGCATAATAAATACTACCATATTCTAGTTGCTGCTGTTCGTCTTCCACAGACATCGTTAACTGTCTATTCAAAATTATTCCCATTTCTTCGCTAGTAGATTGTGCCATTGGGATAATTCCTCCTGGGGGAATTTCAGTAATTACAATCTCAAACCAAGAAGCAACAATAGATTGACATGGTAAACCAGTAATTTCATCTTTTTTAGGCGATACCTTGAGAAACACTTCGTCAGTTTTTTCTGATGGTAAAGAAGTTATGATCCTTTTTACATCGAATACTATTGCTGTTTCTGGAAAAATATTTACAGAACCGTGAGGAACATAAGCATTGGCAATATAAGCTTGTTGTAGCGGTTCAATAATTTCTGTGGTTCCGTTGACGTTCATTTCTAAACGACCAGAAATTATCATCCCCATCTGACTTTCTAGATGTTCGTGTAGGGCAAAATTAGCTCCCGGAGCAAGATACACTAGTTGAACAAGTGTGTCTTGACATTCATAAGCTATTAATTCTACATCTGAACCCATTTTTGTAATTTTGGGAGTTGGGAAGAATTTAGACATGACTTTCTGCTAATTTTTTATAAAAAATTGACCAACTCATAGGGATTTTTCCATAGGTGGAAATAAACTCCAAATCATAAGCGTCAACAGCATTTTTATTAGTAATAGCTAGAGTAGCTAAACCCTTTTGTACTTGAATCGCCGCATCGCTAGTAGAAGGAGACAAATCAACCTGAATTTCTGATTGGTCTTGGGAGTCTGGTAAAAGTCTTGACAACAAAGGTAAAGGTGCAGGATGGGTAACAAGTCTAGCTCCTTTAAAAACTACCTCTGTATTTTTCTTCTTAGCTAATCCATAAACTGGAGTAGGATAGATAAAAATGAAGCCTAAATCAAAACTTGGCTCCATATAAAACTCATTAATCATTTGGTAAGCATGAGGAACCAGAGCTAGATCAATCTTGTCTTGCAGCAAAGCTTCTTTAACATCTGGAAAACCATCAAATAACTGAATTTCTCCAGTTAATTCTTCTGACTCTAATTGTTTGATTATATAGCTAGAAGCATAGTCACTACTAGTACCGCTTGGCCCCAATGTACCGATAATCAAACTTTTTGTAGGAGGAATAGGAGGTCGAAATTCAATCGAAAACTTTAGCATCGTTTTAATCAGGGTCGTATAGTAGAAAAAATCAAGTTAAAGTTACTAATTTTTAAACATTTTCTGCGCCAAATATTAATTTTCGATCTATATATTGAGATTTACTCTGACTCAAAATCAATGCAGTTAGTACCAAAACCGTACCAATCAAACCGCCTACTCCAAACTTCTCACCGAGTAGCCAAAAGGAAAAAACGGACGTGAGTACTGGATCGAGGGTACACAATAGCGCCGCCTCGGAAGCTGAAATCCATTGCTGACCTATTGTTTCTAACCAGGTAGTACCAGCAGTCCCTACCAGACCGAGATAGAGGACAATGCCATAGTTATTGCTCAGAGTCTCAAATTGCCCAACGTTCAGATCCGGCACTGCCCAGATGGTACTTAACACTGCCACAATCCACAGTTGGATGGCAGTTAAGGATAGGGTTGAGTGGCGTTGTGCCGTTTGCTGAAGTACCAGCATATAAACCCCGTAAATGAAGGTGTCGCCAAACAACAACAAGTCACCCATACCTAGAGAGCCATTTTCCCAGCACATAATGCCGATGCCTGTGAGGGCAACTCCGGCGGCGAGTACAGTTTTAAGTAGCAAGGGCTGACCGAATAACGCCCCCAGTAGGGGTACGATGATCACATTTAGGCTGAAAATAAATCCTCCCCGGTTGGCATTGGCAGTTTCCAGCCCGATCGCTTGGAAGGCGAAGCAGGCGAAAAGTAGAAGTCCTAAAACTGTGCCATCACGTAATATTTGAACGTTTAAAGAGCGTAAGTATGGGGTAAATATCGCGGCTGCAACAGTAAAACGGCTGGCGGTGAGTACAGCTGGTGAAAAGCTAGTGACTGCATCTTTGGTCAGTGGGAAGGTTGTCGCCCATATTAGACTGACGATCGCGATCGCAATTATGCCCCGAATGTGGAGGGCGTTTTGCGTGGATTGATTGCAATCATCTAGTTTCATGTTATATATGCTACTCATTTCATTTAGACACGTTGCAATGCCCCAGAACTTCTTAGTTCTGCTAAGGTGGCATTGCCAGTACAAAATAAAGCTGTTTCGAGTTCAGCAATCAGAACTTCGACCAACTCATCAACGGCGGCTTCCGATTTGACGGCTGCTTCTAAAAAAGGTCGGGCTAAACCTGCTAAATCGGCTCCTAAAGCGATCGCTTTTGCTACATCCAATCCGGTGAGTAGCCCACCAGAAGCAATCAAGGGAATTGTCGGCGCGATCGCCCGGATGGAGTTGATGCACTCTGCGGTTGGTAAACCCCAATCAGCAAAAGTTTGTCCCAAACGGCGCTGCTTGTTGTCTTTTGCGCGTTGGCTTTCTACTTTTGACCAGGAAGTTCCACCTGCGCCAGCGACATCAATGGCTGTGACTCCCGCATCAATTAACTTTTGTGCGATCGCCGCAGAAATTCCATTTCCCACTTCTTTGACAACAACCGGAACAGGTAGTTGCTGACAAAGTTGGGCAATTTTACCCAACAGCCCCCGAAAATTTGTATCTCCTCTTGATTGCACACATTCTTGCAGGGGGTTGAGATGCAAAATTAGTGCATCCGCTTCCAGAGAATCTACAAGGCGCAAGCAATCATCAAGTCCACATCCATAATTTAGTTGTACAGCCCCCAAGTTCGCTAACAACAAAATGTCAGGAGCAAAAGAGCGCACGGCAAAAGTAGAAGCTAAATGAGGCTGTTCAATCACAATTCGTTGCGAACCAACTCCCATTGCTAATCGGTAGCGTTGAGCAACAGTTGCTAAACGAGTATTGACTAGCTGCGCCAATTCGGTTCCCCCTGTCATCGAAGAAATCAGTAGGGGAGCGCCGAGATTTTTACCCAGGAAGGTTGTTTGTAAATTGATGTCACTGCGGTTAATTTCAGGAAGACAATCATGAATAAAGCGATAGCACTCAAATCCACTAGTTACGTGCTGAAACTGGACATCTTCTTCTAAGCAGACACGTAAGTGGTCGGCTTTGCGAGTCTCAATTTCAGTTACAGCATTGACTGACGGGACAGTGGTAGTCATAATGGTTTTTGTTGACGACGGGTTATTGGTAGCTTCGTGTAAATAGCCTCCTGAAACTTAGCAACATCAAATTCGGCAATACTGAATACTCCGATTTTTTCGAACAGCCGCGATGAAACGCTGTCTTGACAGATGTAGTTAACGCGAATGTCCTCATGTAACGATTCCAAAAGCAGTTGGATGTTCGCTAGCCGCGCCTCTTCAATGGTTTTACTGTGAGGATCGTTTGGGTCAAGAACATGACCATAACTGCGAACATGAAAACGGCACTCTCTTGGGCCGGCGGGAACTAAGGAAAAAGTTTGGACATGTTCGGGAAATACGCTCAAAGAAAAAGGCATCGGTATTTCTTCTTGCGCCGACATTGAACAGAAGGCTGAGAAACACAGCGTTTCAGGCAAAGAATCGTTTTCAGTAGCAAAATCTTGTAATTGCTGCTCACGCTCCCAAGAATGTCGAGCGATCGCTTTGGCACAATCATAATATTGTCGCTCGATTGGGGTTAAGCTGGGTGAAGCCGGATCGCGCATCGGAATAATCATGCCGTTGATGCCTTCACAATCACTCGACACTCCAAACCGACGAGTTAAACCTTTGTGCATCATGGGAAAGTGATAATCTTCTAAGAAGTTTTCCCACAGCAGTTTGTAATCCACCTCAACATTAATGTCATAGCGACCGACTCCACCAATGGGTTGCATATCTTGGAGTTTGTAGGGTTCTAATAACCCAGGTAGATACCAACTATCGGCTAATCTTGAGCCTTCCCAACTAAAGCGAATGAAAATAAATCCATAAAAAATGTCAATATCGATGGGTTCTAAACCGTAGTTGGGTAAGCCAAATTTTGGATAGCTTCCCCGTTGTGTGGCATCCTGAAGTTTTCCAGCGAACAATTCACCGCTTGCAGTGCGGATGACGTAGGCTCGTTCACCGACAATATCCAGCCAAGTGAAGTTACCCGGTTGCGGAACTTCGTTGATATGGCAAACAAATTGCCAAGTTGGTTTAATCAAATGCTCAACTTCGAGAGCAAACAATGCTGCATCGCCATAAATCCAGATTGGCAATGCTTGTCTTCTTTCAGATGATTCGGGATATTCTATGTCATCAGCATCAATTTTGGAATACTCAATAGGCTTTCCAATGATTTGCTTTTGATCGTCATTGCTGTAAACTCGTTGCAGCACTTCATCCAGTTCAGGGGTTGACCCATCACTATCAACAGTCAGGATAACGTGTTTGAGTTCCGCAATCAATGACTCTAATATTAATTGGTGGCGATCGCTTCTTCCTTCTGAGGTAATCTCTACAATTAGCTGTTTTATATTCTCTTCTAAATAACCAATTCTCAACCAGAGGCGGATTTGTTCTGGAAGTGTGGCGGTTTCTCCATCTGCATAACCTGGACTCACAGAATTAAGCAGATTTATAATTTCTACCCCGATATTTTGATGGTTTTCAGGTTGTGATTCTTGCTTGAGATGACTATTTTCTGAAAGCTTGGCAAAAATCCCCTGATTTTCATCAATTTTGATCTCAAACTCCTGCAAACTGTAGTTTGTCAAATCAAAATCAGCACCAAACTCTCCTCTATTTGCACCTGGTGCATTCTTGCAATGACCATCTATACCATAAGCCCATCCATGATAAGGACAAAGAGCCGATTTATCTACATTCACACAACCGTGACCTTCAAACACTGGTGCTTGGCGATGAGTGCAGACATTGAGGAAAACACAAATCCTTCCGTCTGCTTGGCGTACAGCCACTAACGGTTCCTGAAAAACCTGAACAGTAATAAAATCTCCAGGCTTAGGAATTTCTGCCGCGCGACAAATAAAATACCAGTTTTTCTCTAGTTCTGATGGTTCAACAAAAATTGAACGAATAATTTTAGCGGCAAAGTAATTATAAACAGTTTTAATATCAACTTCTGACTGATTTTGTTGGTTATATTCAGCAACTCCATTTAATAAATATTTATAAATATCTTCAATAGTAGGATTACCTTTTGCTGATAATAAATTGGTGATAAAACTAGTCCATGCTGCCTCATTATTCTTAGCAAAATTATTTCCCACAGCAACAAGGGAATATTGTTGTTGTCCAACTTCAACAAAAAGTTTCCATAGTTCCTTTTCTTTCACTAAAGTCATTTCATTTTTTCCTACTCGATCATCATATTCAGGAGTAATTGTTATGGAATTGTGGCAATAATAGGGAATTGGTGTACCCTAAATATTCTAATTTAGTCAAAATTTTATTTGCGCTTTCGGAAATACTTTCTTGATGAGTTTTGCATTCAACATCAGGTTCAAGAGGTATTTCATATAAATCATCAATTCCAGTGAAATTTTTGATTTCGCCAGCCCTGGCTTTTTTATATAAACCTTTGACATCTCGCTGTTCGCAAACTTCTAATGGTGCATTAACGTATACTTCAATAAAATTTCCAATCCGTTCTTTGACTTCTTCACGAATTACTCGATATGGCGAGATCACTGAAACCAATACAATTACATTATTTCTAGTTAGGAGTTGAGCTACAAAACCAATTCTCCGAATATTTTCGTCTCGATCCTCCTTGCTGAAAGTTAACCCCTTACTTAAGTTTTGGCGAACTACATCGCCGTCAAGTACCTCGACTTTATATCCTGTGCGTCGCAATTCTGTTTCCAAAAATTGGCAGATGGTGGTTTTGCCAGCACCACTCAAACCAGTTAACCATATTGTTACACCACGCTGTTTTTCCACCATTCTACCCTTACATTTTTACTAAACTGCTGACCTAGAAAAGTGTATTTTTCTAGTTTCGATCTTTCCTTTTTTTAAAATAGTATATATCAGCAAAAGCTTATCTATTTGGCAAGCGCCGCGTCTTGAACAAGCTGCTAATAACTAATAGTATAGATAATTTAATAATTAATTAGCAATTCACTATTAGCCATTAGCAATAGTTAATATTAATTTTCCAGAATTGGTTCAGGGATGAGCGGTACTGGATGGTCTAGACGATAGGCATTCCAAGGTTTGAGGAAAGAATCTCGCTTCATACCAGAAAATCGCCCTAACTGTTTATGAAATAGACTTTCATAAAAGTCTAACTCTTTCTTTAAGAAATAAGGTGCTTTTTCTCCATAAACTTTCACAAACATTCTGTAGGTATTATAATGTTTAGCTGCTACATCATCTGAATAGAACATCAGATCATCTTCAATGTCATTTAAAACTTCTAGAGGCCACATCAGTCTTAATTCATCATTTAACTCATCTTCTAGGTAATTTAGACCTAACATTTTGAGCAAAGTACAATGTAAAACTCGATAGTCAGAAGAACGTAATTCCGCCGCTTTTTTAATCATTCCATGAGTAACATGAGAACTAGCTAATAGCTGAGTTTCTAATTCAAAATATTCTCCCAATTTTTGCATATATGGTTCAACTTTACAATGCTTGAGATTATGCTCTTCTAAAACAGCCAAGATCATTTCCTGCTTGGAGTGCCAAGGAGAATGTTGGAGCTTTTCATAGCCTTCACTTTGAATTTTTTCAACTTCATCATCAGTTTGATAGACCAGAGCTTCAATAAAGCCTAAAACTGGATAAAACCGAAAAAAGTCATTCATTGAGAGGTTATAAATGGGAAAATAATAAAGTACAAATTCTCTCAATACTCTGCTAGACCGCCGCATACTCTGATAAGAAATGCAGGAAATTTTAGAAGCAAGCTTATTAACTAAAACTCCTGAATCACGCGCGGTTGTGAGTGTAGCTTTCGAGATTGTCATAAATAATGAATATGGTTGGTGTGGAAAAATTCAAACAATCGACAAAGTGAGGACACGTCTTCTCTTGATAGAGATGAGTTGTCAATAACTTCATTCAATTTCTGCTAGCAGTTCGTCCAACGCTTCTTGGCTTAAACCAACTTCTGGAAAATCTGAAGGGGTATAACCTCCTGCTTCTGGGGATAAGCAGTGGTCAATAATAGCTTCTAAGACTTTCACATAGTTGTCAGCCAAATTTTCTACAGTAGCCTGGTGATGGAAAGCCTCGCTATATTTCCACTCCAGCTGCAATCTACCTTCAATGACTAATCCATTCACATTCAACAAATGGCGGCGCTGTCCTTTAGGACTGTGAATAGAACCGCTAGACTCTTGGGCATATTTCCAACCAAGGGGCGTTAGGTGCGTTTGGTCGAATTGACCCAAATAATTAAAGCTCACCTGAGCTTGAGGGAGTAGCTCAAGTTGCTTGTTTATGTCTGGGTTAAGATACCGCAAGATGCCATAGTCAATACCTCGGTTGGGGATGCGTCGTAGTTGCTCTTTGACCGACTTAAGAGCCTCTCCAGGATGGTGAAGGCTTCCAAGTTTTAAGCAAACGGGGAATATACTGGTAAACCAGCCGACTGTGCGGGATAAGTCTACATCCTCAAACAAGTCCTCCCGCCCGTGACCTTCTAATTCAATCAGTAGGGAGTCATAGCCTGTCCATCCAGCAAAACTCTGCACTAATGCGGTCAATAGCACATCGTTAATTTGGGTGTTGTAAGCTCCAGGGACATCCTGCAACAGAACGCGAGTCTGTTCTGCACTCAAGGATATAGAGATAATCTGACTTGAACCGACAGTGTTTTCTGAGGCAACAGCAACAAAATCCAACGGTAAAGGAGCAACTGCGAACGACCTTGAGTGCAGCCAGTAATCTAGCTCTGAGTGCAGTCCTTGAGTACTTGCATAATCCTGCAATCGGATTGCCCAATCTTTGAAGGAAGTTGTTTTTGCAGGGAGTTCGATGTTGTTCCCACTATCTAACTGTTTGTATGCCCCAGCTAAATCTTCTAGCAAAATCCGCCAGGAAATCCCATCTACAGTCAAGTGATGGATGACGATGAGCAACCGTCCAGGGGAAGATTTGCCTAAGTTAAATAGTACGACCCGCAGCAACGGCCCATCTGCTAAATTTAGCGATCGCTGTATTTCATCTGCCTTTAACTCAATTGCCTTTGATTGTTCTGCTTGAGTCAGGTTGGATAAATCAGCAATTGCTAAAGATACTGCATCGCACACATCACTGTTGTACTGTTGCCATTGCGCTGCTTGCTGCACAAACCGCAGCCGTAAAGCATCGTGATGGTACACCAGCTTTTGTAATGCCTGTTCTAGTAATTCCGGTTGGATATTTGGCGGAACTTCTAGCAGGAAAGATTGATTAAAGTGATGGGGTTCGGGTAAATTCCGCTCAAAGAACCAATGCTGAATTGGTGTTAAGGGAACAATGCCCTTAACTAAGCCCTGTTCTGCCTCCTTAGAGGTAGTTGTCACAGCTACAGCAGCTAACTCAGCAATGGTTTGCTGCTGAAATAGCTGTTTTGGAGTTAGTTTTAATCCAGCTTGATTGGCTTTGGCGATAATTTGAATTCCAATGATGGAATCGCCGCCCAATTCAAAAAAGTTGTCATGAATACAAACTTGTTTTAATAGTAAAACATCTTGCCAAATTTTTAACAAGATTTTTTCAACGTCGGTGCGGGGAGAGACAAAGCTAGTATTGTCATTAAACTCGAATTCTGGTACTGGTAAGGCACGGCGGTCTACCTTGCCATTGGGCGTAATCGGCAATATCTCCAGAACTGTGAAGGATGCAGGAATCATATAGTCGGGAAGCTTTTCTTTGAGAAATGATCGCAACTCGCTACTAATTGGCTGTTTTCCTTCGGGGATCAAGTATGCTGCCAAATTTTTAATCCCAGGCTGATCTTCCCTAGCAATCACAACAGCATCCCGTACTTGGGGATGTTGAGTTAAAATCACCTCAATTTCTGCAAGCTCAATTCGGAAACCACGAATTTTAACTTGGTTGTCAATGCGACCAAGAAACTCAATATTTCCATCAGGTAAATAACGAGCTAGGTCTCCTGTTCTGTACAACTTTTTGCTAGAAGTTAATTGTGCTTCAGCAATGGGATTTGGGATAAACTTTTCTTCGGTTAAATCTGAGCGGTTGAGATAACCTTTGGCTAAACCATCACCTCCAATACATAGTTCACCAGGAACGCCAATCGGTACAGGTTGGAGATGACGATCCAGAATATAGATTTGCGTATTAGCAATTGGTTTCCCAATTGGCAAATTTGTTGCACGTTCTGGTACTTCCTGCACTAAATACCAGGAAGAAAAAGTAGTATTTTCTGTTGGGCCGTAAACGTGAAGCAGTCGCTTTGGAGGCTGATTTTGCAGTACTGTCCGCACCCAGTTTGGTTCAACCGCCTCTCCACCAAATAGAACAGTTTGTAGAGTTTTAAAGATTCCTGGTACTTGACTTACCAACTGGTTGAATAAAGCTGTAGTGACAAACAAAAAGTCAATCTGCTGGTCTTGCAGTTGTATAGCTAGTTGTGGCGGCGAAAGCAGGACTTCTTTAGTAATACCTACTAGCCTAGCTCCATTAAGTAAAGCCCCCCAAATTTCAAAGGTAGCAGCATCAAAAGCTGCATTCGAGGCTTGAGCAACTCGGTGATTAGCTGTTAACTTTACGTAGTTGGTGTTACACACTAACCGATTCACAGCTTGATGAGTAACGCCTATGCCTTTCGGCTTTCCTGTAGAACCAGAGGTATAAATTACATAAGCAAGATTATGATTCGATGCTTTGCAGGTTGGATTTTCCTGGCTATATTTGCTAATTACCTCTTCCCAGTCAGTATCTAAAAATATAACGTGAGCGTTGGCTGTCGGTATCTGCGCTTTTACCTGTTCTTGAGTCAGCAGTATTGCAACCTGAGAATCATTCAGCATATAAGCTAAACGTTCTTGAGGATATGCCGGATCGAGTGGTAAGTATGCTCCGCCAGCTTTGAGAATAGCTAGCAGCCCAATTACCATTTCGAGCGATCGCTCGACGCAAATCCCCACCAGTACTTCTGTCTTGACTCCCAAGCTTTGTAGATAATGCGCTAATTGATTGGCGCGATCGCTCAATTCCCGATATGTCAGAGACTCATCCTCATACACCACTGCGATCGCATCTGGTGTTTGTTCTACCTGTTCCTCAAATACTTGATGGATACATTTAGTATCGGGATATGGTATGTGAGTATCATTCCATTCCACTAGCAATTGATGACGTTCACGCTCAGTTAGCAATGGCAATGTACCTACCGACTGTTGCGGGTTGGCGACAATTCCCGCTAATAGTGTCTGGAAATGACCAGTCATGCGGGCGATTCTGTCTTCATCAAACAAATCGGTGTTATATTGCCAAAACCCTTGCAGTGAGTTTCCTTCGGCTGTGTTTGTTTCCCACATTTGTAATGTGAGGTCAAACTTGGCGTTGACGTTATCTAGATGTAAAGGAGCGATTCCTAATTCAGGCGTTTCTAATTGCTCCATTAGGGTATTCTGCAATGCAAACATCACCTGAAATAGGGGACTGTGGCTGAGACTACGCTCTATTTGCAAAGCTTCGATAATCTGTTCAAAGGGTACGTCTTGGTTGGCGTAGGCATCCATGCAAGTAGAACGTACTTGCGTTAGTAGCTTGGAAAAACTCGGATTATCTTCTAGTCGAGTTCGCATCACCAAGGTATTGACAAAAAAGCCAATTAACCCTTCTATATCTTGATGGTTGCGGCTGGCGATCGGTGTTCCTAACAGAATATCTTGCTGACCACTGTAACGGAATAGTAGAGTCGCATAAGCCGCCATCAAAGTCATAAATAAGGTAGTTCCTGACTTGTGGCTGAGTTCTTTCAGCGATGCTGTCAGTTTTGCATCTAGCTGGAAGGAAAAACACCAACCTCGGAAAGTTTGCACAGAGGAACGAGGTCTATCTGTAGGTAGTTCCAACAGAGGTGGTGCGTCTGCTAGCTGTTGCTTCCAGTAGTTGATTGAGGTTTGTAATGTTTTTCCTTGCAACCATTGGCGTTGCCAAATCGTAAAATCTGCGTATTGAATCGGTAGCTGTGGGAGGGGAGAAGGTTTGCCAACCAAGAAACCTTGATATAAACTCGACAATTCTTTGATGAATACTCCCATTGACCAACCATCACCAATGATGTGGTGCATGGTCAATAACAAAGCATAAGACTCTGACTTGAGTTGTACTAAGGTGACTCGCAGCAACAGTCCTTTGGTGAGGTCAAAGGATTGTAATTGATCTTGGGTTGCTAAAAGTTGCAATTGTTCTGACTGTTCTTGTTCTGACAATTGTTGCAAGTCTACAACCGAGAGTTTCATGGTTGCGTGGGGAGCAATTACTTGTACAGGCGTTCCCTCCACCGCGCTAAAAGTGGTGCGTAGAATTTCGTGGCGGCGGATAATCTCGTTGAGACTGCGTTCTAAAACTTCTATATCTATACGCCCGTTGAGACGAACAGCTTTAAACATATTGTAGAAAGGGCTGTCCGGCTCTAATTGTGCTAAAACCCATAGGCGCTGTTGGGCGAAAGAAAGCGGGAATGTTTGAGATTCTGTTTGATTTTCCCGACGAACTTTCGCAATAGCACGGTTATTTCTTTGATATCCCAAAGACTCTGCTACTCGCCAAGCTACATCACTTAAGAAGTCAGTGCTGTAATACTGCTTCCAACTATCTGCGGTGCTAGCATTAATGGCCTGATGTTCGTGAAATTTCACATCCCCCACCATTCTAGACTGGGCATAAATCCCATCGGTCATGCGCTGCTTTTTCTCTTTGTATGGTTGCAGCATATCAGGATGGAATTCCACCCCTAAAAATTGGCATAAGCCTTCAATACTTGTCTGCGGCTGGCTAACTATGTCTTCAAATTTGACTTGATACTGGCGTTCTTGGGGAACTTGTTGCAAGAATTCGAGAATATTTTGATGGCTAATCAGCCAAACGAGTTCAGCGAGTTCTCGCCTATTGAAAGGATGTTGATATGGAAATGTTTGCTCTACTCTAGCTTCTTCATAAGAGCGCATCGTTGCATAAGGATGACGCACAAGGTGGATGTAGACTGGGTTTTGGAAGTTTATTTCCGCCCGTTTGAGAGTTTCTAAATCTATGGAGTAGGAGGGGGTCTTATCTACCAAGATTTTATCGCCCAGCCATTGCTGTATAAGTTGGTAGAACTGCTTGGTGGTGAGATTTTTCGCTTCTAATTCTTCCATAAGTGCGATCGCCTCTTCTGGACTGCACCCCCGAATTTGCATAATTGTCCGAATCGTCCCTTCCATCCAAAAGCTGTAACGTCCAGAAAATGCTGCTTTTCGTTCCCCAAGTGTATTGAACGTCAGCAGTTCCAATTCTGGAGGCGCAAACAACTGCGGATTTCCCCCCAGGATGACGCGGAGTAAGGTAGAACCACTGCGATGAGGCGAGAGGATAAAGATAGCTGGCGGGTTTTTGATTGCGTCGTCATCTATTGGGAGAGCAATGGAGGGAATCAACGAGCGCATTTGCAAAACTTTAGCTTCATCAATGCACTGTTGTGGTAATTCACTAATTGCAGTTATTTCCTTACCCAGCAGTTTTGCTGCTGTTTGTGGGTATTGTTCTTCTATGTAAGCTGCTAGTTTAGCAACTGTCTTAGTATCAAATAGGACAACAAAATGAATAATCTCATTTAATTGAGCTTGCAATTTATTAATCAGAATCGCTCCCCGAATCGAATCGCCACCTAGTTCAAAGAAGTTATCATCAATACCCACTTTGTCTAGTTTGAGGGCTTCTGCGAATAAATGTGCGATCGCCTTCTCTATAGGAGTGCTAGGAGCAACAAATTTTATATCCAACTGAGGACGTTGGCGCTGTTGTCGGGATGTAATCTCTTTGAGAATCAGTTCGGGACTATATAGATTCCGAGCAATGCGCTCAAAGAAGTGTGCAAAGGAGGCTATTTTTACCGAGCTATCAGATTTTGGTTCTTGATCGGGATTTATATCTACCGTATATCCGCCGGATATATGTACTTTATTGGCTTCGGACGAGGCTACTTTTACAGCTTCTTTAACTACGATATCTCTGTCGGATATAAGTATTATGCTGGCTTCAGACGAGGCTGTTTCTAATAGACTCCCATTAGCTTCCTTAACTACGATATCTTTATCGGATATATGTAATTTATTGGATTCGGACGAGACTGTTTTTCTTAGGCTCTCATCAGCTTCTTTAACTAGGGGATCTATATCGGATACAAGTAAAAAATTGCTTTCGGATGCGGTTTGAGATGGAAACTCGAACAACCAACCACCATCTTTCTCCTGCTGAAATTGTCTACCAACATTAACCAGAAAATCCCAAGCTGGTTGATTCTTATTCGTAGGTGTATAGAAAAGCTCGACTCGTTCCAATCCTCTTTCTTGAGCAAGAGTTCCCAAATAGCCAAGCATCTTATGCTCTACACCCCGACCAAGTACCCGACAACTAAGCAAAAATGTGTCTACAGATAGTGCATTTTCTTGAGATACAAACAAGAGCAGACCGACTAAGCCATAATCTCCAAAGCGGTCTTTTACCTTGACCACCCGACACTCTAACTTTCCTAAATTATAAAGTTGTTGAATTTCAACCTCAGACCGTCGGATTGTTGTGAGGTTAAACTGATTGGTGCGTTGGGTAAGTTGAGCAACCCGTGAAAGTTGCTCGCTTTGCATTGACGAAATCTCAATTTCTAAGTTCAGTTGCGCTAAGAAATCAGTAAAGGAAAGAGAATCCTGTTGCAAACGCTGGCGTTGGACATTCTGTTGATAGAGATTAGTTCTTTGTTGGTCTTCTTGGGTGGTTTGGAGTTGATCGAAAGCCCAAATATGCTCTAAAAATTGCGGGATGCGTACAGCCGAAGGCTGATAGCTTTGCGTCTCGCACTCTTGAGGAAGTTGTAATGTCAGGACTTCTGGACAGTTTGCCCTAACTTCAGCACACTCAACTGGATTGTCATCAATGAAAATAAAGCTATCTAAACTCAGTTGCAGTTCGTCAGCTAAAGCTTTCAGATTCTCCGATTTTGATTGCCAGTTAATGCGCCAATTGACGAGATGATGGCGCTTAAGCACCATATCTTGATGCTGGTCAAAGACTGCAAATACATCCTCTTCTTGATTCTTACTACACAAACAAATCAACTTCCCAGCTGCTTGCTGTGCGACGATAAATTCTTGTAGCCCTCGAAATTGCGGATCAATTTTCACTCCAGCAACTCCATCCTCTCCACAAACACCACTCCATAGGGTGTAGTCGCAATCAAGGGCAATCATCTTGTAAGGAGAGCTTTTCAAAGCAAAGATTTTCCGCGCCAGCATTGTCCCCAAGGCACAGAAAAACGCCGGTGTGTAAGGAATATGCCCTAGTTCGTCACCGTAGGGGTCATAGTACTCTTTTACTGGGTAAGTAGTGGTCAATTCTTGACTTTTTATCAAGTACGTACCACTGACATTCTTGAGTTCAGCTGCTAATAATTCTTGCATCTTCTCATGGAAGACGTTACTTGCTGCCTCATTAGTTGGAGAGGGAGGACAGATACAGACCAAGTAAGGAATTGGCGATCGCGTTGTTGCAGTTTTTAAAGCACTGCCAAAATCCTTAATGGTTTGCTCTAGTTGGGCTAAGTCTTTTCCAAATTGCTGTGATACTGGGTTGTGGTTCTGGTTGAGGCGAGTAGCGTAAATATTAAAGAGTCCTGAACCATGCAGCAGAGACTCTTCATCTACAACAAATTTAAAGCCTTTGTCTTCAAGCAAGCACATGACCTGTTTAAGCGTACTACCTTCTTGGTCATGTACTTCCATGACTATCTGTTTAATCAGTGACCAATGATTGTCTTGAATACCTTGGAGAATTGCTAACTCGCTTTTTTCAGCATCTAGTTTCAGTAAATCAATCTTTTCAATCTTGTATTCTTCGATAATTTCTGAAAGAGTTCTCAGTTGAGCCTGATAAGTTTCTCGCTCTAGTCTATCCTTGAGAAATTCATCAGCTAGGCGTTCTAATGACTCTTCATCCAGAGAATTATCGCGTTGCAGCATATTAATAATGACCGAGCGAATAGCTTTTTCATCTTGTTCTGTATCAGCTGCAAAACTTGAGAAAACTGAGGAGCGAGGGTAGAAAGTGAAGGTTTCTTCTCTGGACTCGCCACCTAATCCGCAGTTAAAAAGATGGGTATTTTGACAGTAGAGCTTTGCATTAGTCTGTAGCTTATCAAAGGCATGGGGTGCAGGCTCAAATGCGTAAATAGTTCCTTTGGGAGATTTCTGCTGGGCAAATAAGGTAAATAGACCAATATTTGCTCCAACATCGATTATACAATCGTCTTCATTGAAGACAATTCCATGCTTTAAATAGACGCGATCGCCAAAAATTTCTTGATACAGATACTCGGTTTCGTACTGGTTAAGGTGAGCTATTTCTAAGTGATTTGGTAAGGTGTGGCGTAAGCGATCGCCAAAAATTTGTTCTTTTTGATAATCGCCAACTCTTAATTGCAGACGATTCTTAGTTCCTTCCCAATCCTCAAACCTAACTAAAACTACATTGACTCCATTTTGATTGTTAGTCAGAAGGCTGGCTGGATTGAGAAGTTCTTGAAATACCTGATTGTAAGGAGCAAACTCTATTGAATAAGTAATTCCTATCTCTTGAAACCAATATGATAGGAAATCCTCAACTGGTTCACTTGTAAACGTCGCCGTAATAACAATTTTCTGCTCGGATATGTGTTTTAATAAATTTTGTCGAGCCATAAAACTTATTCTCAGTAATTACTTTTATAAAACTCCGATTTGATTTCTGAAAACATACTGAGATTGAAAAGCCTATTCTGTCAGGGTTTTGTCTGAAGGTTTGTTCAAAAATCAGATATGAGTCCTATATATGAAAAGAAATTATGCAATAATAAAAGCATTTAAAGCAGTCTTAAAATAAGTAATCAAAAAAATGATTTATATTTTCTAATTATTCAATAAACAGATAATCTCAGTTTTTTAAATAAAACACAATACCAGTTAAGACATTTAAGAAGACATTCAATAAAACAGTTAAGAAAGTTAAGAAAGTTAAGAAAGTTAAGCAGATATAGCTATAGTCATGAAGATAAGGTAGACCTGTTGCTGCGTTTAGCCTCAAACCGATGTGTTTGGGGTACACCCAGTGCTTATAAGGGACGATTTTTTGTCAGCTAGTCTACCTGCTGCCTTATTCGCCAGACCTCAATCCGATTGAAAAGTGTTGGGCGACTTTAAAAAGCAGAATTCGCAAGCTGTTGCTCAAATCTAATAATTTACACGATGCTATGGAAATTGTTCTCACCGCAAAAGCTGAGGTTAGTAATGGTTTACTCAACCGAAGAGTACATCTCTATGGATATTAACCTCTCTCCTTTTAATATTGGTCTACCTATTCGTCTGAACGATTTTACTCAACCACAAGTAGAAGATTTAGCTAGGCGGTATGGTTTAGACTCGTTTAAAGCTAAGGATTTTGCCCAACTAATGTCACTAGTAGGGGGACATCCAGCACTAATTCAGATTAGTTTGTACTATCTTAGGTCTCAAGAAATGACCTTGCAAGAAATAATAGAGGATGCGATCGCTAATGGTGGCATCTACCGCGATCATTTATGGCGACAGTTGATCAAACTGCAAGAAAATCCTAGACTGGCAAAGACTTATGGTGAAATTCTGGCAGCAAAGCAAGGTATTTCTCTTAATCCTATTGATACTTACAAGCTTGAAGGTTTGGGATTAATTCGCTTTGAGGGCGATCGCGTTTTACCTCGTTACGGACTCTACCAGTCCTATTTTGCAAAACAGCTATCGACAATTGTTTGATAGAGGAACAGTAAGGCACTCACTCAAGATAAAGTATCGCGTAGATCATCCTAATGTGTAGATATAAGCCTGTCTTAAGCGCCGTACCATCTCTCGACGCACCTCATTTTGGATGCGGTTTCCACGCCGCCAATGTTCTAACTGAATATTATCAACGTAGAATCTCACAGAAAATTGCATACCAGAGCCTTGGATATCAGTTAGCTGAACTTGTGGCTCTTTCCAGGCAGTATTAGACTCTTTAAAACTCTCATGTAGCCATTCGACAAATTTTAATGAGTAGTCATCTAATCTGCTTTCATCTACGCCTGGATTTAAAATTTTCTGAAATAATTTATTTAATTTAATTTTCATCAGTTCAATTTTCTGCTCCCATTCATCTGGTAAAAGATGTTGGTCTTCAATTACTAAGTCTGGGTCTTTTAACCAAGTTTGATACCATTGGCGAATCAAGCTAATTAGAGTTGGTTTTTCAGTCTGTACTTGTTCTTCTAGACGCGATCGCACCCATTTTCCTTTATTTCCCTTACGTTCTGTAATAGCTACCAGTCCTACAAAACTCAATATTTCAAGATAATTTTTCTGTAAATTTCCCAGCTCTTCTGAATTCAATCCACCTTTTTCTATCTTCTTCACTTCTCTAACAAAATCTTCAAATGCTTGTTCAATTTTTTTAAGTTGGCTGTTAACATCTTTTTCAACTAATAAACGTATTCGTCCAGCTTCTTTTTTTGATAATTTATCACCTTCTGCTTCTCTCAATGCAGCAAAACTGTCCAAATGTTGAAGTTTTTCATCAAGATTACCTAATGTGTCTGGATGACCAACGATAATTTGTTTGAGAATATTTGTTGCTACAATTGCATCCGCATCAACTCTAACTGACACTTGAATTGTATAAGCATAGTGAGTTGTCGGACGGCTAAGATTGACTATATTTTGACCTCCTAAAGTTGTGTTTGGTATATATACCTCGCAATGCTCGTTAATCAAATATAGCTTGGTTACTCTGATACCAATATGTTTGATAATTGCAATTGAACCATCTGGCATGGAGATGACATCTCCAAATCTAAAAGGTGTATCAACTAACAAAACCAAACCACTAAAAAAATCGCTTAAAATATCTTTTACTGCCAATCCTAACACTACAGTAATACTACCGATGGCTAACCCAATTCCTGTTAAATCAACCCCAAGAGTAGTAAAAAAGAGAGATATTCCAATTACGTAAGTGATGACTGGGATAAAATTTTGGAGTAATGGAATTAATACGTCATCCCAAACAGCCTCAGTTTTACGAGCATAGACTTTTAAGTAGTAAATTGCTGCTTCGGTAAACAACACATTTATACCATAAGTCAAAGCAAGAATTAGACAAGCCGTGAGTCCTCGATCAATCCAATTAATAATTCCTTTGGTTTCTAGTTGAGTCAGCGAGAGTTTTAGACTTGCAAGGATAAAAATAACGATTACAGGGATTTGTAACATCCCAAGGATAAACACGGCTGTATCTTTTTCTGTGCGGCGAAGAAACGATCGCAGTAGATAGAACAGTAATATGTAAAGTACAAAGGCAACAACTATGGATACGCCGAATGTATAGAAGCAAGAGCTAATTTGTGCGCTCGTTGGAAAAGCCGGAGGTGTTGAAGATTTTGATGCAGATTCTGCTGCTTTGGCGATCAGAATATAATTCATTGGTGTCTACTTCAAGTATTACAATTTAAAATAAGTTGTTGAATTGGGGATTGGGAGAATTTGGTGGAAAATGCAGATCCACTACCAAATTAGCCTTCAGCAATATCGGTACTAACGGAAATTACAATCCTTTGCCGCAGTAGTAAATCTGTAAAATTTTTCCGTAGAATACGCACAATAGGAAGATGTTCTCCTGGTTTCACCTTCGTTAATCGGAAGATATCAAAAGGTGATTAAGATTGGAATATCTGACACTTAAAGCATTTAGGCTAGATACAGGGACTGACGAATTACAGCCACTGTCTCTACACCAAGTCTCGCTTTAAGTTTTCCCTCAACAGTCACTTTTCTAACAAAAGAACTTGTGAAACGAATTTTGGCATTCAGTGAACCAGATTGCATTGGGGATAATAGCGATCGCATTCCTAAGTTTTTGAGTACGATGTCTAGTGAGAAGGCATAGATGCTTTTTCCCCAAAACCCGAGAAGTATTGACACTGTATCAAAAAATAACCTGTCAAAAATGCCCGAAACCTATTCCGGGTATAGATTGTGACGAGTGCGATCGCAGGACTTATGATAAATGCAAGCTAGGCTGTGGTGATTGATTTATCATTCTCAGCTTAATTTAGTTCTAATCATGCTCAAAAACACTACTTTAGATCCTTTAGTAACCGATGTTCGGTGTGAAGAAATCTGTCAGATTTTGGGAGAGACTTACAACCAGGAACGCTGGAACGATTGGCGCTGGCAAATGCGGCATCGGTTGACTAAGCTGGAACACTTTCAGCGATTATTAAGACTGAGTGTTACCGAAGAACAGGGACTTTTAATCGCACCAGAGAAGTTTGCTGTAGCCGTAACTCCATACTTTGCATCACTACTCAATCCAGAAGACCCCTTTTGCCCACTACGCTTACAAGTGATTCCACGGCAAGAAGAACTAATAGTTAATACAGCAGACATGGTAGATCCATGCGGTGAAGATAACGACACTCCAGTACCAGGACTCGTACATCGCTACCCTGACCGGGTGTTGCTGCTTGCTCTAGACACTTGCGCTGCGTATTGTCGTTACTGTACTCGCTCTCGTTTGGTGAGCCAAGGTGAGATGTACCCATTAACCCGGCGCTTGGATGCGATCGCCGCTTATCTGGAGGAACACACTGAGATTCGTGATGTACTAATTTCTGGTGGCGATCCTCTGTTGATGTCTGATGAACCTTTAGACAATTTGCTTGGACGGCTGCGTGCCATTAGGCATATTGAATTTATCCGAATTGGTTCTCGTGTGCCGAGCTTTTTGCCGCAGCGAATTACACCAGAACTAGTTGCCTTACTTCGTAAACATCGTGTGTGGCTGTCTTTGCACTTTTGTCACGTGCGAGAACTTACCCCAGAAGTGGCACAAGCTTGCGATCGCCTAGCTGATGGCGGCATTCCTCTAGGCAGTCAAACCGTGCTGTTAAAAGGTGTGAATGACTCGGAACAGGCACTCAAGCAGTTGTTTCACGGTCTTCTCAAGCTGCGCGTGCGACCTTATTATCTTTACCAATGCGATCCAGTTGTTGGTACTGCACATCTGCGAACGAGTGTGCAAACTGGGCTTGATTTAATTTCTAAATTACGTGGTCATACCACTGGCTATGCTGTACCAACCTATGTAATTGATGCCCCTGGTGGTGGTGGCAAAGTCCCGATTCAAGCTGAGACTTTACTTGCTTATGAGCAGGGCACAGCTACAGTGCGAAATTGGGCAGGTCAGACATACACTTATGTAGATCCAGTGGAGTAGGGCTATGGGGTTATTCATTGGTTTGTGTTATGACCTGAAAGCAGACTACCTTAAGGCTGGTTTCAGTGCCTCTGAGGTGATGGAGTTCGACGATGAAGAAACTATCATCGGGCTGGAAGCTGCACTATTTCAGTTAGGTCATCAGGTTGAACGTATCGGTAATGGTAGAGAACTTGCTTTGCGGTTAGCAAAAGGCGATCGCTGGGATCTGGTTTTCAATATTGCTGAGGGTTTGAAAGGTCGCTCTCGTGAAGCCCAAGTCCCGGCAGTCTGCGAATTATTCGCTCAACCTTATACCTTTTCCGATCCGCTCACGTGCGCCTTAACGCTAGACAAGGCGCTGGCGAAAAGAGTGGTGCGCGATCGCGGTTTGCCGACAGCCCCCTTTGAAGTGGTGAGTAATACCGCAGAAGCAATAGCCGTGTCATTGCCAATGCCACTTTTCCTCAAGCCTGTAGCGGAGGGCAGTTCTAAAGGCGTAACTGGGCGTTCTCTTGTCAAAGAACGCAAAGAGCTAGTAAATACTTATGAATTATTACGCGAACTTTTTCCGCAACCAATACTCGTAGAAACCTTTCTTCCCGGTCGAGAACTAACAGTGGGTATTGTTGCCAACGGCAGTAACTCACGGGTAGTAGGTGTGATGGAAGTAATTTTTACAGATCAAGCGGAAACCTCTGCTTATACCACCCTCAACAAGGATGAGTATTTGGAACGCGTATCTTATCGTTTGCTCATAGATCCCGAACCACTGGCAGCACAGGCAAGGCAGCTGGCGCTGGATGCTTACCATACCCTTGGTTGCCGTGATGCTGCTCGCGTGGATTTGCGCTGCGATTTTCATGGAACCTTACATTTTATGGAGGTTAACCCATTACCAGGGCTACATCATATCCGCTCAGACTTACCAATTATGGGACGTTTGGGTGGTGTGACATACACAGCAATCATTTCTGAAATAGTCGAGTCTGCATGGCAAAGGTACAAATGTTGAAGTTTTTAGCTTTTTCGCCCTAAGCCTCCCACTGAAACGGGTGAGATATAAGACAATACAGTTCAGATCAGCCCAAAACCCTCATTTAGAAACGCAATTTATCGCTCATGTAGAGACGGCGATTTATCGCGTCTTGAAAAACCAATTATCGGGACTTAAACAAAATAGGAGAGCAAAAAAGAGTAGAATACTTAACTAGCATAGCTTTCACGTTGAAAGAAGCTCATGAAAGAAACCACCCCCGCAGCCATGCCTCCGTGCTTTGAAAGATGGTGTCAACGATTTGATGATGTGTTTACTCATAAAGCTCAAAAAAGAGAGTTTAGACACTACATAGGGGGATTATTGGGTGAAAGTGAGAGAAAAAATCTATTCCAGATGGCAGAGAACGCCCTAGTAGTTCGCCAAGTTCACTTGGCGGGGTAAAGGGAAAGGGGGAAGGGGGAAAGGTTTTAAATCCCTTAACCTTTCCCCTTTCCCCTTTCCCCAGACCTCACCTAGCATCTTTGGGTTGGCAGACTACTAGGGGTGACTTACCACCGATTACACCACTTCTTAACTGAGGCACCTTGGTCTAGTTACCAGGTCAACGAGCGTCGTTTAGAGATCATGAACAAGTGTAGTCAAACGAGAATTAGTAGAGGATTTAGCTTAATAATTGATGATTCTGGTCATCGAAAAAGTGGTAATTTTACGGATGGAGTAGGAAGACAATACATTGGAGAGATAGGTAAAACAGATAATGGCATAGTAGTAGTAACAACTCATTTATATGATGGAAGAAAAAGTTTGCCATTAGATATAGAGTTATATCAGCACGCTAATTCTTTAACAGAAGGAAAACAAGATCCAGAATTTGAGAAAAAACCGGAAATAGCGCTCAAGTTAATAGACAGAACTCTCGAAAGAAGATATCAACCAGGCATAGTGATTGTAGATGCTGGGTATGGCAATAATACATCATTTTTATTAGAGTTAGAAAAACGGCAATTAAAGTATTTAGGAGGATTGGCAAAAAATCGCAAAGTAACTATTAATCAAAAAGATAGTATTTCCCAAAACATTAGGTTAGATGAATTAGCACAAAGCTTGCCTCAAGAAGCTTTTACAGAAATTCAACTCAACTTAGACAAACCGAAAAAAATATGGGTAGTAACTAGAGAAATAGAGACATCACAGCTAGTTGGAAAGCGAAACATTGCCATCGTCATGAACGCAGCGACTTTCAGCCAAGCTACTGATATCGATTATTTTATCACTAATGTTTCTTCATCAATTGTCACACCAGAATGGATAGTTAATACATATTCTCAAAGAAATTGGGTAGAAGTTTTTTATCGAGAAGCCAAAGGATGGTTAGGACTAAAAGAATACCAAGTTAGAGAGAAAAAGAGTCTAATGCGACATTTTATCTTAGTTTTCTGTGCCTACACTTTTATCCTTTGGCATCAGATGACTGGAGGTTTAAGACGAAGGTGGGCCTCGAAACCTTTGAACAGTTTTACTGAAGCAATAGATGCCTTCCGAACAGCTATGTCTTTTCGCTTTTTTGATTGGCTAACTCTTAATCGTGACGTATTTGCTGCTTATAAAGCCAGTTTGGGCTACATTTGGGCTTAATTTTTGTCTAAGTCCCGTTATCTACACCAATAACCTTTAGTGTATTGCCTTATACCAATTCAAAAAATGTTTGCGACAGATAGGGCATTCAAAATGAAATCATAGCTAGTCAAGGAAGCAGCCACTTCAGAGGTAAGTTGAGCTAGAAGTTCAGCAACCTTAGTTCGTAAATGTTC
>NZ_JADEXU010000169.1 GCF_015206895.1 Nostoc sp. LEGE 12450 | reverse complement strand
TGTAATCAATGGCGTTCAAGCTAGAGGGGAAAAAAGCAATTACAGTACACGACGTGTAAAATTTAATTCTAAAAACTCTGGTTAAAATTCTGTTACATAGCGGAAAATTTTAGCACCCACTTACTTACATGAAAAGTGATGTAATTCAGATAAACGATCGCAAACTAAGGTTGTCGGCAGCCACTGACCAGAAACGTTATGCCAACATTTGAAGAGTGAAGAATTAATAGATGATTGAAATTTTTGAAGCAGACCTGAGTATGCCTACTCATGCGGAGGCTATGGTGCAATTAATGGATGAGTATGCACTCGACCCGATGGGTGGTGGTAAAGGTCTGTCCGATTACGTTAAAGCAAATCTCTCCGCAGAGCTTGCAAAAAGAAAAGCGGCTCATGTCATTCTTGCGCTTGTCGATGCCGAACCCGCAGGGCTTGTTGTCTGCTTAGAAGGATTCTCTACGTTCGCGTGCAAGCCATTACTTAATATTCACGATGTCATCGTTGCTTTACCCTACCGTGGTAGAGGCTTGTCCAAACTGCTGCTACAGAAAGCGGAGGAGATCGCGTTGGATTTGGGTTGCTGCAAACTCACGCTAGAGGTACTGGAAGGAAACCATGTTGCCCAGTCAGCATACAAGGCGTGTGGATTCAGTGGTTATGAGCTAAATCCCCAGATGGGCAAGGCATTATTTTGGGAAAAGAAACTAGGATAGGTGACTGATCAATCGAAAAGTCTTTAAAGGAAATTGATTATGATTACTTCCTATTTGCACTTACGTTATCGATCCTGACGAAATTTCGGATCAAGTTTCAACTCTCCCTGCCTCATTTTCTCTACTTCTCCAATCAGCCGCCAATCAAAACGGTAAAATCACCTTTGATAATTTTATTTGGTGGCCCTAATGCTTCTAATACAGTGTCGCCCATGCGAGAAGCAGGCAGGTTGTTAATCAGCACAGTCTGGCTACCATCAATCACAACCCCAGGACCGTGGGGAGGTAAGGGTAAGGGTGTGGCGCAATTATGAATATCAGCACCTGCGGCAGCTGCTGCGATCGCACTACCCATAGTAGCTGCTGATGTTGCCTTTGTAGTTTGTTCGGTAGCTAAAGCAGCAGGTGCGCCTGGTGTACCTGCCGCCGCTAGGGTAGCAGCCTCAGCCACTTGGATAGCCGTATCAGAAATTTGTTTGGCGGATTGCAAAGCTGGTACTGCTGCTGCAAGCACACCCCGCCACGCAGGTAAAGACCCAATCAACACATTGGGACTACCCGGCCCCCCTGTCAAGACTGGGGGTAAAGGGTGCGCTACATTATCAGTAATTCTTGCTGCCGGTTTACCCATCACAACCTCCTATGGTGTTTTTAATTACCTGTTTTGGTGGTCAGATCCCCGACTTCTTAAAGAAGTCGGGGATCTGACCACCAAAACTAATGAGACATTTTAATCTCTTACCTCTGTGTTCTCTGCGGCTCTGTAGTTAGATAAATTACTTTTAAACCACAGAGACACAGAGAGCGCTGAGAAAAAACATAGAAAATTAATTAAGTCGAATCATCGCACCTTTAACTGTAATCACGCCGTTGGCTGTAATGTCTATATTGCCAGCCGCATCTAATGACATATTACCTGTTGATTTCACTGAAACAGATTTAGCCATGTCGTCCATTTTGATTTTATGACCGCCTTTGGTTTCAATCTCTATGCAGCTTTGACTATCATTAAGATATATTTTATGACCGTCTTTAGTTTCTACGCGAATACCTGTTTTACTAGTTCCTTTATCTTCTTCGACAAATTGTAAAACATGACCTACACGAGTTTTAATGGTGCGTAATCTTACACCGCTTGCAACTGAATCACTTACCCTTTCCGGTGGTGCATCCTTGCCGTTCCATACCCCACCAATGACGTAGGGACGGTGGATATCGCCATGCTCAAAACCTACCAAAACTTCATCGTTTACCTCTGGTAAACAGTCGAAACCTCTGTTATTCCCTGCTCCGACAGCTACAACTCTCGCCCAGTCACTTGTATGGTCTTCTGTAAGAGTGGGAAACTTGACTTTCACTCTGCCCATTTTCTCTGGGTCTTTATTATCAGTCACAATTCCCACTAATAAAGTCTCAGATGGCTGTAGGCGTTTTTCTGGGGATAGAGTTGTGAATAAGCTACCAGAACGGAGTCCCCGCACGCTGAAATCAGTTTCATAAACGCGCTGATTAAAGAAATGGCGGGTTTCTGTAACATAATACTTACCACTATAGCGATCGCCCATACCCTCAAGACTAATAACCCGTCCAGGACGAATATCAGGATTCCCTTCTGCTTTGGCATCTGCGTAAACAAATTCTCCTCCTAGTTCATCACACAAAGCCTGAGCCATTGTATCTGCTTGTTTTTTGCTGACAACAGGTTTATCTACAACAATCATTTTGGGAGACTTAAGATTAGAAAATGCATTACTAGTACTGCTTCCTAGCTTATTACCTGTCTCAGTTGTTTGCTTCTCTTTGTTGGCTGTTCCACTAATCAATTTTTTCTGGGTATAGTCCCAGGCGCGTACTTCTACAGAACTTATCTGTTCAGCACTAGTAACACGAGTACTAAATTTATTAATATCAACTAGCCATTTTAATGATAAAGCTCCCTGAGTTTTTGGTTTGCAGAAATTGAGTTTTTCTTCGGTAATAAATAACTCAAAACCAATGCGAGCAGCCCTTTCTCGCAAAAATTCCATATTAGTTTGATTTTCTTGGAAGACATACTTATGAACTTCACCAGTTGGCTCTATATTGCCAGGTTTTATACCTACTTCTTTAATTATTTTATTGACTATACCGCTATCAGTTTCATTTAAAAAAGAACGATTATAACGACCTCTATGCAGACGATGAGAAATATCATAACCGCGAACAATTATATCAGCTTCAGATTTTTCATTGAAGTGAACTTCCATCGCTGTAATTTCGCCTTCAATAATGAATTCTCCCACCTCTTCTTGAAAATTATTATCTAGAGTAGTACTTGAAGTAAAACCCAACTTCACTTTTTTACCAATTTTAAACAACTGATCATGTCGCCAAGCCTTATTTTCTGCTCGATCAGATGTGGGAATATAGCTATTATGGATTACTAGCGTAAACATTGCTGGTAAATGAAGGCTTTCTTCTATTGTGATTTGCAACAAATCCTTCATTAATTCAGGCGAAGCAGGTTGTCCATCTATCTGTATTTTAGGTTCGCTTAAATAAAGGCTTTTTTTATCAGGCATAACTATTATTTTATAACTTATGAAATGTTTAGAGCAGTCTTTAATGACAAAGTAAATACTAATTTCTCACTTTATATCTTTTACTTACTCAGTTTTTGACCCTTTTTATCTGTTGCACGAGCGTTGCCTTTAGAATCAGATTTACGTCCTCCAGGCAGATTATTCTTATCTACTTCTTGCAAGGCTATATCTACCAGTGCCCTGACTGGTGTACCATCACTTAAAAACATATTTAAAGTGTAGGTTAAACTCGTAATTACACAATAAAAATACTCATCTCCCCAGGTAAATATATAAACAGGTGGCCGTTTGTCAGTTGCTTTAGTGATAGTTTCTACACCTTTCTTAATGTTATCTATATACTTTTTCATCACCGACTCTTTCGTTTCATAAGTATCATAAAGTAACTGTTTAAGTGTAAATTTGTAAGGTTCAACGCCAGAAAAGTTTACTTTCGGAAGTAGAGTGGTTCCTCTATTACCATCCTTACTTTCCCACTTAACAGTCCGAGCGAAACTAATATCTGTAGGATTAAACATTAATTCAATATCTGGCGCTTCATTGTTATAAGCTACAAGCTTGGCTTTCTCAAGTTGGGGTTTAAGCTTTTGAATAACAATAATTGCTGGACTTGCCATTTGAATATTTCTCCTAAAATTAATTATTGAATGGAAATTTACCAAGGTAATCGACCGGAGTAACCGCCATGACGCTCTCGCTCAATTTCTATCCGTTGTCGTAATTTGTGATAAATTTCACGAGCTAAAGCTTCAAGATCGGCTGTATCATCTTTTTCATCTTCTCCAGAAGATAAGGATGTACTCTCTATCGTCTCAGTTATCGGTTCTATTTCTCTAGATATGTCGGGTAAAGTGACTTCTCCACCATTAGCAAAGCCTTTAGCTGATGGGAGGTGTTTAGCAAAAACTTGTGGCGATTCCGAAACATGAGAAAATTCATAATTTTGACTGTTTGATTCCCCATCATTAAAATTAAAGCTAGTAAAATCATCATTATTTCCATTTAGTAAATCTTCCACACTTGACCATTGAGAAGGTGTATCTGACCATTGGGAAGGCGTATGTGTGCTGGAATTTGCTTTTCGGAAAATCAGGGGAGGCGATGAGTATTGAGGTGAAGATTCACCGACATCTGTTGTTTCATTTTGAAGAGTATGAAGCTGGGGAGAATTGAGGATAGAAAGTTTCTGTTTATTACTATTCAACCCCAAGGAAAAAGGAATTAAAGAATTGGATACCTCCGGTGAATCAGTCTCAGCGCTTTTAAGCTGTAATGAAGTGTCTGAAAAAGAATCGACTTTAGTCGGAGTCTCTGGAGAAATTGTTTCTTCTGGTTCTGTGGGATTGGTTATCTCTAAACTTGGAAGAATAATATCGTGCGGTGTTCCACCCGTGTTTATGTGATGTAGTAGGGGTAGATTCTTCTGTGCATCCCTGGTATTAATGACAAACTCTCCAGGCGTAAGCATTGCAGGTACTGTATCGGAGGGTGCTATCTGCTGGCGATTTTCAACGGGGGAGTCTGTAACATGACCACCAGTAGCATAACCTTTAGGTGCGGGCAAATTTTCTGCGATCGCATTTTGCTCAACTTTAGGTGCTGTGCTTACCTCATCTTGTGGAGAAGTTGGGTTGTCTACAATATCTGGATTATCCCAGGTATCAGCAGTTGATATTTCAGGATTTTTTGATTCTACTGTTTGTTCATTATCAATAATTTCCCTAAAAATACTTGTTTTCTCAATAATTTCAGGTGATGTGGCGCGAACTACCAATGCTTCATCAATTTCATGCGATGTGGCGCTAATTGTTGGTGTTTCAGCAATCTTAGGCGATGTGGCGCTAACTGTAGGTATTTCAGTAATTTCAGGCGAGTTGGCGCTAACTACCAATGCTTCATCAATCTCAGGGGAAATGGCGCTAACTGTAGGTGTTTCAGTAATTTCAGGCGAGTTGGCGCTAACTACCAATGCTTCATCAATTTCAGGGGAAATGGCGCTAACTGTAGGTGTTTCAGTAATTTCAGGCGAGTTGGCACTAACTACCAATGCTTCATCAATTTCAGGTGATGTGGCGGTAACTGTTGGTGTTTCAGTAATCTCAGGTGCTGCTAAGATGGGTTGACTTTCTGTAAACTCGCTAGCAGGATTTTGAACATTGCTATCACGTTGTAGTGAAGTCACATTTTCTGAGACATCTGAGACATTAACCACCATCGCAGACTGTGATTCTAAAGTTACCAATTGTTCATCGCTATCAGGGTTGCTGAATAAACTAGGTATGTCTTCAATATCTCCTGTGGTAGGTGTTAACTGAACAGGCGCAATATCTGGAAACTCACTTGTAACGCTGGAATCAATTTCCTGACTTTTCACGCTATCTGTAAAACCTTGATCCTGAAAGGACAGAGGCTGTAAAATCTCCCCATTATCTTGTAATAAAGGGGGCTGATGGTTTAGATTTGGTGTTGCTTTTTCTACATTGTGTGAAAAGTCAGGATCAATTTCTTGTTGTACTGTAATAGGATTTTTTTCAACTGAAGACTCAGAATTAGATGAAATAATATGCGTCTCTACGGTATTTTCATCATTCTCCAAAGTATGGAGTAAAGTAGGTGCATCATCAACCTCAGATGAAGTAAGTGCTGAAGATAAAGTTAAAGAATTATCAGAGACAACATTATCTGTGACAAAATCATTTGTGATTTTTTCTGATATTAATTCTGCTTCATTAGCTGTAGTTTCCTCAAAATTAGTATTAATATTTGGTGATTCTTCTTGCGATAGAGAGTTTAAGATTGGTAATATATCCTTTGCTTGGATTAAATTTGTTTGACTTACACTGCTTTTATTGTCAACTATAGAAGGGACTTGAACTGTTTGAATATCTTGTTGTGGTGGCGTTTGGCTAACTGGTATACCTGAAAGATTAACTGATTCGGAAACTTCAGGGATTAGTTCTTCTTCACTATTTGTAAAGTTGCTATCCCCTATAAATATTTTTTCTGTATTCTTCTTAGAAGGAATTTCTATAGATGAAGTGTTGACTAATTCACTGGTTTCATCTTCTAATTCAATATTTTCTTCCGATGTTAAAGTATTTTCTGTTAAAGACAAATCTTTAATAGAAAAACTAGATATTAGCTCAGAATTTTCTGACAGCTCATCGGTAGCATCGGTAGCAAAATTCTCGAATAAATTTGATTGATATTGAAAACTAGGTGAAGTATCTACGGTTGGAGTACTGACAGAACTACGATCGTTTGCAGTAGTGCCTAACACAATATTTAGTTGTAAATCTGGTGTTTCCAAATTAGCCTCAATAGGCATAGATTCATCTGATATTAATAAGTTATCTTTGTTAACATTAATATTACTTTTATCAACAATTGGCTCAACATTTTTAACCGTAGATGATTTAATAGCTTTTTTAGTTTTAGGTTGTGACTTTGGTTCTTTTTCTAGTGGTTTCTGAGATTTATTTGTTTTTTTTGGCTTAGATTTAGTTTTTATATTTACTTCTTGGGATGTGCCATTACTCGTATTTATCTCGGCGGGAGTTGGCATTATCTTTGGAATACTATTTTTTACTGATTCATTGCTATTTTCTAATGCAGCTATTGAATCAGAAGCATCAAACTCAATCAACGGAAATTCACTAAAATCATTAGTTATATCCTGAGTATCCCAACTATCCCAGCCTATTAATGGTTCAATCGATGGTTCATACTGACGAGACAAGAAAAATTTAGAGGATTTGACTAATGGTGGTTTAGTTTGGATTGTACTGATAAAATTACTTCGTGAATGCAAAGAATGAGATTCTTTTCTCAATATTATCCCATGAGAATTAGCTAAAGATGATATTACCCCAAGGGGATGAATATTGTTTCCTAGTGAAGATTGAATAATTTGCATAGTTATACTTTAAAAGTAGCCAATTAACTAGAAACGAAATATCCTGATTTTTGATCTCGTTGTACAGAAGAGCCTCCTCCTGTAGACCTTGCAACTTGTAAACCTTCATAAGCTAAAGTTAATTCTTCAATGGCAACTGCTTTTCCATCTGCTTGAAGTGCAGGTGTTTTCCAGGTTATAGGAATAGCACCAATCAAAGTCCAACTCATCATCGTTTCACCGGCTTGATTGAAAATCAGAATATTGACATTGCGTCGAGATGTTTTCTTTTTTTCATCAAAAACGGCATTCATCCAGTTCCAAAAACCTGGATGATCGGTAAATCCTCGTTTAAGAGTTATGTCTGCAAATTCTGTATGACCTAAATAAATTCTTTGCTGGTCGTTAACACCGCCTTCCTGAAAAACATTTTTCTTAATTTGAACACTTAATCCTGAACATTCAGCGAAAGATGCAGCAATAGAACTGTCTATTTCTACATAGAAACGATTAGTAGTGACATAATTTAATTCGTGAGTAATGTTGCCATTGTTAGCGCCTGTAGCCATCACAACCACCTTTGAGAATCATAACTACCTACCCTTTCGCGCTGCGATCGCAAGTCTTCTAGCAAAAGTTTATATACGCGTTCTGTAAGCTGGTTCATCAGCCGTGAGTCGTTGAGATATTTACCCGCAGCTTTAGCCGCCTTGCTAGCATCAGATACCGCCGAAACCCCGGCGTATCCAGCAGTACCGCCAACATCTCCATCGAACGTGAAAAAACTTTGTTGCTGTTTTGAGTCCATAAATAAAAAAACTCTCCCTAAATCCAGGCTAAAGGTACTGCATCAGAATCAAAAGTAGCCAAAAGTCGAACTTAGTAGGGGCGCAAGGGCTTGTGCCCCTACGTTCGCTGGAAGTCCCTTAGAGGAATTGTGTTACAAGTGCGTAGGCGTAGCCCGTCGGAGACATCGCTGTAATATCGATCTAAGTAACAGCGTACTATTAATTTAACTACTGCTTGGGCATCTGGAAAAGAATAATGAGAGAACACATCAGCCGACAGAAAACAACTACTACAGGCTTCTCAATTCCATCCCTGAAACACCCTACACCCAGCTTTGGTTTGGAGTCGTCGGCAATTTCACGCCAAGCGGTTCCTGAAATACAACCACTCCATCAACCAGTCACTCACGATATCAGTCGCATACCACTGCGTAGCCAAGCAAAACTCCCAATTAGCCAGCCTGGAGACATTTACGAACAGGAAGCTGATAGCGTAGCACAACAGGTAATGCAAAGAATGGCACAACCTGGAAATCGTCAGTCTATCCAACGAGAAGCATTGCCAGAGGATGAGGAAGAATTACAGATGAAATCTCTGGACAATCGCACATTGCAACGAGAAGCATTGCCAGAGGATGAGGAAGAATTGCAGATGAAGCCGATGGTGCAGCGTCAGGCTAAGGCTGGGATGGATGCAGCGCCAGACTTAGAAGCGTCCATTAACCAAGCTAGGGGTGGAGGAGTGGTGATCGCAGACAACATCCGCGAACCGATGGAGGTGGCGTTTGGCGCAGATTTCAGTGGGGTGAAGGTTCACACGGATGGTCAATCTGATCGGTTGAATCAGTCAATTCAGGCGCGGGCTTTCACAACGGGACAGGATGTGTTCTTTCGTTCAGGTGAATACAACCCTGGGAGTCGGGGCGGTCAGGAGTTATTGGCGCATGAGTTGACCCATGTAGTGCAGCAAAATGGGAGAGCGGTGCAGCGATCGCCTTTATCTCCGCAGCAGCCCGCCATCGAAACCCCATCGCCATCGGAGGGTGATCGCGTGATTCAACGAGCGAAGCTAAATATCCGTAAGGACGGAACGGGAACGATCAGCGGTGTTTCAGAGTTTTCTAGTCGCTCTACCTCCAACATCAGGGGATCTCAAGGTCAACACCTGACAGCATATGTAGTATTTGAAGATATGATTAGTAACAGGGTAACAGACCGAACAGTGGGAGAAGCAGCAGCAGAACTTGTCAAAGTATTGGAAGAAATTTCCGAACTTCCGGGTATGAAGCTAAAAAGTGCAGAATATCTCAAATTGCCACTAATGACCAATATTGACCTACTGAAAAGCGATGATATAACGGCGCTGGATATTGGAATAGTTATCGATAATATCTTGTCAATCAGGAACAAGGTACCGGGTACAGCAGAACGTGGAACTGGTGGAGGCCATGGGGAAGCTAACCACTCCGGAATTATGCAAGAGGTAGAGAAAGCCTTGAGAACAGACAAATGGAAGGAGTCATGGGACGAGGATATCGTATCAAATCAGGTTTGTTATGGAGTGTGGAGGCTGTTAGACTACAATCCTACAAACCCAACCTCACAAGAAGACAGAATAACAATAGCAAACAAGATCGTAACTCACTATAAATCCATCATGAGTGCATACCCATTGACAGATAAATGGCTAAACGAGCGGGAAGATTACTTTCAAACCTATTTAGAGGGACATCGGGATGATGTGGAGATGCCACTTAAACAAGTCGATTCATCGAATTTAGAGCAGGTATTTAATTTGGTTGCATCTGGGCTGTAGCGAAAGAGATAAATTAAGTGCGATCGCCTGATCTTGTAGAGTGCGAAGTGCGAGCGCGATGTTGTCGTTAAAAAACTCCATAGCCCGTATATTCCCGCATTTCAGGAGATTGAAATCCAAGAACAATATCATCTTTTGGAACCCCTAGTTCTACAAGTTCTTGAGCCACTCTCATTTCCGTCATATTCTGCTCAATCGAAATTTTTCCCTGTTTAATATCCAAATGTAAAACACAACCATAGACTCGCCGATGACCATCCCATCCCACATTGATAACCATGTAATGGTCTTGTTTTGTATCAAAAACAGTGTAACAATCAATCTGACCATTGGCTATTGGGATAGCAGCATAAGCCGTCAACAACGACTGAATGATATGGCGATAAGATTCTAGGGTATCCATTGTACAATTACCTCTTGAATGGGGTCATAAATAATTTGTTTAATCTGATATCTCTCTACAGATATTTGGGCAAATTCCCGCTTGAAAAAAGCTTCATAAACACCTATAGGCACTGCCAAATAGAGAATGCGAGTTTGATCACTGATTTCTAAGGCAAGCCGATAATTCAAAAACTGTCCTAACGCAGCATGATAATCTGTTAGTGGTGAATCACTCAGGAACGTTTTAATCTCAACTGCAATTTTTTCTTCACCTCGCTCTGCTGCTAACAGTTGCTCTGCACCTAAATCTATTTCAAACTTAGTTCCGCCAACTTCCAGTCGCAGAGGATCATCGGTTATCTTCCACTGCTCTTTTTCTAAAGCAATTCTAACCACAGCATGAAATTTATCTTTAGCTGCCATCGTTAACTTTTTCTGATTTACTTAACATTTTAGTGCGTAGGCGCAGCCCGCCGCAGGCATCGCCAATCTTATCGGTTGAGTTGAGTGCGATCACTAGATAGCATAGAATCGGGTTCCTGAAAATTTATACTTCCGATAAATTGTGTTACGAGTGCGATCGCAGTACTCTAGATAGCTAGTAACAGTAAAATATTGATCTAGCTACTGCTTGGGCATCTGGAGAAGAAAATGAGAGAACATGTCAGTCGGCAGAAAAAAACTACTACAGGCTTCTCAATTCCATCCCTGAAACATCCAACACCCGGATTTGGTTTGGAGTCGTCGACAATTTCACGCCAAGCAGTTTCTAAAATACAACCGCTCCATAAACCAGTTACTCATGATATAAGTCGCATACCACTGCGTACCCAAGCAAAACTCTCAATTACCCAGCCGGGAGACATTTATGAACAGGAAGCTGATAGCGTAGCACAGCAGGTAATGCAAAGAATGGCGCAACCTGGAAATTGTGAGTCTATCCAACGAGAAGCATTACCAGAGGAAGAGGAAGAATTGCAAATGAAACCTCTGAACAATAGCACACTGCAACGAGAAGCATTGCCAGAGGATGAGGAAGAATTACAGATGAAGCCGATGGTGCAGTGCCAGGCTGAGGCTGGGATGGCTGCTGCGCCTGACCTGGAAGCGTCTATTAACCAAGCTAGGGGGAGTGGACAGGCGATGGCAGACAACATCCGCGAACCGATGGAGATGGCGTTTGGCGCAGATTTCAGCCGGGTGAAGGTTCACACGGATGGTCAATCAGACCAGTTGAATCGATCAATTCAGGCGCGGGCTTTCACGACGGGACAGGATGTGTTCTTTCGTTCGGGTGAATATAATCCTGGCAATCGGGGCGGTCAGGAGTTGTTGGCGCATGAATTGACCCATGTGGTGCAACAGAATGGTGGACAAGTCCAGGCCAAGGGAGAAAATGCGAGTATAACTCAGACTACACAAACACCCATAGAGCAAGCAGGGATTGTTCAGTCCATGCTAGGTAATCGTATTATGCGTGCCCCATTATATCGGGGCATGATAGAAAGCGGTGGTCAACCCCAAATTGGCAGTACGGCACGTCAACTTGGTGTACGTGAGTCCGACGTGAAACTGGATAAAGATAATAAGGTGATTCCTGGAGCAGGTATGTCAACAGCGAAGGGAGACCCAAAGAATCTACCAAAACACCGTCGTTCGTCAAGCTGGGGTGGCACAGGAAAAGATCCGGTTTGGGAGATTGATGAAAGTACTATTAATGGCAACCTAAAAGCAAATCATGATGGTGGCGACCATGTGAGCATTACGACAGCCAAGCAAAATATGTCACTAGTAGAATTTCAACAAGAGCTAGCAGGAACACAACCAAACTGGGCAAAGACTCCAGAACCAGAGAAAAAATAAAAGCGAATATAAAAAACAGGTTGGCAAACTAAACAGGGGTAAATAATGGCATGGCTTTTTAGTTTATCGGCTGAATGCGGAACTCAAACTCAAGCCGAGCTTTTTCTAGCATATTTTCAAAAGCTATCTTGGACACTTCAAGATGGAAAAACAATCACGACTGTACCGGAAGTGATGGAAGATAACGACGGTAACTGGTGGTGTATGGTTGTTCCTCAAGGGTTAAGTGAGAACTCAGTGAAAAGTGACGAAGATACACCACAAATGAGGGAAATAGGCAACTTACTTTATGCAAGCTTGTGGAATGCACCGGATTTTCGCTATGCTTTGTTAGGTATTGAAGTCGATCTATTTAGAACACTTAGCGAATTGTTGGAAGATACAACAATCGGTGAACAACCATCCAATTTTGCCGGACTGGTACTGGCAGAGTCAATCTGGGATCTGATAAACCGTCCAGAAACTTTTCAAATCTTTAAACCTGGTTATGTCTGGATACCGTATCCAGATTAGTAGTTAGAGGAATTGAGAAAAGACTTCCAAAACATAAATTATCTTTCGATATTCAGGCGCGGGCTTTCACGACGGGGGAGGATGTGTTCTTTCGACAGGGGGAATATAATCCTGGGAGTCAAGGGGGACAGGAGTTGTTGGCGCATGAGTTGACCCATGTTGTGCAGCAGAATGGGGGGATGGTTTAAAAAGTAACAAGAGGCAAGCTGCATGAAAAGCATATCAGGTATGGGTCTAAGGTTGTCCAACGCACTCTTGATAGCACTCAGGTCAGCAGAATCCATAAGGAATCTTACTCTTGTGGGGTACATTAACGAAGTGTAATGTCAAACTCAGGTTAATTTATGGTGTCGCCAAAATTAAAAGGTAGTTGATAACCCATCAACTACCCTTAAAACTTGACAGTTTTTAGTTAAATATTTTACTACACAACGTACACCGTAAAATTCACTAGATTATCCTGACCAAATCGCAGTACATCGCCATTAAGCAGGCGATATTGCATACCAGGAGTAAGAGGATTGTTGTTTAAATAAATACCATTTGTACTCATATCAACAATCATGTATGCATTTTGCGACCAGTCCCAATCGACTCGCGCATGACGACGAGAGACTATTCCCTCACTGGGAATGCCGGTCAAGTCAATTTCTGGCGGCGCTATTCCTGGACTTTGACTGCGGCGACCAATATAACCTCCTTCCCCAACAAGGTGAAATTCTCTGCCGGTAGTATGAATCAGCTTTAAGGCTGGCGCTCTTTGAGGCGGAGGGACATAAGCAGGCGGTGTTGGTTGATAAGAAACTCGTGGCTGATAGACTGTTGAATAATCAACGGGAGCCTGTTGGGGCGGTTGGTAATTAGGTTGCTCTGTAGGCGGTCGTTGATACTGAGCAGGTGGTGGTTGACTAGGTTGTTGCTGAATAGGCGGTGGTTGACTAGGCGGTTGTTGAGTAGGAGGTTGTGGTGTCGGGGAAACTACATTACCCACAGGAGTGGAACACCAGGGACAAACCTTAGCATTGTTAGGCAGGGCGCGGTTAAAATATTCGCAACTAGGATTGGGGCACCGATTTGCAGGCATAGGAATTTATATCATCAGGCATAGGTTGTAAAGCTACGAGACCTACTTTACTAAGTAAACACTGACCCTGACGAGTGGTTAGCATCTGGGCAAATGTAGAACCACCAGGCAGGCGACTGGTGTCTTTAGGGTACACTACAAAAATAGGGTATCCCAAGGGGTAGCTTTGGAATGTTGTGACATCAACATAATAATCATCATGTTGACACAAATCATCTGAGGGATTAATTGAGCGGCGATCGCGCCGTTGAAACAGAGGTTGAATCGCTGATTTTTTGCCATCTGCGATCGCAAGCGGATAACCAGTACACTGACTCGAAGTTTTACTGATAATGCCAAAGCTGATAATACCAGTGGTTCGCCCATCTAGAGTCTCGCTACGTATCTGATTTTGGGTTTTTGTTGTATCCAGCTTATTAACATTTGCTGCAAATAAAGCTTCGTCTTGAGGAACGTTTTTGAGAACTATTTCTTGAAATTTACTGATTGCTTCCGGTTCTGTTGGGGCAAAAGGTTTCACGGGTAGATTTGGAAGCTTAGGACTAATTTGTTGCCAATTGGTAATTTTACCTGTGTAAATTTGACGCAATTGCTCAAGACTTATTTGCCCTCCAAGAGCATTAGCAAGATTTGAGTCTCTCTTATTAAATGCTACAAAAACAAGTAATCCATCATAAGCAACTTGTTTTTTAGAAAGTTTATCTGTGATGTTGTCTACCAAACTAGTAATTGCAAAATCTTTTTTGTTTGTTTCAACTTCTTCGATACTTTTAATCGGATTCTTGACGTTTGATGACAAAACAGGCTCATAGTTAAATGTTGCTGTCGCATCTGGCTTTGGTCTGGTCAATAACTCTCCTAAACGACTATTTTCTACTGATTGTGTTAAAATATAACTCCATGTACTGTCTTTTTCTCCTGTGTAAGTAAATTGACCGGCAG
Source organism: Nostoc sp. LEGE 12450 (assembly GCF_015206895.1). Taxonomy (GTDB): domain Bacteria; phylum Cyanobacteriota; class Cyanobacteriia; order Cyanobacteriales; family Nostocaceae; genus Nostoc. Next base: position 3,393 of record NZ_JADEXU010000169.1, on the reverse strand, counting down.
GAACATTAGGGACTTCGGAGAAATTTCGCACAAGTCTAGACCATAATATATATTGATTAGGACTATCTGTTTTCTTGCCCAAAAACCAATACAAAATTCCTCCGCCGAGTAGTAATAAAGCCAGAATTCCTATCAGGATTAAAGGCATTGGTAAACGCTTTTCTATTGCTTGAGAAGCTGGCGATGACACTGAACTTTTGCCACGATCTTCTTTGGGAAGTTGCAGCAGTGCTTGACGAGCCGTTTCCGCATTTTCGAAAGGAGTTTCTAGACCAATGAGGCGATAAATAAACTGCTTTAAATGGCTATCGGTATCCGGCCATTGTTGATTATCTCTAGGGTCTAGAGGCTGGTTGGATAAAAAATTAGTTGTTCGTCCTGCCCATAGATAAAAGGCTAGCAATCCTAATGATTCTAAATCTTGCTCAGGTCTGGCGGGCGCGGGTTGAGGAATAATAGGTGGAATAAATAAGTTTTCCCAGGTCGCTAAATCACAAAAGTATATAGAGAATTTTTGATTATTTTCTAGTTTAATTAAAGTACTATCTAAATTGATATTGCCGTGAGTTATACCCAGTTGTACTTGATTTGAGGGAAAACGCAGCTTTTGGGTGTGGAGAAACTGGAGAGTTTGTAAACTTTGATTTAATACTTCCCGCACATCAATCGATGTCATCGCTCCTTTTTCTATGAGATATTTCCCTAAAGTTTGGGATGATTCGATTCCTTGAGTGATTAGATAGCAGCGTTCTCCTTTTTCATCTGCGATCGCTTCTTTAGTTTCTACAAGACGAAAGTTTTGAATTCGACTATCGGCTAAACTTACCCCACCCACCCGTTTGAAAGTCTCTTTGCGTTTCAGAGTCTCGCTTTCATTAAAACAACGATTGGGTAGTAGGTATTCTTTGATGATGACAGGCTGTTTATCTTTAAGTTGAACACCTGAGTATAAGCGGCCTAAACCCCGTACACCAATAAAACTAGCTATTTGATAAGTTCCCTGACTTCCTTTAATCTCAGCCTCCTGTGGTAAAGTTGCTGGAAAACCACATTCCAAGCAAAACTTAGCCCCCTTGATTTGCTGCGCGGTTTGAAAAGGGCGATCGCAACTTAAGGGAGAATTATACGAGCAGGGGTATTCTTGATAAAAAGATTCAAATGAAGGCATATACAAAAAGTTTCGTGAATTGCGCCGATTACTTTCGTTGCGCTCAAGCGTGAACTAATCCTAACTTGAGGGCAGCCACAATAGCTTGAGTCCGACTAGTAACCTTCAATTTTTCAAAAATACTGGTAAGATGCGCCTTAACAGTAGCAACTGTTACATATAAATGTTTAGCGATTTCTTCATTAGAAGCACCTTGAGTTAACCAGTATAAAACCTCTTGCTCTCTTTCGGTTAAATGCACTTCATGACATGCTTTCAGACAAGAGTCTGAATAAGCCTGAAAAAACCGGAAAAATCGGCTAGCAACTTCTGAAGGTAGATAAATTTCCGCTCTTGTAACAGTGTCAATAGCCTCACACAATTGTGTTGCCACACGATTTTTAAACACATAACCTGCGGCTCCGGCCTGCATTGCTCTAAAAATCCAGTCGTCTTCTTGATGAGCCGACAACACTAAAACCTTGCCAGTGTAAGCAGTTTCCTTAAGACGTGCCAGAACTGTAATCCCATCACATCCCTTCAATTGCATATCCAGCAAAATTAAATCTGGACACTTCTGAGCTGTAAACTTTAAAACCTGCTCCACAGAATCTGCATCACCTATAACTTCTACAGGTAATGCAGAATTAATACTATAAAAATTCAGGAGAGTACGTAATCCTTGGCGGAAGCGTTCTTCATCATCTACCAGCAAAACCGAAAGTTTCTTACTATCATTAGCCATCTTTTTAATTACAAATTACGTTACCTACGTAGGAACATCATTACTAATTACGAATTAATTCCCGCTCCTTGGTCGAGGCAAAATTACAGAAAATTGCGCTCCATTTTCTGATAGGGCTTGTGCCCAGATACTTCCTTGATGATCCAAAATAATTTTCTTCGCAATAGTTAAGCCTAGTCCTGTACCTCCTTTGCGCCGGGAATAAAATGGGGTAAATACTTTTTGTAAATCCTCTTGTGATAATCCTGGCCCTTGATCTGAAATTTTAATTAAAACTTCATCTTGAAAAACTTGCCAGCTACAGGTAATAGTTCCTGAGTTAGGACTGAAATAGACGGCATTACTGAGGATATTATCAAATACTTGTTTCATTTGTAATTGGTCTATCTTCAGTATTGTCGATGTATCTGGAATCAATATTTTAAGTTGTTTCTGATTAATTAGAGGCTGTAAGTTTTTGATGCTTTCATAAACTAAACTTCTTAAATCTTGAAGTTTTACCCTCAATTTTGCACTTTGTCCACAATCAATTAGCTCATTTAAATTAGTATCTAAATCTTGTATACTTTCGCCGATGATTGTTGCTTGCTCTTGCCAAGGACTATCCTCTAAACCTAAGCATAAGTTATGTGCATACAATCCTATAAGCCCTAGAGAGTTACGCAATTGATGGCCTATTCGATGCAAGATATCTTCCAGGAGTTGAATTTCAGTTTTTTGTCTTCCATAGTCCAAGTAAATATCTGCATACTTACTCAGCAGCATAGCAGAGCGTTTTACATATAATTGCAAGCTCTCTGATAGAGGTTTATGAGTAATGATTTGAATGTATTCAGGTTTTTGATTCCTATAAGCAAAAGGGCAAATGTAAGAAATGGATGAAAAATCCTTAAGTTTAAATTCATGCAAAGTCAAAGCAGGCGGAAAATCTGTAAGCCATGCTTCAGAGCGCAAATAAGCTAAAGTTTTTTGGGAAAAAGGAGCTTGGTCTTGACCATAATTTATAACTTCCTGATGATTTTTCAGCAAGTAATCATGATATACAATCCGAGCGAAAAAAATTGGATATTGACTAGTTAACTGTTCAGACTCTAATTGACAATAGCTCTGAATATCTGAGGAGTTCAAATAATTCGAGCCATTCTCCAGTTTTTGTACATAAAAGCCCAGTGTCATAGCTTCACTCGCTTTTTGCAACCAAATGGTTTTATTCTTCTGCTGACCAGTATAAATTTATGCAGTCTTAGTAATGTTTATTTTTTTATTAAGTTATCTTGTTAGATAATTAATACAAAGAATTATTAAGTTTGTGTTTATATATGCTTATCCTTTTCCTAAGTATATATAGGTAGGTAGTCTAAATTATTTATTACAACGCGATAATTTTTGTGGTGTGGTCATCTCGCCACTCCTATTAAGAACTGCTCCAGACTAATCTACAAACTGAAGTTACTGCTTTTCGGATTTTTGAAAATCTAATATCTTCCAGTCCACTCAAATG
>NZ_JADEXU010000168.1 GCF_015206895.1 Nostoc sp. LEGE 12450 | reverse complement strand
TTGCTGGTTTTCATACACACTGAGTCGCTTGGCAATGGCAACCAAAGCATCTAAGGATGATGTATATTGAATGGTCTGTTTACGCATTTTATCTCTACTTCAAAATCATCATATTTTGATTATAAGTCAGCGCCACTTCAAAATTTCCTCATCGAGCGCTATGAAAATTAGGCAAATTCTCATCAACTGATAGCTATTGTGGCGTTGCTCTATCGTCACTTTTGCTGTTTCCATACAAGGTTGTACTCCCTTTCAACAGCCGCCAGCAGCAAAGCGTGCAAGGATGACAGATACGGTGGGAGCAAAATCCCTAATCCCTGCAACAGCCAATCTACAGAAGAGTTACGGCTGGCCACTTGATGCAACTGCCGTAACTTCACACTCACACATAACTACTGCTTAATTCACTTTCGTGCGTAGGCGTACCCCGTCGTAGACATCGCTCAAAACCATGAGGCAAAAAATTCACCCACCAATACCTTTGCCACTCTTGTAGTTCATAGCTCTAGGTTTCCTCTTGCCTATAGGGACTACTTTCGACTGCTTGGGTGCTTGTGGCGGACGGCATGTTTCACAGTAAAGCGGTCGCACACCAAAAGTTTCTCGTTGTGTGGGTTGTTCGCACTGCTTACATACGAAGTTGAAAACGCGAGTGTGAATTTCCCGCTTGTGCGCTCTGACGGTGTACTCTCTGACTTGGATTTCTTTGCTTGCCATTGCTTATTGCAATTAGTAACTTTTTGGATCTTAGCCTTTGCTAAGAAGATTTCAATGCTCTGGGTAAACATAATCACCCGTTTTGTGAATGAGAATTTTCATGGCTATGCCAAAACCAGAGTGAGAGTTGCAACGACCAAACACACGCTTTCTTTCCCAAGTGCAACGCCTCGCCACATTGAAAAATCACAAACATTTGGAATTAATTATGGATATCCAAGCTACTCTCACCCTGACGATCCAAGCAGTCGTTATCAGCTTTGTTGCGCTGATGGTTTTCGATTTCATAGATGGTTTGTGGGTTGTACCCTTACCGCCAATCGAATGGGAGCCATCGGTTATTGAACAGCCCACAGTTTCCGCAACAGCATCACAACCTACTCCAAGGGCGATCGCATTTGAGAAGATTTCCGACCCTTGGACTTTAGAACCACAATCCCCTGACCATTCTGTTCCCACGCCAGCAGCTATAATCCCTTTGCCCAGACTCCGACTACTCCCACCTGCCAAAGTACAACCGACCAAACCCAAGCGGACTAAAGCAAAATCGTCCACGTCTAAGAAATTCGCCTCAACTAGTACTAAGCACCAGTCCACCAAGCCACGCAAGATAACTGGAAAGTACCAAAAAAATTATAGTTAACCCGTCCTTAGCTCAAACAATTGTAGATTGCCGAGAAGATAAGAGAATTGACGATAGCGACGCGGAAAGCGACTGTGCGTACCGTCTTTTAAATTTATTCCACCCACTTGACTGCTGGGCTTGTACCAAAAATATTCAATCTCCAATCTGCCCTATTCAATCTCCAATCTTCTCGGTCAAACGGCTACGCCAAACCGAAAGTGATGTATTCATATAATAGATATGGTCAGCCTTATAGCCACGCAAGGAACTCTGTTTGACCTAGAAACAGTTCTGGACTACGGGCAATCAATCCTCAACGTTGCTCAAGAACTCACCAAATCACTGATGGAGCAACGGACTATCTCCACCAGGACAATCCAAGCCCAGATGAATCGCTACTTTCTAGGCACTGCCGCATCTGGTGCATGGCAATGGAAAGATGCTTACGAAGCTGTGGAAGTGGCGCAAATCTTATATCTGCGTCATCTAGGAATTAAGATTTTATCACAACAACCTCAAGTGGTTGTGCAACAATTAGAAGAATTAACAGCCCTCTGCCCGACGCATACTCGCCGTAATGAAGAATCAGTACTGGTAGCCAAAGCAGGATTTATACAAGCTACTGATTTGGTGCTGGAGCCAAGTGCCGGAACTGGTCTATTGGCACAAATGGCTAAATTGCACAGTGCAAGTCTGATGCTCAACGAGCTTGCACCCGATAGAAGTAAGATTCTGCGTCGGTTGTTTCCAGGTACACCGCTATTCTCTGTAAACGCGGAACAAATTAACGACTATCTGGTTGGCAAGACTCAGCCCTCAGTTGTTCTGATGAATCCACCTTTCTGTGCATCTCCCAAAATCAACAGTCGCAACCCCGACGCGACAAAGAGGCATATCAACTCGGCATTGCAAAGACTGGCTGACGGTGGACGGCTGGTAACAATCACAGCCAACTGGTTCTCTCCGGCTAACCCAAGCTGGCGAGAGACTTTTGTTAGGTGGCACTCAGAAGCACAAGTTTTAATGTCAGTCGGGGTTAACGGCAAGGTGTACTCAAAGCATGGTACACAAATCGACACCAGAATCACAGTAATTGATAAAGTCCCGGCTGATAATCACAGGCAAATCCCTTGTATTTCCGAAACTTTGGACTTGCCCGAACTGCTAGCGTTGATTGAGCAATTACCTAAGCGATCTTTGTGGGAACGCTCAGAAAAAGTCAAAGCTGCTGCGAAGGCAATTGTCGTTCAATTGCCAAAGCGTATTACAGTTGCACAACCAGAAACAGTTTCCTCTCTTCCAGACGACATAGTAGTGCTGGAATACGAAGTCGTCGAGTGGTCTGCAAATGATGGACTCAAAGATACTTTATATGAAACTTATCGCCCACAAAGAATCCGGATCAAGGACGCTTTACCTCATCCCTCGCTACTCTGTGAGAGTGCAGCCCTAGCACTTGTTTCGCCACCAGCACCAACTTACAAACCGCATCTTCCTAGCAGCCTTATCACACAAGGTTTGTTGTCAGAGGCACAACTTGAAAGCGTGATTTACGCAGGTCAAACGCACTCAGAATTTTTGTCTGGGTTTTATATTGTCGATGATTCATGGGATAATGTGACTGTAGCGGCAACTGGCGAAGAAAATGCCGTAAAATTTCGGCGTGGCTGGTTTCTTGGCGATGGGACGGGTGCGGGGAAAGGAAGACAATGTGCAGGAATCATCCTCGACAACTGGTGTCAGGAACGAAGAAAAGCAATCTGGGTATCAAAGAGTGCTGCTCTTATTGAGGACGCACGTAGAGATTGGTGTGCTTTAGGAGGTAGTGAAAAAGATATTATCGACCTGGGCAACATCAAACTTGGCGATCCAATTCCCTTCACCCAAGGTATTCTCTTCTGTACCTACTCAACTCTACGTTCTCAAAAGAACGGCAAAAGTCGGCTCAAGCAAATTGTTGAATGGGCAGGTAAGGACTTTGAGGGAGCGATCGCCTTTGACGAGTGCCATGCAATGGGCAACGCGATGGCGCAGGAAGGTAAACTCGGTATGGTTGCAGCATCCCAGCAAGGCATTGTTGGGCTGCGGTTGCAAAACGCACTGCCCTCAGCACGGGTTGTCTATGTTTCTGCTACTGGTGCAACTAAAGTCTCAAATCTCTCATACACCAATCGCTTGGGGCTTTGGCAGACTGGGGATTTCCCGTTTACCTCCCGTGAGGATTTTGTAGAATCCATTGAGGGCGGTGGTATTGCAGCGATGGAGGTTGTTGCTAGGGATTTGAAAGCATTGGGTCTGTATTTGGCGCGATCGCTTTCCTTCGATGGTGTGGAGTATGAGATGTTAGAAATCGAACTTACTCCTACTCAGGAAAGGATTTACGATAATTACGCCGATGCCTTTCAAATTATTCATAATAACCTCCACAAAGCGTTAGAAGCCTGTAACATCACTGGTGCTAAAACATATAACCGAGCAGCTAAAATGTCTGCGATGTCTCAATTTGAATCGCACAAGCAAAGGTTCTTTAACCATTTGCTCACGGGTATGAAGTGTCCCATGCTAATCAAAGCGATTGAGCAAGATTTAACTGCGGGTAATGCCGTTGTGATTCAAATCGTATCGACTAACGAGGAGTTACTTAAACGCCGACTAAATGAAGTTCCCGCAGAGGAATGGAAGGATTTAAACCTGGATTTAACACCAAGGGAGTATGTTCTTGACTACTTAGTAAGTGCCTTTCCCGTACATCTGCATGAGATTCACTCTGGCGTTGATGGAGACGAACGCTCCGAACCAGCCTTTGATGCCGATGGTTCACCGATTGTTTCATCTGAAGCTGTGGCTTTGAGAGATGCCTTAGTAGACAAACTCGCCAGCCTTGATCCAATTCCTGGTGCATTAGAACAACTGCTGTGGCATTTCGGTAACAAGCAAGTCGCTGAAGTCACAGGTCGTAGCAAACGAGTATTGAAAGACGAAGCCGGACGCTTGTTTGTGGATTCACGGGGTAGTGGTGCCAATATTGCTGAGACTAACGCATTCATGGCCGGAGATAAGCAAATACTCATCTTCAGCGATGCAGGTGGTACAGGCAGAAGTTATCATGCTGACTTAAATGCTGTAAATCGTAGAAGGCGATCGCACTATTTACTCGAAGCTGGTTGGCGTGCTGACAACGCAATTCAAGGCGTTGGGCGCACTCACCGTACCAACCAAGCTTCTGCACCAGTCTTCCGTCCTGTGACTACTAACGTGCGCGGTGAACGCCGATTCATCAGCACCATTGCTAGACGGCTGGACAGCTTGGGCGCACTCACCCGTGGTCAGAGGCAAACTGGCGGTAACGGTATGTTTGATGCCAAAGACAATCTAGAATCTAACTATGCTGAATATGCTTTATACGAGTTGTTTAAGCAGATTTTTCAAGGTCGATTTTATGAAGTTCCTCTGGGGAAGTTTGAACAGATGACAGGACTCTCGCTCACTTCCACTGAAGGTGGAATGAAGATAGACCTCCCACCCTTGCGACAGTTCCTCAATCGCCTGCTGGCTTTGACAATCGGGATGCAAAATACGATTTTCGAGCGTTTCGAGTTGCTATTAAGTCAACAAATCGAGACTGCGAAGGCAAATGGTGTGTTTGAAGTTGGAGTAGAAACACTTCGGGCTGATAGATTTAGTATCGAAAGCTGTGAATCAGTTTATACTCATCCTCAAACTGGTAGCGTGACCAATTACTTAAAGATTGAGCGTGTCCAAAAGAATAACATCAAAACGGCTGATGAAATGCTTGAGTTTGTTATTAAGTATCAAGGGCAACTCATGAGCAATGAGAAATCCGGTAATGCGGCTGTGAGCATTCCTACGCACAGCTTCTTTGATGACCAAGGCGGGGTGATTCCAAGAGTTCTACTCGTTCGTCCACAGAAAGAAACGCGTGTCCCTGTCGATAAGTTGGAATCGTCCACTTGGAAGCAGGTTTCGGCTGATGCCTTTGTTGCAGCTTGGTCGAAGGAAGTTGACCAATTGCCCAGATTCACTACTGATTATATTCACCTTGTGACTGGGATATTGCTGCCAATCTGGAAAATGCTACCCCAGAAGAACAATCGAGTATATCGGTTGCAGACCAGCGATGGCGAGAAAATTCTGGGTCGGGTGGTCAGTGCAGTAGATATTCAATCTGTGGCTGAACAACTCGGACTTAAGAGCAAGCTCTTAACCCCACAGGAGTTAGTCTCTTTAGTGCTAAACGAAGGCTATTCCCAGCAGTTACCGGGTGGCGTTACTTTACGGCGTTCTTACATTGCCGCAGAACCTCGCATAGAACTGGTTAATGCTATCTCACTGGCAGAGCGACTCTTAGCTGTTGGATGTTTCACCGAGATCATCAACTGGAAAAAGCGGGTATTCATTCCGGTTTCAGACAAAGCCCCAGCTATTCTCGCGGCTGTGATTGAAATCTTGGGATAATTCCCTACCTCAAAGACCCAGGCATTTAATCTGGGTCTTTTTTACTTTCAGAAATTGGGCAGCGATGATAACACCAAGGGAAGTGCAATCTACCATGCAAACGCTCCGCGAGAAATTGATGAAATTCTTGTGGAGAAAGCAATCATGGCTAAGAAAGGCTTCACACCCGCCCAAGCCGTTGAGTTGTACATCGGCAACTATCGGTTTGATGCTATTAGGATTGTTGAAACGAAAGAGTACCGCATGTCTCAAAATCACATACTTGAGACAATAGGTATAAATAAAAACTGGTTGACCAGGTTACAGTTTAGCCTACCCCGTGTCTACAAAACCCTTATAGAACATGGGTTAAATCAGGTTACACTTTCTGCGGAATATACGGTTAAAACGACAGTAACACGTGCTATAACGTGGTCACTAAGAGATGCCAGAATAATCTGGCGTTATTTCGACACAAAAGGAAATGCACAAGCTCGAAGGTTAATTGATGCCTTATCTGAAGATTCACTCATCAGCAGATTCGAGCAAGTTTGGGGAGAGTCGCGGACAGTTGAGCAACGGCGCATAGATGATTCTCGCATCTTAGATACGCCCCGCCCTTGGACAAGACTTTTCGAGGCTGAGTTTGAGGAAAATTTAGCACGGATAAGCAAACTACATAAAAAGCACATACAAAATGGCAAATACTATTGGGAGTTTGTCTACAACTGGATGACTCCAGAAGAAAAAGCCAAGCTCGGTAGAGTCGATGCCCGGTATTATCCGGGGCACCTCTCTGTTAAATCTGGGCGTGCGGCTTTCATCGCACCCAGCTTTCGATGTTCTTAGCTTGCGCCTTTGCTCATGTGCTTGTAATCGTGACAACTCTCGTGAATTGCTTCCAGATTATTTCTTTTCCAGTTGGCATGATTTTCATCGATGTGATGCAGGTGAACCCGTTCTTCATCGATGAACTTTAAACCGCATGAAGCACATCTATGGTTTTGCTTCTTAAGCGCAATAGAGGTTTCGCCGAAATACAGTTTACTGTTACGTTCGCTCCAGTACGCTGTATTACCGTCATAGGGGGATTTTGTTCCTGCAACCATAACGTGTTTATTTTCGGAGAAAGGAACCTTTGGAAATGCCTTTTCTATTAGCTCCCGGCATGAGTGACGGTTTTGTTTGGTTTCCTCGTTGAATACCTTATATGCTCTGTGATTTATGAACCAAAGTGAGAACTTTGAGCCATCCATCTTGCAGAACTTATGGTAATTCCTCCAACCTCTAACCACCGGGGCTAATTTCTCAGCCTTTGTGGTGGCACCATAATTCGAGTTGTTGACGATGTGTTTTACTTTCTTACGAAAAGCTTTGAAGTTGTCCTTAGACGGACTACATTTAAACTTTCCATTGCTCTGCACTTTGAAGTGCCAGCCGAGGAAATCAAACCCATCTGTCGTGGCGGTAACTTTGGTTTTCTTTTGGCTTACATTCATTCCGCGTTTGCGGAGGAACTCGCTGATTCTTTCAAGTATCTCTGTTGCGTCATCTTCGGGGCGGAGTATAATAACCATGTCATCCGCGTATCGGACTGATGGTTCTACGATTGACTTCTTTGGAGTCTTGTCGTGTATCTTGCTACCTTGTTTGTAGCCGTTGTGGTATCTGTGTATACTCTCAATTCCGTTGAGCGCAATGTTAGCTAGTAATGGGCTAACTACCCCTCTTACAATCTTGCAAAAACTTCCATAGAGTTCTCAGTCACTATTCCTCGAAAACAACTGCGTCCAGGCTATGGTAAAGGTTTTGCAGGGGCACCAATAAATACTCATATAGTCTCCGATGATGGCATTACAGGGCTATCTATTGGAGGAAAGAAACCATGAGTAGTCAAAAGCCGGAAAAAAGTCGGATTCTCAAGGTGCAAGTTAGTTTTGAAGCCAGCCGGATATCGGATGAGTGCATGGCTTGTGCCTATGAACAAGTAATTCCTGAACTTCGCCTTTCAACACGAAAATCCAGTCAAAATCCCGGATTACAAAATGAGCTAATAAGAGAAAGGATAGAAGAAATCGATTATTTCAACTCCTTAAATTTTGATGGTGGGTGATTTTGTGACAGAATCAAGAAGGAGCTGAAACTAATGAAAAAAAAGAAGCGACCTGACAACTCTAGTTCACCTAGAGGCGGATATCGGGAGAATGCAGGTAGAAAATCAGGCTGGAACCACAAAGATACTTGTACAATCAGAGTCCCGAAAGAATTTGCCTCTCAACTTGTAGAAATAGCTCGTCGCCTCGATAAGGGTGAGAAGATTGATAATGACACAGAATCTATTCACCGAGAAAAGGATTTAGTTACAAAATCAAAACTAGTTAGTAGTTTAGGCGATCGCAAATTTGTCCACCAGTCAGGGTTGAAATTTGATATTGACACAAATTCTAAATCTTTGGTTGATGATACTGTCACAGAATCAATATCTAGTTCAGGAGAATCCTTATCCCAGCTACAGAAACAGCAAGATTTATCGGCTGAAGTTGAAAATGATACAGAATCAAAGCTCGGTAATTTTGATATTGTCACAGAATCAAATTTGCTAGAGATTAGTCAGGCTACTCACGACTTTTTTCCTGATCTAGCCCTTGCACTCAAAAACGCAAAAACTATCCTGACAGCAAAAAAGTCAGCCCGAGAATCAATTGCCCGATTACTGTCAAAACTCTACTCATCTCAGGTAAAAGCAGATGATCTTTAACTCTTGTTCAGTCGCTAGGGTAGAACACAAAAATTTACTTAATTTGAGGTCTAATTTATGACCACTAACCAAATACAGGCTGCTATCTACGCTCGGGTTTCTACAGAGCAGCAAACAGAAACTCAGACAGTCGCTAGTCAATTAGCTGCCCTTCGCTTGAGGGTAGCAGCAGATGGGTTAAAACTATGTTCAGAACTGACCTTTATCGATGCAGGGTATAGTGGAGCAACGCTGGTACGTCCGGCATTAGAACGTTTGAGGGACTTGGCTTTTGCTAATGGAGTAGATCGGCTTTACGTCCACTCTCCCGACCGATTAGCTCGCAAATATGCCTACCAAGTGCTATTAATTGACGAAATGTACCGTTGTGGCGTGGAAGTAATCTTCCTCAATCGAGAATTGGGACAATCGCCAGAAGATGATTTGCTGTTACAGGTACAAGGAATGGTAGCCGAATATGAACGAGCCAAAATCATGGAACGCAGTCGGCGAGGTAAACGACATGCAGCAAAATCAGGCTCAGTCAACGTCTTGTCTTGTGCCCCCTATGGTTATCAATATGTCAGCAAAGCTGATGGGGGCGGTCAGGCTCACTTTGAATTGGTTCTCGAACAAGCTCAAGTAGTTCGACAAATATTTGACTGGGTAGGCAGAGAAAGGGTCACAATTGGGGAAGTATGCCGCCGACTGAATGCAGATGGACATCTGACCCAAACCGGAAAGGCAGTGTGGGATAGATCCACGGTATGGGGAATGTTGAAAAACCCAGCCTATATTGGATTTGCTGCTTTTGGTAAAACCCAAGTTTGCTCCCGTCGGCAGAGATTAAGACCCATTCGGGGAGCTTCTCCACAACCGAGACGTGACTATTCAAGCAACTCAGTTGATGTCTCAGAATGGATTTCCGTACCAGTACCAAAGATTGTGGATGAAAATCTGTTTGCTGCTGTACAAGAGCAATTGCAGGAAAATCAGCGTCGTTCTCGAATTGGTCAACGAGGTGCAAGATACTTGTTGCAAGGTTTAGTTACTTGCAAGCTCTGTGGCTATACTTACTACGGTAAAGCTATCAGTAATAAATCTGCCAAGAGCAAGCCGAAGGACTATGCTTATTATCGGTGTATTGGTACTGATGCCTATCGCTTTGGTGGGAATCGGGTATGTAGCAATACTCAAGTACGAACTGATAGGAGAGCGATTTTTTTCGGGGGAGATGGGATTGGCAATGCGGTAAGATGACCCAATGAGCGATTCTGAGCAACTTGTCATCTACCAGCTTCATATTTTCATCCTGGGCATCAGTCCAATGATTTGGCGTAGGGTCAAAACCAAGAGCGACAGCACAATCGCCGATTTGCACTACATTATCCAGATAGCAATGGGATGGACGGATTCCCACTTACATCGTTTCATAATCCACGGTAAGCATTACGGAATTGCTCAAATTGGGGGAATGTGGTTTTCTGACGATCCTAAAGTTGTCAAATTATCAGATTTGGGCTGGCGAATGCGAGAGCGTTTTTTATACGAATATGACTTCGGTGATAACTGGCAGCATCAAATTCGGGTCGAAGCAATTCTTACTCCAGAATCAAATTGCTTTTATCCAGTATGTATTGATGGTAAACGCGCTTGTCCTCCAGAAGACTGTGGTGGACCGTGGGAGTTTATGGCACAAAAACAGGAATACTCAGTAAGATACATAGCAAATCGCTTCAGTGAAATTATGGAAGAAGGTGATATCCCTGGCAATATTGAAGAGATGTACGAACTACGCCAATGGTTAATGGTTGACCATTTTGACCGCCAAAAAGTCAACCAATGTTTACAGCAATACGCGGCTGGGGATAAACAAATGTTATTTGAACAGGAAATAGTGTGAAAGTCAAAATCCAAATAGTTGTGGAGTCAGATCATGGAGATTCCCAAGTTGTCCAAGAAATTATGCAGATTTCGCGTGGTGCTTTACAGCCAGAAAACTTGGGACTAAAACTAGCAGAAGCCAAAACTTTGCTACAAAGTCTCCAACGTACCCTAGCCGAGCAACAGGTAGCAGAATACTCTCAACAGCAGGAATTATGTTTGCACTGTAGCCAGAAACTGTTGCATAAAGACAAGCGCACAATTGTATACCGCACATTGTTTGGCAAGTTACATCTCCAATGCCATCGACTATTTCACTGCCTATGCCAGAAACAACCAACCCGTAGCTTTAACCCAGTAGCCAACTTACTACCAGAACGCACTTCCAGAGAACTATTGTATCTGGAATCCAAGTTTGGGTCTTTGATGTCTTACGGACTCTCTGTGAAACTATTGCAGGAAGTACTACCAATAGAAGGTGAAATAAACACTACAGCGATACGGAATAACTTACACACAATTGGTCAACGCTTAGAAGACGAGTTGGGTGAAGAAAAAGGAGGATACATTGAAGGCTGTCCAAGAGATTGGGAAGAATTGCCCCGACCTGATTTACCCTTGGTGCTGGGAATGGATGGCGGATATGTTCGTTCCTACGACAAAAAATCGCTCTCCAAAGGTAACTTTGAAGTTATCGTGGGTAAGAGTATAAAAGCAGATGGTACATCTAAGCGGTTTGGGGGAGTTTATTGCTACGATACCAAACCCCAACGTCGGATCTTCGAGGTGTTGACTTCTCTTGGAATGCAGATGAATCAGCAGGTAACTTTCTTGTCAGACGGTGATGAGAAGATACGCGAACTACAGTTTTATCTCAATCCCAACGCAGAATATTTACTGGATTGGTTTCACATCACTATGCGGCTGACAGTGATGACTCAAACAGCAAAAGGACTTAGCAAAAAAGATACTGAACTAGATACAGACATACCTAAAGAACTAGAACGGATTAAGTGGTATCTGTGGCATGGAAATGTGTTCAGAGCATTGCAACTGGTAAAAGACCTTGTGGACGACCTAGAAATCGTGATTTTTGATGGCAATAGCCCGCTAGAGGTAAAAAAACTGTTTAAGATGGTGCGGGAGTTTGAGAGCTATATTTCAAACAATGGGTCTTATATCCCCAATTATGGAGAACGTTGGCGAAATGGCGAAGCCATTGCTACTGGATTCGTGGAATCGACGGTTAATCAAGTCATTAGCAAGCGGTTTGTCAAAAAACAGCAGATGCGGTGGACTCCTAAAGGTGTTCATCTTCTGCTCCAGGTCAGAATTTTGCTTCTCAATGAAGAGTTAGAGAGCAAATTCCAGCAATGGTATCCTGGTTTTAGAGTAGATAGCAAGCTTTCCCAAGAAGTACCTCATGTCGCTTAAAATCTCAGTACAAAAGATAATTTAAATTACTTTTAATTGACGATTCTCCGTAAAATGCTAGTTTGTTTTTATGTCTATGTGCAAACCCAACTTTAGAGCGTAAGTTGGTAAAATTAGCTCATATACCCCAAGGTTTTCAGGGGGTTGAGTTATGACAGCACAAACCGTCCAACCATCGAAAGTTGGTAAAACCGAAAAACAAGAGCGTCAATCGCCTAACTTTCGCAAATATTCCGAGGTCAGAACTAGGGAGTATTTGTTACCAGAAGAAGTCTCTGCAATGCGGTCAGCTGTCAAAAAATCGAAGGGTCGCCACGCTCACCGAGATTCAACCCTAATTCTGTTGATCTACCGTCACGGATTGCGAGTGGCAGAGGTGGCATCTTTGCGATGGGAGCAAATAGATTGGAATGGTGGCACAATTTACGTGAAGCGAGTCAAAAAAGGAACACCCTCGGTTCAACCACTTTCCGGTTTGGAGATTCGCTCTCTCCGTCATCTGCAACGAGATTATCCTGCTAGTCCCTATATTTTCCAGTCTTCTCGACTTGGCCCGTTGGCACATGATACGATCGCCGGCATTGTTGAGCAGGCTGGTGAATTAGCTGGTTTGCCTTTCCCTATTCATGCTCATATGCTGCGGCATGGAACAGGTTATTATCTGGCGAATCGAGGGATTGATACCCGAACAATTCAGAGTTATTTGGGGCATAAAAATATTCAGCATACTGTTCGTTACACCGAACTTGCATCTACCAAGTTTCAGGGGCTTTGGGATGATTAATGTTTAAACCCCTTGATTAATTCTTGCCCATCTCCCCCGAAAAAAATCGCTCTCCATTCAGCACCGATGAGACAAATAAGGGGAAGTGCCTTTGGCGATATCTGCAAAGCAGCGCAGACTTTTGCAATCATGAGTAAGGTAGTGTTTTATCCAGTAGATGATAAGTCAAAACAATCATGCCCGGACTAAAATTTCAAGTTGAATCAATTTATAACAGTCGTATGGTAACGAAGCATTAGCGAGTCCGCAAGCGTCTACACTTTTCTTACCCGTTCTATTGCGCGAAAGCCAGAACTGTTCAAGATGATACGATTAAACCATTGATATGTCGTAGCACAAGATATTTTTGTTGATCTGCGGAGAACTGCTCAGGATAAATGACAACACCAGTGCCAATGCCATCCACTAGGGCAATGAGTGCATTGGCTTCGAGGGTTAAATCAAGATCGGCTCGAATCACCAAGGCTTCTTGTAAGTCAGCTAACTCTTGACAAATAATCTGCCGTAAAAAGTCATAGCGTTTTCGGTGTTCTTGAACAAGGCGATCACGCCCTATAGAATAACCCAAAAATGCCACCCAAACCTTCCAATCAGCTTTGTCAATGTCCTCCAGAGGTAGAGCCACAAAAATCATCTGTGCTAGTCTGTCAATTCCTTGCCGTCCCTGGGCAGATGTTTTCATATCCTTTAGGACGTTTTCAAACACCTGTTCCAGGGCAAATAGGGTAAGTTCTTCTTTGTCTCGAAAGTAATGGGTAACAACCCCAGTCGAAGAGCCAAGTTCTTGCGCGATCGCTCGCATACTGGCACGATCCAATCCTTCACGGACAATCACCCGCCATGCCGCTTTAGTGACTTCAATACGGCGAGCGTCATAACTCATACCTCTCCTCGGTTTACAGCAACATGAAACAAGTCTCTTGACATCTTATCACAACAGTTGTTATGTTTTATCGACATAACAACTGTTGTGATATTTATTCCAGATGCTAACCAGTTTTACACACGGAGTTTGCGATGATTCGACCGACCATACCCGATGACACAACCGCACTGATTGCCTTAGCAGAGGCAAGCGGACTGTTCCAACCAAACCAACTTGAGGAGCTTGGCGAAATGTTGTCCGATTACTTCGGTGGTAGTAGCGACAGCGATTCTCTACCAGACGGCAAAGCTGAACGCTTTTGGATTACCGACGATGACAATGGGGCGGTCGGGGTCGCTTACTGTGAGATGGAACGGATGACTGATCGGACGTGGAATCTACAGTTGATTGCTATCCGGCCCGACCGCCAAGGACAAGGACGTGGTGCGACCCTACTACGCTATGTTGAGCAAACATTGATGATACACGGTGGGCGTGTACTACTGGTGGAAACGTCAGGTACGCCGGACTTTGAGCGCACGCGAGCGTTCTACCGCAAGTGCGGTTATGAAGAAGAAGCACGGATACGCGACTTCTATCAAGCGGGCGCTGACAAAATCGTTTACCGCAAGGCACTGTCCGCTCAGTCGCAGTAAGCGCCCGCTTAATGCGACTGCTGTCATTGTTGTCGCAAAGCGATCGCCCAGGCACGGATGTGTTATTAACTGAAGCACTTTTAAATTTATCTAATTCGTTGCCATAAAACACTAGTAAATAACACTGCAAATACTGAATGTACAATGATTATAAATGTATTAATCATGCTGCCAACAAAACTGTAAATTTGGGCGCTCGATACCAGACTATGAAAAATAGACAAAGCGATTAATCCCGGTTTTAGTTCTTTTTTATCAGTCAAATCCAGCATTAAAAAACTCAAAGTCCCCAAAGACAAAGCACCGCATCCAATTACCCGCACTAAAGAAATAGACAGTTGGCTATCCAGATTAAGCAAAGTTGGAAAGAAGAGAAATACGCAACCAATTCCTATTTCAAAAACAGTATTGGCTATTAATAGCATTCGCATTTATAAAAACGATAAGGAACTATTTATTATACTGGTGTGGCATATTTGAGAAGTCTACTGTAGAAGGACAAATTATTTGACTAGAATGGCAGATTGTTTGTCATCAATCTAAATTTTTCTAAGTTTCCTGTTCTAACAATTTTTATAACTTCATGCCAGCAATCCTAAAAATTAGATCCTGAATGCTTACATATCACCTGTGTTGCTATTGAAGGGTTTGGGAAGCTTGCCAAAATCATGTTCCGATTAAGTTGATTCCCAATGTTGGATCATAGAATGGCACGCTTGAAAAGCGCTAACCCTTGATATTACTGGTTTTTGGGTCTGGGGTTGCAGGTTTGGCTGTAAGAAATTAAGAAGAATTTGCCGGCGTTTCACACTCGTCCATTAAAAATTATTTTGATTCATGGTGTGCTGTGTGAAAAGCCATCTGCCAGAAATTATGTTCAAATTTTGCCACCATTAAAAAAGATTCTTCAGCTTGTTTTTGAATATCTTCCTGTGCCGTTTCTAAAACCTCATCAGCTTGCTGTGATAAAAGTTTTACATATTTTGTAAAATCAGTATTTCCCCATCTTTGTGCAAATTCATTGTAAGGTGCAGGCATCTTACCTGGTAGTTGCCAACCTTGATTATAGGCTAATTCAATAGCCCAAAATGCAGTTGCTTGTACAGGATAAGGCTTGTCTGCAAGACTCTGCATATATTCACAGTATTCTCTACAGGTTGGTTGTTTTTTTATATTAAGATTCAGTTGTCGTTGGGTAGCTTTTTCTTGAAACCAATTGAGTTCGTCTTTAAGAGCTGCCAGTCCTCCGAGTATCACATCAAAATGTTCTGGAGGTGCGCTGGCTAATACTCGCCCTACCATCCGCGTAAATTCCACAACAAACAGATAATCTTGCATCAACCATGTATTGAATTGCTGGGGTTGAATTATACCTAATTGACACTGTTCTAGAAAGGGATGCACAGTTGCTTCTTGTGCTTCTTGCCAATCTTGAGCGTGATTTTCTAAAAGAAGTTTGCAGGTAATAGTCATTTTTTTGGCTCAATAGGTGTTTCCGGCAGATGGAATGGAGAGGAGCAGACTGCTAAGACCCTAACGATTTTACCTGTATATTAACAAACACTTGCAGGCGCTTTGCAATTCAATTGAAAGTATCTACGCCCAAGAAAATTACCATTTTTTGTAAGGCAGGAATTTACCTGACATAACAATTTTCACGCGTTCGCCTTTTGGGTTTTCTTCCTTGTCTACATTCAAAGTAAAATCAATAGCACTCATAATTCCATCACCAAACTTTTCTTGAACTACATCTTTTAGTGGAAGTCCATACACCTGCATAATTTCATAGAACCGATAAATAAAAGGGTCAGTTGGAACAACTGCATCACTACCTTTTATCGGATATTTACTCAGTTCTTTAGCATCGTCTATATCAAGCCCTAATGTATCAACTAATAACTTTGCTTCTTCAGGTGAAGCACTCGCTTGGCGATAAATTACAGAGGCAATCCATACTTCGTTACATTGCAGAACTTCTGCTAATTCTGCAAAAGTCAGCCCCTTGTTTTCTTTGGCTGTTAAAAGTTTTTGGGTAATTTCAGGAATAGACATTTGAACGTAAAATAGAATTAGATTTATACATTAACAAGCATACACTAACTCAACGTATGAAGCTCAAAACCCAGTTTCTATCTCTTTTTTAAAACTTGGCTAAGATTTTTTTGACCAGAGTAATGTAAGAGCGATTATTTACCGCTCCTTTGTTCCTATTAAGTTTTAGCCTGGTGTTAGCTTTAATTCTTTAGATTTACTGGAGTTAACCATTTTCACCAAGTGCTGATTTAGATAACTTTGCGCCGAGATATACAAACTTTCCCAAATCTCTTGATTGCGGCTGATTTTTGTACCGACTGTATTTTCTGCTGTTTTTTTCGGACACTAAGTATTTGCGAAAATAGTTAGTCCATAAATGTTGGAGAAAATCTTCAGCGAATTGGTTAAACGGCAGAATCCATTTATAGTCCTTGGAGAGAAATACTCGATAGGACGCAATTATCGGTAATGCGAGGTCAGTTGGCGCACCAAACCCAAAAGAGTACTTGCTATCAGGCAACAATGTAGTTTTACGTATATCAATTGATGCTAAATCGTTGCTACCCTTCCTTCTGGGGCTGCTGATATGGTCTTGGATTATTTCATAGAGTCTTTCCTCTATCCACAGAGCTTGAGAGAGCAAAGGCAGTAAAGTAGTTAATCTTTCCCTTTCTGCATCTGTGATGTTAGAGGGAAGACTCATCCCTGCTGGGTGTTTGGTTCTTAACATGTCGTGCAAGTCCTGATCTTCAAGGCACTCCTCCCTGATTACAGAAGCTCAGACTTCAGCCGAAGGCAAGTCTGAGTAGTTCACTCGGATTCTTCACCTAGATCAGATTGGCGACTGTTGCGAACATGAAGAATTGCTACAGTATTTTCTGACACGAAAAATAAAACTCGATATTTTCTTCGTTTTCCAACCCAGAGTTGCCGAATTTCACGACCAATCACTGGTGCTTCTGGTGCTATGCTACATCGATTAGGAAATTCTTTCAGTGAAGCGATAGCGTCAAGAAGCTCATAATACCAGCTATTGGCTACTTCAGCACTCAGATTGTCGCACATCCAACGATAGGATGTTTCGATTTCTTGAAAGGCAGTGGGTTGAATGAGAACCTGGTAACTCATGGGCGAGGCGGAATGCCTAGTTTTTGTTCTAGGGCTGCCAAGGCTTGGTCGGACGGAATTCCTTCACCCTGCTCAAACTCATCTAGTCCTTTACGAATACCTACTATTGCTTCTAGATAATCAATGCGTTCTAAGAGTTCTCTATATGTGGCTAGTGGATGTTTTGGAGATGTTTTGAGTGATTTCAAAAACCCAAGTAGATCCTCTAGTAGTTCGTTTGGAGCGTTGTCAATTTCTTGTAATAGCAATTCTTTGATCGTCATTACAGTTATATAGATGAGATTTCTGTTTCTAGTATGGCTAATTATAGCTAGAAGTGCAGACGATAGCACTTTAAACGTGTCGGTTCACAGACTAATTGAAAAATCTCAACGAAATAATCAGGGTTCTGGCGTACCTTGTCGCAAGCCTACTGAAATAAGTAAAAATGCCAACGATCATCATCAAGAAAAATAAATACTCATTAAAATACTTGTTGGATTTTTGGGAAAAGGCAAACAAAAAACTTTTAAACTAGCCTCAGCAACCTTTTTCCAAAACCAAATTCTGGGTTCAAAATTGCATTGTTCTCAGTTGTATTGATACTCATTGTAACTATACAACCAGCTATTTTTAAAATCTTTAATAGTGTTGCAATTACTACATTTTAGGCGGGTTATCTCTATTTTTTATATTATTATCTGTCTGATGG
>NZ_JADEXU010000389.1 GCF_015206895.1 Nostoc sp. LEGE 12450 | reverse complement strand
CAATACCTTCGCCAAAACAAGAGTATGAAGAGAGAGGGCGCTCTGTAGTAGAGTTGTTGTCTTCCCAAACGACAACTCAAAAACTACAATTCGCCCATGTTCGACATCCTATCACTCTTACAATGCCTGCTACCGCAGATAAACGCTACAACAATGCGGCAGTTGAACCAAATAATCTTGGCTATGTTAGCAATGAACGGCCGAGTCACTATGTTAGGAATATCACGTTGGGGAGGGATTGGTGGCAGTTATCGGACAATATTGAGGTTTTTTCATACAGTAATACCTTGGGCGACGTTATTTTGGCTATTTTTCCGCAAGCATTTGTTTCGTGCAAATGAGGTATATTTACTTGCAGGAGATGAAGTTGTAGTCAGCAAATCAGGTAAACAGACTTATGGATTAGATAGGTTCTTTTCCAGCCTAGTAAGTAAACCAATATCAGGACTATCAATATTACATTATCGCTAGTAAGTGTCCAACAAAGACACTCATTTCCGATTCAAATAGAACAGGTGATAAAGAGCGATATAGAAAAAAGTAGTGTATCGCCAAAACCAGAAATAAAAGCCAAAGAAAAACGTGGACGTGGACGACCAAAAGGGAGTAAAAACAAAAACAAGACCGAAGTAATTCTCACATCTGAATTACTAAGAATTAAGAAGATGATTAGTGAGCAAGTCTTGTTGATAGCTAACTTTATCTCACTCACTTACTTAGTCTTAGATGGTCATTTTGGAAATAATAATGCTTTGCAGATGGCTCGACAGGTCAACTTGCATATAATTTCCAAGTTACGCCACGATTCAGCATTATACATACCTTACCAAAATCCTGACCCCAATCATCGTTCACGCCGTAAATACGGGGAGAAACTGGACTGGCGTAATATTTCTAATGAATATTTGCATCAAAGTAGTATTGAAGAGGATGTCCAAACCGATACTTACCAAGTTAGTTTACTGCACAAAGAATTTTCCCAGTCCCTGAATGTAGTTATTTTGGTGAAAACAAATCTGAAAACTAATGCTCGCAGTCACATCATTCTTTTTTCTAGTGACTTAAAATTGTCATCTGAGAAAATAATTGACTACTACAAACTGCGCTTTCAAATCGAGTTTAACTTCCGTGATGCCAAGCAATTTTGGGGATTGGAAGACTTTATGAACATCGGTCAAACTGCGGTGACTAATGCTGCTAATCTAGCATTCTTTATGGTGAATTTATCTCATCATCTTCTCGCTGATTTTCGCACCCTTAATCCCGACTCCGGCATTATTGATCTTAAGGCTCATTATCGTGGCTTTCGATATGTCCATGAAATCTTAAAAATGCTTCCCGAAATCCCTGAGCCTATTTTATTAACCCAGATTTTTGCCAAGCTTACTGCTTTAGGACGTATTCATCCCGTTTCTACAGGTGTTGAACCCTCGTAAATTGGCAGAGGTATTG
>NZ_JADEXU010000167.1 GCF_015206895.1 Nostoc sp. LEGE 12450 | reverse complement strand
GTAGGAGGCAGGGGGCAGGGGAGCAGGGGGACAAGGGAAAATATATTAAACAAGTCTCTCCGTCTCCCCCTCTTCCTTGTCTTCTTTGTCTCTTCTTCATGCCCAATGCCCCCTGCTCCCTGCGTCTTCGTTGAAGGGGCAAAAAATAATATAGAAAAATATGGCAATTTTTGTAGGTTGTGATACGCTATCTGCTTGAGAAGTGTCGAGGAACCGAAAATGACTAAGCTGCGCGTGGGGTTACTGTTTGGCGGTCGTTCGGGAGAACATGAAGTTTCAATCAAATCAGCACGGGCGATCGCTAAAGCCCTGAGTGCAGAGGAAAATGCTAGTAAGTACGAAATACTTCCTTTTTACATCCAAAAAGATGGACGCTGGCTAGCGGGAGAAGCACCCCAAAAGGTTTTAGAAACAGGCAGTCCGCTTTTGGAAGCTGAACAATCAACTTCTGAGGGAAATCTGACATCCAACCCTCAAGCCCAAACCCTGAGTAAATGGGAATCTCCCTCTCAAGTTGCCCAAGTGGATATTTGGTTTCCCGTTCTCCACGGCCCCAACGGTGAAGACGGGACAATTCAAGGGTTACTAACTTTGATGCAAGTCCCCTTTGTTGGTTCTGGGGTGTTAGGTTCGGCAATGGGAATGGATAAAATTGCCATGAAAATGGCCTTTGAGCAAGCGGGACTAGCACAGGTAAAATATAAAGCGATAACTAGAGCGCAAGTTTGGTCTAATCCTTGCGTTTTTCCAAAACTGTGTGATGAGATTGAGGCAGCATTAGGTTATCCCGCTTTTGTCAAACCTGCTAATTTGGGTTCATCAGTGGGGATTGCCAAAGTGCGATCGCGCCAAGAATTAGAAGCCGCCTTAGATAATGCCGCCAGTTATGACCGAAGACTGGTTGTAGAAGCTGGTGTCGTCGCCAGGGAAGTTGAGTGTGCTGTTTTAGGCAACGATCAGCCCCAAGCCTCTGTCGTTGGAGAGATTAGTTATGATAGTGATTTTTATGATTATGAAACTAAATATACAGAAGGTCGGGCAGATTTACTGATTCCAGCACTGATTCCAGATGCGATCGCTCGTCAAATTCAGGACATGGCTTTGCAAGCCTTTGCAGCTGTTGATGCTGCGGGATTGGCAAGGGTCGATTTCTTCTATGTGGAAGCGACACAAGAGGTTTTGATTAACGAAATCAATACGTTGCCAGGCTTTACGGCGACGAGTATGTATCCCCAACTCTGGGCCCATAGTGGAGTCTCCTTTCCAGAATTAGTTGATCGGTTAATTCAACTTGCTCTTGAAAGGTATTCTCCTAGCTGACAGAAAAAATAAGCAAACTGATTTCAGAGCATTACGGCGAGAAGTCATAAGAAATACACAATTTTGACAAAACTTAGTCGGATTTGGTAGCTTCTGTTTTACAAAAAAGCTACTGGAATCTGAAATTTTGTTACGGATACCTGATGCTTGACTCCTCCAGTACAATTTATTGACTAGAGGGGTACAAATCTGAAAGTAATCATGGAAAAAAGTCAGAGTGTACAGCGCGAGCCAACCCGACTCAGAAGGGCTACTCCAGAGCTGACAAACAGGAAATCGAGATTAAAACAAAGCTCGAATGTTCTGATATATCTGGTAACACACCATCCTTGGCTATTGTTAACTGGGTGTTTAGCCATGTTTTTAGGAGGTGGTACCTTTGCCCTGTATAGCTTAGGTAATGCTGGACAGGTAGCACAAGAAGAACCAGAAACAATCCCAGTTATTGTTGAAGAACCAATCAGTGTGCCCTCTGAGAATAGTAATCCTACACCTTTATGGATGGTGGCTGCGATCGTCCTCAGTTGTGGTGGTGGTTCTTTGATCGTTTTCAAAATGCTTAACCGGAAAACGCAACCGCAAAAAGTCCAAAAACAGGTTAACCGACATCAGGCACGCTTGGCACAAAGCCAGTACCAAAGATTGGAACCACGCCTTCCCAAGAACCAACCAATTTTTGTGCCACAGCCACAACTGATGCCGCTAATGCAGATGCAACCTAAAGCAAAACATCTGGTGACGGTTCTGCCAGCAGAACACAAGCACCACTTGGATACGCGCACAGATTCTTTAGCAGACTTAATGGATCTTCGTAAAAATAGTTCATTGTCTGCAATTTTACGCCAGTATTAAATTTAATGTAAAGCAAAAACCTTTCAAAATAATACTTTTTGCGAATTAGGGCACGGTTATACCGTGCCTTTACTAATATTTATCAAGGAAGGCAGGAGGCAGAGGGCAGGAGGCAGGAGAAAAACTGCCCGAGGCTCTCTACGAGACGCTGCGCGTAGCTTGCTTCTCCGTAGGAGTATGCAGACTCGCTTGCCGCTGGTGCTATGTGTTTCCTGCTGCTACCATCTAGAGCAAGGGTTTAAGACAAGAACGCTGTTGCGTTAGCTTCCCGCTTTCTTACGAAAGTTCAGTGGCTCTAAATCAGTAGGGGTCTCCCTCCTGCCTTCTGCCTCCTGCCTCCTGCCTCCTGCCTCCTGCCTCCTTCAACCTTCTGGCAATTTAGCAAACGCCTGTTCAACTAACTCCTTTGCTTTAGCATCCAAACGCAGCCAATCCACTTCACCCAGTTCATCAATTAAACTAGTATCAATCTCAGCAACTTCCTTCTGTGGGCTGTATTCAATAAAACAGACCTCATAACACAATTCCCACAAATCGATACTCGCTTCTTGCTGTTGACGCTGCAAACGTAGATGATATCCTGGATGGGGCATCGGCAAACGAGTAAGAGTCTCTCTAATTTCATCGGCTTCTTGAGGCGTTGCAGTTTCCATTGCTTGCAACAACTCAGTCACCAATGCTTTGATTTCATCAGTGGTGCTAGGCGGCCAAATCAGGACATCATGGTAAGTTCCCGTCCAAGAAGATTCATCAAGGGACTTACGGATATTATCGATAACGCGAATGAAAGCAGGTTGCATGAGGATTTCAGCCTGCTGCCATGCAACTGGATTTGTTATTTTCGGTGGCATTGGTAATAAACAGGGGCACTAAAAGAAAAATAAACAGTCTGTGTTTATAAAAAAGCTGCGTTTTTAATCTAAATCTTTTCTCAAGATAGCGGATTTCATTGAAGAAAATTTGGAGATATTTATTACCAGCTGGACAATTAGGTAATAACTCTGGGGAGGGAATATGATCGGCAAGCTACTAGACCATCGTTACCAAGTAATTCGAGTCCTCGCAATGGGAGGATTTGGTCAAACTTATATTGCCCAAGATACTAGGCGGCCCGGCAACCCCATTTGCGTTGTCAAGCACCTCAAACCCGGAACTGACCCCAGAGTTTTTGATACTGCTAAACGCCTGTTCAACAGCGAAGCCGAAACCTTAGAAAAACTGGGTAACCATGACCAAATACCAAGGCTGCTAGCATATTTTGATGAAAACCAAGAATTTTATTTAGTACAAGAATATATTGAAGGACATACCCTAGCTGAAGAACTTACACCTGGTAAACGCTGGAGTGAAAGCCAAGTAATTCAACTATTACAAGAAGTTCTGGAAATTCTCGAATTTGTCCACAGCCAAGGCGTTATTCATCGGGACATCAAACCGGATAATATCATCCGTCGCGCCTCAGATAATAAGTTAGTTTTAGTGGACTTTGGGGCAGTGAAGCAACTGCGTACACAGATGGTGACAGTGGGGGGACAAGCATCTGCCACAGTCGTTATTGGCACTCCTGGCTATATGCCCACAGAACAAGGGCAAGGTAAACCCCGCCCTAACAGTGATATTTATTCCCTCGGCATCATCGCCATTCAAGCACTAACAGGATTATTGCCAACAGCATTGCAAGAAGACCCAGAAACGGGCGAAATCATTTGGCAGCAATCAGTAACCGTAAACTACCGACTGGCGGCACTGTTGACGAAGATGGTGCGTTATCACTTCAAAGACCGCTATCAAAACGCCACGGAAGCACTGCAAGCCTGTAAAGATGCGATTAATCCTGTAGCTACACTTTCCCAACCCCAAGAATCCACCAAATCTAGACCTCAAGTATCTCGGCTGCAAACGGTTGCATTTGCACCAGCAAATCCTGTCAAACCTGTCCGTAAAGACTCTGGTAAATCCGACCCATGGCCAATATTAATTGGTATATTATTAGCGGGTGGTGCGGCTGCCTTAGTCGCAAATGTATATCCAACTGTGAAAAATTTAGCTTTAAATCTTACAGGTAAGGATACTACTTTAGTAAACAAATGCTCGGCTCTTGTCGTCGGAAATTCTAATATCCGTTCTGAACCTAGTTCGATAAATTCTGATAATATTTTGCAAACAGTTGCCGATAACACCAGTTTCGAGGTAACAGGTAAGCGGACAAAACGAGGTTGGATAGAAGTTAAACTTAAATCTGGTCGTTTAGCTTGGGCACACCCGGCCGTGATCATCAATAATCAAGAATGGGCTTCTTGCCTGCGCGAAAAAGGTATTGCAACTAAGACAGTAAATGATAGTAGCTTGATTGCTACTCGACCGACTCCCAAGCCAAAAGCAAAATCTAGTGATGTAGCAACTCCCTTACTAGAAAAGCCGAAGGAGTCAACTGACAATGCGGACAAATCAGAACGATCGCAGCCTATTGATAACAGTGCCAATATTATAGAACAAGCAAAACAGAAGTATGATTCAGGGGATATAGTTGGAGCGATCGCACTTTTAAAATCGGTTCCGGCAAATGCTGCTTCTGGTATCCAAGAAACGGGCAAAATGATTGCCCAGTGGCAAGATGATTGGGCGAAAGCAGAGGCGTTATCTAATGAGATCAACAAAGCAATCGATGATGGTAAATGGGACAAAGTTTTAGATTATAGAAACCATCCAGAAAAATTGCCTAATACTAAATACTGGCGAAACAAAATAGAACCATTATTTAAACAAGCAGCCGAAAATCTGGCAAAACAGGCACTAACTCAACTAAAAAATCAAGGTAATCCGAAAAGTACCCAACAAAAACTTCCCGATACTAACCAACCTGCCACTCAAGAGAATCCCAATAGTAAAGAAACTCCTAAAAGCGACTTTTAACAGTTACGAGTGTTTATATCCTTGGGAATACTTACAAATAGACTCTGCCACTTAAATTCGCAGAAGCAGTCCAATAAAAAAATTTCCAGGTTATACCTGGAAACGAGATTTTAAATCGGGTTTATCTGTTATTTGATTTTCCCGATTAGTGCATTTCGTCGTATTCTGGGGCTTCAACTCGTCTTGCTTCCATCCGCGAAGCTGGCAAAAACTCAGCGCGACGAACTGGAACCAAAGGCGGTGTATTTCCTTGGTAGGGGTGAATCACTTGTACAGTACGGGCTGGACGCTGCCGTGGCGAGAACAAAGCCAATACACCAGCGACGACAACACCACCACCAATAGTCAGAGTTGCGCCTCCCACAGCCCAAAGCATGGGTGAAGACCACCAAGAAGTTTGCGGCTGAAGTGCTGCTACTTTTTGTTGGTTATACTGCTGGGCTTGTTGCCACTGCTGCTGAGTATTGAAATTTTGAACTTGTCCTTGGAGTTGTTGATTTTGCAACTTCAACTGTTCATTGTCGTTTTTTAAACGCTCCAGCTGCATCTGCGTATTCAGCTTTTCCATCTCCAGACGTTGGTCAGCACTGGTAGCGGTTGGTGGCTGATTAGGATTGGGATACATTGGTTGCCCATAAGGGCCGTAAGGATACATTTGTGGCTGTATTCCCGGTGCTACTACCCCTGGCATTTGCGGAGCAACAGCAAAGTTAGGTTGTAGGGGGGTATTTGTTCCTTTGAGCAATACGAGAGCCGCCAGCCCAGCTACGGCGACCCCGCCGATAAACGCCATACTCTCACTCATCGCCTATGCTCCTCAATTGCGACGTAACTATAATCATTTGTGACTGACTCACTCTCACACTCACACTCATAAATTATGCCTACTTGACTTCACATAATACTCAAACTATAAGCGACTGTATCAGCTAGTTTTTTTACATCATGATATCTGATGTTAATATTCAAAACCATAATGGTCAAATTGTCTACCAAACAAGGATAGAAAAACTACGCTGTTATACTTTTTAATCTACTTTTACGTTCTAATCAAGAGGAGTATTTGTGCTGGTTTTGATGGCTGCTTTGAGACTTTGGCAAAATTGGGCGATCGCATTTAGTCCTTGTTCTGGTGTGCCTTCTGCCAACCGTTTGACAACAGCGCTACCCACGATCGCCGCATCTGCACCCCATTCCTTTACCTGACGGGCTTGTGCCGCATCGGAGATGCCAAAGCCTACACCGATGGGTTTCTCAGTAACACCACGAATTTGTTTGAGTAAATCGGACACGCGGTTTTCCAGTTGCGATCGCACTCCTGTAACCCCAGTGACGCTGACTAAATAAATAAATCCTTGGGAAGAATGAGCGATCGCTTCTATTCGTTTAGCATCGCTGGTGGGAGCTACCAATAAGATTACATCAATTCCCATCTTCTTAGCTGGTTCGAGCAAGCCTGCTGCTTCTTCCAAGGGCAAATCTGGTACTACCAATCCTGCTACCCCCGCCGCAGCTATTTCCTGGAGAAATTTATCAATTCCCCGATGCAAAATTGGGTTGTAATAGATAAACAGAACAATGGGCGATCGCAATTTGGGAGTAATCCCTTGCAACATTTCCAGTACATGCTCCAATTTTGTGCCCCTTTGTAGAGCGCGGGTAGCAGCAGCTTGAATTACTGGCCCATCAGCTAGAGGATCGGAATAAGGTATGCCCAGTTCAATAATATCGGCTCCATTTTGATCTAGAACCTGCAAAGCTTTTGCTGTTGTTTCTAAATCTGGATCGCCAGCAGTAATAAACGGAATCAGAGCGCACTCATGATTCCGCCCAAGGTTTTCAAAGCAATCAGAAATTGCAGTCATTTTATTCAAGTGTCAATAGTCAGTGGTCATTGGTCAGTGGTCACTTGTACTGAGTTTCGACTGCGCGGAAATCGAGCGAAGTCGAGATTCAATTACCGCGTAGAAGTATTAGTCATTGATCACTAGCAAAGGACAAATGACTAATGACAAATGACAACTAACCAATGATAACTTTACACCTGAGATTGCTCTTCTTGTTCTATTTCAGCTTGAATTCGTGCTAGCTCTTCTGGAGTAAGCTCATCTAGCCGCTTTTGCAGAAAGTCTTGCTCATATTGTTCCCGTTGTTGGTGGTAGGTCATTTTTTGTCCCACCGCACGGAAAAAATAGGTCGCTAACCAGCCAATTAACCCACTGACTAGTAAGACTTGGCTCCATATACCAGCTTTCTGAGTATCCAAACCGACTAGCTGCAACATTACATAAGCCAAGCCGCCGGCAATAAAAACACCTAAGCCAATTCCAATAGCGTCAATCCGTCGCATGAGAGTTATGACCTACCAATTCTCGTTAAACTTGAACTTGTCGCCGTTGGGGTCGGAAATTTGCAAACGGCGATAGAACCAACAAACCTGGAAAAAAGAAAAACACCAAAAAGTACATCAACAAACGCTCGATGGAGCTAGCTACATACCAACGCTGCTTCAGGTAGAACAATACAGCAATGGGGATTACCAGAAGGTAAGCTCCAGCCAAAATCAGATATAGCAGGGCGACAATCATAACTTTTTTGGTCTAAGCATCTGTTTTCCATCATAGGCTGAAGAGCCAAACTGAGGGAAGTATAATCATGATGCTTTCAATATCACTACGCCATAATTCCTTTTTTTATCCAGATTGATTGATAAAAGCTGATTTTATGCTATTATCGTAAATCTACTAGCAAACAAATGCTTTAGTCACACAAGATGAGAAACTCATCTAGATTGATTACGAATAAAACTTCCGATTTGAGAAGCGATCGCACAATCTAGAAAAAATATTTTCAATCTAGTTGGACAAAAGACACAATTGATGGTGGAATAGATAAGGCGGTATTTGCTGCCTCCAAAAATAACTAGGTTTATATCTAGTTAATTACCAAACACCTGCGGGGGTGTGGCGGAATGGTAGACGCTACGGACTTAGATAACTGAGCCTTGAAGGAGAAATCCCTCAAGTGGAAGCTCTCAAACTCAGGGAAACCTAAATCTGGTGACAGACATGGCAATCCTGAGCCAAGCCGAAGAAAGTCCTGAGTCATGAGTGTTGAGTGCTGAGTAAATTTAAAACTCTTAACTCCTAACTCCTAACTCATAACTGTTCGGAAGGTGCAGA
This sequence comes from Nostoc sp. LEGE 12450, assembly GCF_015206895.1. GTDB lineage: Bacteria > Cyanobacteriota > Cyanobacteriia > Cyanobacteriales > Nostocaceae > Nostoc. Next base: position 9,765 of record NZ_JADEXU010000167.1, on the reverse strand, counting down.
GACCCGACGGGAGCTACCCTAACGTTAAGTCGAGGGTAAAGGGAGAGTCCAATTCTCAAAACCTGATTTGGCTTTAGTCATCAGGCAGCAGTGAAAACTGCGGGAGGATGAAAATCCGTTGACCGTAATAGGTCGTGTGGGTTCAAGTCCCTCCACCCCCACTAAAAATTGAAAATGCCGAAAAGCTTTTATTGTGACTTTGCCGTAACGGTAAGCTTATGGTTCCAATAAAAAGTGGCAAGGTTATGGTTCCAAACAAATTTCTCTTCGCGCTGCTCTTAAAGCAGCGCGAAATTTTTTGTCGCGAAAACATCCTGCTTTAGCCAATAGCCTTGAAATAGCTACCTCACTAGGATAAATACCTTCAGTGTGAACTTGCCTAACAGCTTGTTTTACTTGGATTTTTTGAATGGCTATTTCTAGGGTTAGCATATTGGGCAATAGGTAGAAGGGAATGGGTAATGGGAATGCTTTTATTCTATTTCCCATTCCCTGGTTCAAGGGTTAAACCGCGATAGACTTGTTCAATGGGGAAATTGAGGTTAATGCTTTTGAGTTCGATCGTGTCGCCTGCTTTGTAGTTGATAATCAACCAGTCGCCTGCATCGTTTTTGTGATACAGGTCGATTTCGATGCTGGTGGAACTGACTAGTAGGTAATCGATTAAGGCTGGGTTTTGGCGGTAAATTCGGAATTTGCCGCCTCTGTCGTAGGCTTCGGTGCTGGCGGAAAGGACTTCGACAATGAGGCAGGGGTAGGTAATATATTGGGTTGTGGTTTTATCGCGATCGTCGCAGGTAACGCTGGCATCTGGGTAAGTATAGTTATTACTGCCAAAGATATTGACTTTGACATCAGAATTTACGGTGATGCAACCTGTATTTTCTAAGTGGCTGTCGAACATGGCGGTGAAGCGGATGGCGATACGACTGTGATTGACGCTGCCGCCGCTCATAGCGTAAACTTCGCCGTTGATATACTCGTGCTTTTCCAGTTGGGTTGCTTCCCAGGCAAAGTACTCGTCTGGGGTGAGGTGGGGGGCGTTGCCTTTGGCTGCGATCATTGTGGGGAAACTCCTGAATTGGATGACTCGCGCACTTTCATATAGAAAAATCCCTGCTGCACTTTATTTTACACAAATAGATTTATCCGTAATGCCCTACTTTTCGTCTAACAATGCTTGTTCATTAAGGAAGGTTTGTAGCCGGATCTCATAATCTTCATAGTAAAGTTCATATAATGCTTGGCTGTAAAGTAGTTTGCCGTCCAAGGGATACTCTTCTAATTATTGAGACTAAGTAATTTCACTGGGGTTCTTGATGAAGTATTAAACAATTTGGATTTAATACTTTATTTATGGTCGGATTTTATCAAATTTGTGTAAAAAGATCACTGAATTTCAGAAGAATAGATTGATGCTAGTGTTCACCAAGGTTAAGCTGGTAATAATATGAACAGGAAGCCTTTTTGTCCTGATAACTGGAATGAACGCTAATAGTTTATCAATTAGTCAGGAAAATCCCTATAGTGTTACGTCTAGCTCTAAACAGATAAATGTGCAAATTGCACAAGAAGAGGTTTATAGCTTCTTCGTGGAAATTGTCAAAAAACTGTCACCAGATGATGTTTTGCGAGAATTCAAAGGTTTATTTATAGACGGCCTTGATTCAGAAGAGTCAGATTATATTCCTGGGATATATAGTATTTTTTTAGATGATAATGAGCAAGAACTATGTAATACACTCAAGCGGTGTTGCTACATTATAGTTAATAATTGGAAGACTAATCGAAAAGATAAATATATCCAAGAATTAGTTAATTTATTTGTTAATGAGAATCTAAAGGTCAAAGACAATAACGATCCAGTAGTAAAGATTTGTAAGACTTGGTTAGAGAATTTTGTAAACAGCAAAGACTACCAAGAATTGAAATTGTTTGCTGATAAATATGATGAATCATCTAAAGGTCATTGGGCTAATCGCTATAGTTCTTATTTATTAATCGATCAATCTATTAATAAAAATAATCCCATAGAGCAACAAGAGGCTGCTAGAAAGCTTTCTAAACAGATAAAAGAAAAATTTAAGTTTGAACTGGCAATGTATATTGCTCGTTCTCAATCTACCGTTTCAAGCACAGCACGCTATAAAAATCCTAGTGTTTTGGGAGACCACGCTCTACGTTTAATCAAAGCAATTGTTTTAAAAAGAGGGGTTTTTAGTCATGAGAATATTGCTCATATATTTCTCAAACAAACTCAAAATCAAACTTTAGAACAATTTAAAATTAATCTGGAAAAATATCTATTTCTTTCTGTAGGCAAACAAGAATCAGTTGAGACTTGGAAACAGCAGTTTATAAATGTTTTATCATCATGGAAGAAGGATTATAATCAGGAAGTTATCACCAAAGAATTCTTTTTGAGAACCTGTAATAGAGTCATCGATTACTTGACAATAGAAAATGGCAAGGAACCTTCCTCATTATTTATTTTATTAATTAGTCAAGGTCATGCTCTAACATTGGTCATTATACTTTTAAAAATAATTCTAATTTGTAATAATTCCCGTCGTCATTTAGAAACTCGGATTGCTCATCTGATTCGTTTTTACGAAAACTATCCTGAAGATGAATGTAAAGGTGTAATCAATTTTATGGAGATTTTTAATATTACGTTTGCAATTTATGCAGAAAACGTAGAATATAACTTGATTAAGATGGAAGAAGAACAAAGCAGTAATCCGCAGTTGAATCTAGATGGTTATCGTGTGTTTTCACAGATGAAAGTAGATAAACCCAAATGAGTTTTGTCTAATTTATGATTTAGCAAGGCGTTCGTCTAAGTAAGCGAGGGTAGCACCCGCAGTTTCAGCTAGAATACTAATGAGGCGATATAGAGCGATCGCACTGAATACTAGGGCCGCTGGAAAGTGATGTTGCAAAAGTTGATATGCAGTCGCTTCAAACACACCTAATCCACCAGGCGCACCCGGAATCACAAAACCTAACAGCCAAGCGCAACTAAAAGCCCCTAGCAACAAAGGAATTTGATTTACGTTCAACGAACCTAGGGCGGACATAGTTAATATAAACCCAGTGGCGCGTAGTCCCATAAAGCCCAATTCTCCTAATAAAGGGCGTAAGGGGTAGCTTTTAAGACTGAAGGGAACAGTTGGTTGAGTTGTAGCAGCAGACTTTTTTGCTTTTAATCTGTACAAAAAGCGAATAACTGGGTTTAAAAAGCGGGGATGAATTGCACAAAGAACTAGAGCTAAACTCAATAATTCTAGTACTTGAATAGCAAGGGTAGTATTAGCTGCCGCAAATTGGCTACCGCATAAGACAATGATGATTAAAGCAGCCGCTAGCATGAGTAGGGGTTCTAGCAAAACGCTTAAAGTGGCTGCACCAGCAGGAATATTGGCATTTTTGGCGGCGACAATTCGCCCGTAGTGATGCCAAATATTACCTGGTAAATATTTAGCGATGTTCGTTTTTAGGTAAACTTGGATAAATTGGGGAGATGATACAGGTTGATTTAACTCTTGCAGAATCCAAGTCCAAATCCAGCCTGCCCAAGTATGCGCTAGTAAAGTTACGCCTGTAGCGATCGCTATAATTGCCCATCCTACCCCATCAATGCGGATAGCAGTCACTCCAATCCAATTATCTTTCAGGGCTTTCGCTAAAAAAAACAGCGTTCCGCCCAAAATTATCCAGCGTAAAAATTGCTTCATGAATTTAGTAATTTAACGGTTGAGCAACAAGGGGCCAATGCCTCTACGATTGCAGTACATCAGCTACCTATTCAAAGCTTTTGAAGTATAAAACAGCTTGATATAGTGCTTTTTACGAAAAGTATATTACTTTATTTTATATCTCTCTAGAGTTAGATAAAAATATTATTCATGTACTAATTAAAATGTAGCCTGCGCTAGAGGTAAAGAACCTTTTATTATTCATATCCTTGATAGAGGTTATCGAATGAGCGAACCAAAACAAGCACAATAACTTGCTGACCAATTCAATGATTCAGCAAACACTTAACTTATTAATATTTCAGTAAGGAGGACTACGTGAACGCTGTGAGACTATTCTTGAAACAAATAAGATTGCGCCAGGTATTAACTATCTTTTTAGCTGGACTATTGTTGATAGTCAGCACTGCTTGTAGTGGGGCAAATGCTCAAGGTGCAAATCCACAAAACCCTGCTGTGCAAGCCGGTGGAGCAAACAATCCTTATAAGAATGGTGGAGACAAGTATGGCAACTACAGAATGTCTACCGATCCGAAAATAGCCAACCCAAAAGCCAGTCAGGGACGCGACCAAGCTAGCTTACAACCAAGTTTGGAATTTTTGATTGCTACAGCAGATAGAGAATCTAAGATACTTTACCCTGGTGCTGAGACACCAGCAGGTCGAATTAATAAAGAAGCAGAGTTGCCACTCATCACAGATAAAGATTTCCGCCAGCCTGAACCCGGTGGTTTGATTCAGAATGAACCAAATGTTGGAGATCGGGTTCAAGATCGGCTTGAGACTGTAAAAGAGACTGTTGAAGAAGCTTCCGGCTTTTTGAAAAATAAGGCAGATGAAGCAAGTCGCAGACCTGAATTACAAAAAAATCCAGCAGTAGGCAGATAGAGTCCTTATTTTGTCTGAATGCTTGGAATGCAAAATTAATTCCAAATGCCATCTTGGTTGAAGTTTAACTTAGTCACAAAAATGCAAGGAGTTTAGCACTATGAAAAAAGCAATGAATTGGCTCAAAAGCATTCGTCCCTTAAAAGTTTTAACAGTTTTTTTGGCAGGGACATTCTTCTTTCTGACACAAGCTTGTGGTGCCCCAGGAATAGCAACGCAGCCGCCACAACCTGGCGCTCAAGCACCTAATATTGAACGATACGATCCTACAAAAGATTATCCTCTGAATTCTCCTGCTGGTGGGATGAATAACTTTAGTGATGTAGATCCCAGAGCGAGAGATGAAAAGGCAGCTAATGACAGAGCCGATGCACTGGCCAAAAATGCTCAAAGAAATATTGACCAGAAATCAGTTGACAGCCCAAGGCAGTATGGTGAAAATTACAAACAAGGTACACCCCTTGGTGAAAGAGTGAAGAACTTGGGTGAAGATATCGGCAGTTCAGCTGAAGAAGTTCGCAAAGGTGTTGTTAAGGGAACTCAGCGAGGAATTGAAAATATCAAGGGAAATACCCAGAATGCAGCTGAAGATGTGACAACAAATGTTCAGCGTGGGGCTGAGGATGCTGGTAGAAATGTTCGGCGTACAGCTGATGATGCAGGCAATGCAGTGAAGAGAGCGGTTGATTGAAATTAGTCACTTAATTCTTGTAAAAATTTGAAAGCGCCCACAGACTTATAGTCTGGTGCTAATAAAACAAAGCCTGTCTATGCAGGCTTTGTTTTGGTTTGAGATGGGGTTTAATTCCCTTAAACTTTATTAATATATATCTCTAGAAATTAAATATGCATTATCTAGAATCCTTGTAGAGACGTAGCACTGCTACGTCTTTACATTATTTTTCATCTAATGAGCCTTTTAGCTCCATTAATGAGTCTTTGAACTCCGTTAACGAGTATTTGAACTCCGTTAATGAGCCTTTGAACTCCGTTAATGAGTCTTTTAGCTCCGTTAACGAGCCTTTGAACTCCGTTAATGAGTCTTTGAACTCCGTTAACGAGTATTTGAACTCCGTTAACGAGTATTTGAACTCCGTTAACGAGTATTTGAACTCCGTTAATGAGCCTTTGAACTCCGTTAATGAGTCTTTTAGCTCCGTTAACGAGCCTTTGAACTCCGTTAATGAGTCTTTGAACTCCATTAACGAGTATTTGAACTCCGTTAACGAGTCTTTTAGCTCCGTGAGCAATTTTTTTGTGCTGTCGCTAATTGTCTGTAACTGCGCTGTAGTAGAGTGTATCTAATTGATAGCACTGTGAATAAAATCCTAATTTGTTCAGCTAATCCTCAAAATAGGGAAAAAATGCCCTTGGATGACGAAGCACAGAATTACCCAACTTCTGTACAAAATCAACACGCAATTAGATAAGCTTTTCCACTTAAAAAGCTGAAGGAAGACAAGGTTAATAGTAATGTTAAACTCACAGGCTAAACGCATCTTCATCAGCTACAAGCGTAATGCTAGCCCCGATGAACCAGTAGCGGTGCAAGTCTTCCAGGCACTATCGCAGCAGCACAAAGTCTTTATCGACCAAACCATGTCTGTTGGTACACGCTGGGCTGAATGTATTGAAGCAGAAATCCGCCAAGCTGATTTTTTGATTACTTTCCTTTCTGCTTTGTCAACCAGCAGCGAGATGGTGGTGGCAGAAATAGAGACAGCACACCACTTGGCAAAATCACAGTCAGGACGACCGATAATTCTCCCGGTGCGTTTGGCGTATCAAGAACCGTTCCTGTATCCCTTGAGTGCTTACTTAAATGGGATTAATTGGGCGTTCTGGAAAGATGAAGAAGATACGCCGCGCCTGATTGCAGAGTTGTTACAGGCTGTCTCTGGCGGTGCATTGGCTATCAGTGAAGACAAATCAAAAGCAGACTTACTCCAGAAGAGTCAGCCGTCATTCCTACCCCCTCCCTTTCCTTCAGCACAACCTGTATCGCTGGAAATGCCCGAAGGGACAATGGAATCGCAATCTGCTTTTTACGTGGAACGCTCATCTGATGCACTTACTTTAGAGACTATTGAGCGACAGGGTGTGACAATTACAATTAAAGGCCCCCGGCAAATGGGCAAAAGTTCGTTGTTAATCCGCACAATTAATACTGGTGTGAATGCAGGGAAGCGGGTTGCTTTGCTGGATTTCCAATTGTTTGACAAAGCCGCCTTAACTAATGCTGACCTTTTCTTTCGCCAGTTCTGTACTTGGTTAACTGATGAACTGGAAATGACAGATAAAGTTGATGAGTATTGGAATATGCCTTTGGGCAATAGTCAGCGTTGCACTCGTTACGTCGGCCGCTATTTGCTTAAGGAGTTTGGCAACCCCATTGTCTTAGCGATGGATGAAGTTGAAAGGGTTTTTGATACAGATTTTCGCTCTGATTTCTTTGGAATGCTGCGAAGCTGGCACAATAGCCGCGCCACTAATCCCATCTGGAAGCAACTGGATTTAGCGCTGGTTACTTCCACCGAACCCTACCAGCTAATTGATAATCTCAACCAATCCCCGTTTAATGTTGGGCTAGTAATTGATTTAGAAGATTTTACAGCAGCACAGGTTGCTGATTTAAACCGCCGTCATGGTTCACCCTTCAACGCCAGCGAAGAAAAACAATTAATAGCGTTGCTAGGTGGACATCCTTACTTAGTAAGGCTTGCACTTTACTCCGTTGCTAGCGATCGCTTCTATCCTACCGAATTATTTGCCAATGCGATCGCAGATAATGGCCCCTTTGGCAATCATCTGCGTAACCACCTCTTCCGGTTGCATAACAAACAGGAGTTGGTTCAGGGTATGTTCCAAGTAATTCACCAGAACACCTGTGAAGATGAACGCATCTTTTTCCGCTTGCGGGGTGCGGGTTTAGTGCGCCGGGAAGGGCGTGTAGTGTTTCCCCGTTGTCAACTTTACACTGATTATTTCCGGGAGCATCTTCGTGGTTAATTCAACCATTTACACCGTGGGGGGGACTGTGCAGGCTGGCGGTGGTATTTACATTCCCCGTCAAGCTGATGAAGAATTACTCGGTTTATGTCGGTCAGCAATATTCGCCTATGTCCTCACGCCGCGCCAAATGGGTAAATCCAGCCTAATGGTACGCACGGCACAAACACTAACGGAGGAGGGGATTAGCTCAGTAATTGTTGACCTTCAAGAATTGGGGGCAAGTGTCACAGCCGAACAGTGGTATTTTGGCTTTTTGGTCAAACTGGATGACCAACTCATGTTTGATACAGATGTGGTGAGATGGTGGCAAGAACACCAGCATCTAGGAGTATCGCAACGGCTGACTCTGTTTTTTGAGAGGGTTTTGCTGGCTGAGGTTGAGGAACAAGTGGTGATTTTTGTGGATGAAATTGATTCCACCCTCAGCTTAAATTTTACCGATGATTTTTATACGGCAATTCGCTATCTCTATGTTGCCCGTGCGACTAATCCTGAGTTTCACCGTCTCTCTTTTGTGTTAATGGGGGTAGCAACTCCCGGCGATTTAATCCGCGATGCCAAACGCACACCGTTTAATATTGGACAGCGTGTGGATTTAACTGATTTTACCTTTGAAGAAGCCTTACCCTTGGCTGATGGTTTGGGACTTTCCGCCCAGGAAGCAAAGCAAGTACTGCGGTGGGTGCTGAAGTGGACGGGAGGACATCCATATTTATCACAGCGTTTGTGTGGTGCTTTGTTAGCACAGAAGAATGTAGAGACGCCATTTATCGCGTCTGTGGGGAGTAGGGATGTAGACGATATAGTCAGCAACACGTTCTTTGGCGTGATGAGCGAGCAAGATAATAACTTGCAGTTTGTGCGAGATATGTTGACTAAACGCGCACCTCATGGTTTTGAGAAAGAGGTGTTGTCTGTTTACCGCGACATCCGCCGTGGTAAGCGCAAGGTTGTTGATGAGGAGCAGTCTTTAGCCAAATCTCACCTGAAGTTGTCTGGTGCAGTGCGTCGAGAAGGAAACGCTTTAGCTGTCCGCAATCCCATTTATCGGCAGGTGTTTGATGAGCGCTGGATTTGGGAACATTTTCCAGAAAATCTGTGGCAGCGTCTCCAGCCTGCTTTGCCTTTAATTGCCACCCTGTCTGGATTTTCCCTGGCGATGGCAGGATTGACGTGGTACGCTTTTGACCGCACTTATGAGGCAGAAAAACAGAAAGAAAATGCCGATATTATCGCTAAAGCCTTAACAACAGACAGTATGCAAGCTTCTGATTTAAATATTGAGGCGTTAATAGAGGGCTTGAAAATCGGGCAACAAGTGAAGAAATTAGGCAAAGATGTAGATCCAGAAACCCGAATGCGGGCGATCGCTACCCTGCAAAAGTCATTTTACAGCATCAGAGAACATAATCGGCTGGAAGGGCATAGCAGTTATGTCTATAGCGTAGCATTCAGCCTCGATGGTAAAACCATCGCCTCTGGCAGTGAAGACAACACAGTCCGCTTGTGGAATTTAGCCGGGCAAGAGTTGAAAACCCTCAAAGGGCATAGCAGTTCTGTCAATAGCGTGGCATTCAGCCCCGATGGCAAAACCATCGCCTCTGGCAGTTCTGACAACACAGTCCGCTTGTGGAATTTAGCCGGGCAAGAGTTGAAAACCCTCAAAGGGCATAGCAGTTCTGTATTAAGCGTGGCATTCAGCCCCGATGGCAAAACCATCGCCTCTGGCAGTAATGACAACACAGTCCGCTTGTGGAATTTAGCCGGGCAAGAGTTGAAAACCCTCAAAGGGCATAGCAGTTCTGTATTAAGCGTGGCATTCAGCCCCGATGGCAAAACCATCGCCTCTGGAAGTAAAGACAACACAGCCCGCTTGTGGAATTTAGCCGGGCAAGAGTTGAAAACCCTCAAAGGGCATAGCAGTTATGTCTTAAGCGTGGCATTCAGCCCCGATGGCAAAACCATCGCCTCTGGCAGTGGTGACAACACAGTCCGCTTGTGGAATTTAGCCGGGCAAGAGTTGAAAACCCTCAAAGGGCATAGCAGTTATGTCTTAAGCGTGGCATTCAGCCCCGATGGCAAAACCATCGCCTCTGGCAGTAATGAC
>NZ_JADEXU010000388.1 GCF_015206895.1 Nostoc sp. LEGE 12450 | reverse complement strand
ATATTACCCTAGTCAGCCTCAATCCTGGAGAAGAGAATCCCAATCAACTATTAACCCTATCAGATGGCAGTGTCATTACCCAATTTGAAGCTTTCCGAGACATTAAAACAGGTTTTGGCAAAGACCAGCTGACTCAACTGGGCAAGTTAGATAACAACTTCAGTACAGGTGGTGGCAATGACACTATTAATTCTGGTCTGGGTCTTGATACAGTAGATGGCGGCAGTAGTAGTGGTGATGATGACCTGTTAATTGTCGATTACTCTGTTGGGGATGTTGGTTCAGGCATCCAGTCTTTCTTCAATGGCACTAATGGCGGTGAGATTTACCGCAATATAACTAGCAGTGGCAACACCCTACTAGATCGGGTGACTTTTAGTAATATTGAACGGTTGAACGTCATCGGCACGAGTAAAGCCGATCAACTTGTGGGTGGTAATGGAGCAGACACCCTCATCGGCAATGATGGAGATGACAGTCTGATTGGTAATAAAGGCAGTGATTCTTTATTCGGTAGTGCCAACAATGACATCTTGATTGGGGTGAAATCAGGAATTTCTCCTGGCTCTGGTAACGAAATTGATAGCTTAACAGGTGGCACAGGGAAAGATGAATTCTGGCTAGGGGATGCAAGGGAGGTTTACTACGATGATGAGAATCCTCTAACAGCTGGGTTTAATAACCAGGGACAGATTACCGATTTTAATCCCAATGAAGGCGACATCATTCAACTGCATGGTAAGTCTGGAGATTACATTCTCAAAGAGAACCGCACTGGTACACAGATTTTCCTACGCGGTTCTAGAACTAGCGCGGATGAATTAATCGGCTTTGTCCAAGGATTTTCTAAATTTGACCTGAATGCTAGTTACGTCAGGTACGTCGATAGTACTACTGCTGCTGTTTCGGCTAATAGCGTTATGAGTTTGAAGACTCTACCTGTAGAAACTAACGCTATCGAGTCGCTAACGGATAACATCACAGCGAATACCCTAAACTTAAACATAGCGGAAGCGCTTGTCTCAGACTTTACTGTTACTCAAAATAACGGTAACGGTTTTGGGTTACTAGATACTCTCACAGGTATAACCACTGGACTTTCTAATTTCAATGTCAAGCTAACTGGAGATGCTAGAGCTTTTGGTACGTTCCAAAATGACCCCTTTGGCTTAGGTTCTGGGATAGTTTTAAGTACAGGCAAAGTCAAAGATTTGGCTGGTGGCAATACAGCTGATGGTGACTTTTCACCTGGTACTAGTGTTCCAATCCAGTTGACGAAGCTGTCTGGAGTAACGGGTGGTTCCCCTGCTGAGACGGCTGTTTATGTGGCTGACCTCTCCAATTTGGGATTTGATTTGAGTTCCTTAACTATTGGTGATGGTGGTGTTCTAGCAGGAAGCAATGGCAGATTTACTGGTTTCGACCTAGATGCAATTAAACTTAGTCACACCCTTGTAA
>NZ_JADEXU010000166.1 GCF_015206895.1 Nostoc sp. LEGE 12450 | reverse complement strand
CCCTTTCCCCTTTCCCCTTCCCCAAGCATTCAGGTTTGATCAACCAGGGGGCCAGTCTAATTGCCGTCCTCCCAAAATATGCAAATGTAAGTGATAGACTGTCTGACCACCATCATCACCAGTATTGATCACAACTCGATAACCGTTTTTCAGTCCTGCTTCTTCTGCAACACGTTTGGCCGTTAATAAAAGATGACCTAACAAAGCATGATCCTGAGATTCAGCATCAGCTAGGGTGGGAATGGGTTTTTTAGGAATGACGAGAATGTGAACAGGCGCTTGGGGGTGGATGTCTTTGAAGGCCAGGGCTAAATTATCCTCATAAACAATATCAACGGGGATTTCCCGACGAATGATTTTGCTGAAAATCGTTTCTGTAGTTTCACTCATACCATCTACCTAATCATCTGCTAGAGATTTTAAAGGTTTACTGTAGTTTCTAGATCATCTACACAACAAAATACTCTTTTCTGCGATCGAGTCTTCCATAGATAAAATTAGGATGAATATTAAGGGTGCGATCGCTCTTAGCAAAGCATTAAATACATAGACGCTGCATCGACTTTTCACCAGACACCGCCTCTAAAATAGTCATGAATATGGCAATTTTGGCAGAGATAACCCCTACGCTGGAGCGATCGCTTAAACTGTTAATCGAAGTGGATAGCACCAATTGGCGGTACTTTTGGTAGAAGTATTTACTGTCCCCCAAACAACCAGATAAATTTTTTGCCCTGATACCAAATACCCTAAACTAAGCAATTAACTCGCCGATGATAGTCCAGTATCCACCTTTGCTCAGATGAAATTTTGCCTCATTAAGCGTTAAGTAGAGAAAAAGACATCACCTTTACAAGAATATGAATATAGCAATGTGGGCGGTGAATAACCGTAATTACACTGAGGCTACCGCATCAGTACTTTCTATCTTCGGCATTCGTAAATCCATCATTTTATAACTGATGCAGATCAAAAGTGCTAAGGGTGCGAAAGCTTTAATTCCAAAATGTTCGCATACGAGATTAATTTTTCGCAATACCGGAAGCTACATTTGATCTTCATTCGCCAGATAACTTATATATTTTGTAAATCGGACAGGATGCTTAACCTACAATATATAGTGCTATATATTTGTAGTTAAAAATTTTAATACACCACGAAGGCTTAAAAATCACAAAGCCGGACTTTTGTAAAACAACCGCATTTGATGAGTAAATCAATTGTTTCAACAAAACGGCTCAGTAGCCAGTTAATGAACTGGTTGCTTGAAGAAGACCGACGAGAGAAGGAAGGGCCTTACCGCAAGGAAGAAGTACATCGCCAGCATCCTTGGTGGCAGGTAATGTGTTTGACTGGTGTCGATTATTTCTCAACCCTTGGCTATCAACCTGGGATTGCAGCACTGGCGGCTGGCGCTCTTTCTCCTATCGCTACCTTGATTCTAGTTTTGCTGACGCTCTTTGGAGCATTGCCAATCTATCGGCGGATTGCTGCCGAAAGCCCTCATGGTGAAGGGTCGATCGCAATGTTAGAGCGTTTGCTCCCTTGGTGGCAAGGCAAATTACTTGTGCTATGCTTACTCGGCTTTGTGGCAACCGACTTTATTATTACCATTACGCTGTCGGCTGCTGATGCTACAGCCCATATCATCGAAAATCCGCTTACCCCACATTGGTTTCACAACCAGACGATCGCAATCACCCTAATATTAGTTGCATTACTAGGCGCAGTTTTCTTGAGAGGTTTCCGAGAAGCGATTGGGATTGCAGTCGTTTTGGTGGCAGCTTATCTGCTGTTAAACTTCATTGTCGTTAGCGTCGGTGTGTACCAAATTTTAACTCACCCAGGAGCAATCGCTAACTGGCAGACTGCACTTTTTGCCCGCCATTCCAATCCTTTTATCTTAATCGGTATATCTCTTTTGATATTTCCCAAGCTAGCACTGGGATTATCAGGCTTTGAGACTGGCGTAACCGTGATGCCCCTTGTTAAAGGTAATAGCAGTGACACTCTCAAATATTCCAAAGGGCGGATTCGGAATACACGCAAGCTGCTCACCAGTGCTGCTCTGATTATGAGCTTCTTTTTGCTCACTACCAGTTTTATAACCACTCTACTGATTCCAGTCGCAGAATTTGCATCTGGGGGCAAAGCTAATGGACGGGCTCTTGCTTATTTAGCACATTTGTACCTAGGCAACGCCTTTGGCACGATTTACGATCTAAGTACTATTTCTATTTTGTGGTTTGCAGGTGCATCTGCAATGGCGGGGCTGCTGAATATTGTGCCTCGCTACCTACCACGCTATGGCATGGCTCCCAATTGGGCACGCGTAACGCGACCTTTGGTGTTAGTCTACACAGCGATCGCATTTGTTGTCACAATTATCTTCAGGGCAAATGTAGAAGCCCAAGGTGGGGCTTATGCAACTGGTGTGCTTGTATTAATTACCTCAGCAGCCTTTGCCGTCACCTTATCAGCCCACCGTCACAGAGAGAAGCGGGCAAGACTGGTTTTTGCTACTATTACACTGTTATTTTTATATACCACTATTGTTAATATCATCGAAAGACCAGAGGGGATTAGAATTGCTGGGTTTTTCATCGGTGCGATCATTTTTACTTCCCTGGTTTCTCGTGTTTGGCGTTCAACGGAACTGCGAGCAGAGCGGATCGAAGTTGACGAACTTGCTGGTCAATTCCTTGCTGAAGAGAGCCAAGGAGCAATCCGACTGATTGCAAATCGGTTGAATAAGGGTGATGTCCTAGAGTATTTTATGAAAGAGAAAGAGGTACGCGAGGATAACCATATTCCACCCAACGATCCAATCCTTTTTCTAGAGATTCAGGTATCAGATGCTTCAGAATTTGCGGATATTATCAAAGTAAGAGGGGTGCAAGTTGGTGATTATCGCATCTTGCGGGCTGAGAGTGCAGCAGTCCCCAATGCGATCGCAGCTTTACTGCTGTATATTCGTGACCAAACAGGTAAGATTCCCCATGCCTACTTCGGCTGGGTTGAGGGAAATCCCATACAATACTTACTGCGTTTTATCTTATTTGGAGAGGGCGATATTGCTGTAGTTACCCGTGAAGTACTCCGTCGGGCTGAAAAGAATCCCCAGAGGCGACCTGGCGTTCATGTCGGGGGTTGAGTAAGCATCTTGAATGATTGAAGAGAAAAATGACATATATTTCCCCAAAAACCTTTACATTGGAAGATTTTCTCTCTCAATACCGAGATAATCCACGCTATGAATTGGCTGATGGAGAACTAATTGACATGGAACCCACTGGGCCACACGAAACGGTGAGTGGCAAACTAGCAACCCAAATTGGTATCTACCTTGTTGCAGAACAACTCCCTTGGTTTATTCCTCGCACTTGTTTAATTTACCCCTTTGCAGATGCAGCTACAGTTCGTCGTCCTGATGTCGTGGTTCTCGATGAAACCGTTCTCAACCGTGAACCTCTTTGGGAGCGAGAGCCTGTAATTACACTCGGACGATCCATTAAACTGGTGGTTGAAGTTGTTAGCAGCAACTGGGAAACTGACTATGCTCGCAAGGTTGAGGAATATGCCCTCTTAGGCATTCCTAAATATTGGATCGTAGATTATCGAGGATTGGGCGGTGTGGCATTCATTGGTAAACCTAAACAACCTACTTTCACTGCCTGTCAATTGGTTGAAGACACATATACTCAACAAAAATATCGGCTAAATCAATCAATTAACTCACCGCTTTTGCCTAGTCTGCAACTTCGCTTAGATGACATTCTGCCCCGTTAAGTGTAGGTGTAGCCCGTTGTAGACATCGCCTGCTTTAACCCTGTCATGAGAAGTGCGATCGCCTCAGCTAAGACATAAACATCAGGAGCCTTACAAGTTTAACCCAAATGCAGCAATAACCCTTACATACACTAAGGTAAAACATTTATGGGAGTTCCAATATTAACCAATTCGTACAATGCGATTACATCTTTATTGAGCATCCGAATACAACCATGAGACACAGCTTGACCAATGAGTTTGTCCTGATTTGTGCCATGAAAAGCTAGATGAGATTTTTTATATATTTTGAATACAATCACACGCTTTCCTAATGGGTTGTTAGCACCTGGCATGATAATATTACCTGTCTTGAAGTTTTTAAAGATTGGGTTTTTTTTCATATAAATAACTTGGTAATTACCAAGTGGGGTTTCCCAACCAGATTTCCCAATAGCAATAGGAAAACTTTTTAAGACTTGTTTATCCTGATATACATAAACTTGGCGTGCGCCACGCTTAACTCTAATACTAATTTTTCGAGTACTATTCTTTTTAGATGGTACTATTTTAAGTGGAGATTGTGATTGGTGCGTAATTGCTTTAGTAGATGATAATTTATTGAAATATCCTGATAAAAAACCTCCTGTAAAACATACTATAATAGTTAGCAAAAATAATACTTTTCTTTGTACAAACATACCGAATCATACAGTTTTCGCACTTCAATTTAAAAAGTGAGGGCTGTCAAAAAATCTATAATTAGATTTTAAAATTTTCATTTTTTACTGCCTAAATGATAACTTTACATAAAATTTTTGACAGACCCTCAATCTTACCATAGTGCAGGTACTGCTTGTCTTTTTAACTCATCATGTACTTGTATAGCTATTTGTTTAGCCCATTCTGATTTGTTGATGGCTTGGTTCATGGCTGTGGTTACACTTGCTTCAAATCCTGTTATCTGTCCAGCCTGTACGATCTGCTGTTTAGCAAAAGTTACATATTCTTGCTCATGGCCTGCAAGGTTTATTGGAATATTTCTTTCCAATGCTTTTTCTAGTTCTCCAGATTTAGATAATTTATTAATATTTTTTTGTAACTGATTGCTAGATTCCTTTTCTATTTGAGCAAAGTTTATAGATGTTCCAGATTTTTTCATTGCTTCTAATGTATCCAGTAATGTTTCTAAATATGTTATTTTTGTTCTAATATCTATGTAAATACTACGGTTAATTTGTTGCTGTTGCTGGGACTGTGTAGATGTGGCATAGCTGGCTGGAATGATAGCAAAAATATTATTTTTTTGGTGCAAATTAGAAGCTTTGGGTGGATTTAAATTTTGTACGACTGGAATAATTGATTCACGCAATCCCTCCATTTTTTGCATCAACGTTGCGTAATTTCCATGTGACATAGAGGTTAATTCAGAGCCAATTTTCCTTCCGTTTAAACTAAAAAAAACATACCGAAATACGCCAAATAAATTTTCACCTCCCTCCTTTAGAAATGCATTAGCAATATCTGTCGAGTCTTTAGTTTTATATCCTAATACTAATTCTCCAGATTTTGCGTTTAAATCTACCTCTCTATTAATCCTATAAACTACATCAGCTTTATTTTTGCTCAATTCTCTAGGAAGTGATGCATAAACCACAGTTACTGTACTAATACAAAACAAGGTTGCGCCTAAAAAATATCTGCTATACTTCCACATAATTTCTCCGTATTGATTTCAACAAAACTACTCATTACTATTGATGGTAATTTCATGATTAGGAAAAACTAATCATTGATTCTCAATAGTCTTTGCATTACGCAAATAAATAACACAACTCATAAAAATGGCGATACTCACACCTATTAATAGATGAAAAACCACATCAAATAAAAAACTTAAAGCAAAATTACTAGTCATATTCTCTTTGGAAATAGATAAATATTTCTCGCTAGGGTTAGGCATGACTGAAGTAGAAATACTGCTAACAGCTAAACCAGTACCTACCAGAGTAATAACTCGTTCTAATTGTTGTTCCCGTTTTTGAGCTTTAGCTTCATTAGCTTGGTCTAGTTCTGCCTTTTCAGCTTCCAGTTCAGCTCGGTCAATTGCTACCATACCCTGAACTGTATCAATTAACTGCTGAAATAACTTAGAAGCAGGTTCTAGATGCTGGCGATAAACTTGGATTTGAGCTTTATACTTGTTGTGGGTTAGTTCTATAAACTCTTTTAAGAAAGATAAATTATCATCTCCTAATTCACTCAGCTTCTTGAATCTAGATTCGTAATTCTTTATATTGGTTGCGATTGTAGTCTCATGATCTGCTAAATCCCGTAGGTGTTTGGAGTATTCAATTGCTTTTGTAGGCAATTTAGCCAGTATTTTCTTAAATTTCTTGAGTCGATCAGGACGAGATTTTGAAACAATAATCTGAAAGTCTTTGATATCCTCTTCTAGTTCGCTGTAGAGTTTTTCAGCTTCATGAAAACACCATTGACACTCATCATAGGCATATAAAATTTTGTGGTAGGCGCAAAGTAACTCCAGTAACTGCTCAGACACCTCAGTTAGTTGTTCGTCAGTTAGAGTAGTATCTGGATTTATGAACCAAACCAAGATATGACATCGTTTGGATGGCTCTATTTCTAGCGTCTCATATACAAAAATTTGGTTGCCTAGTAGTTTACCTTCACCAGTTAGAAAAGGTTGAATTTGATTGTCAAGAAGTTGAGCAACACAATCATCTGCTAACCTCTGTAGCTGCTCATTATCAGCTGGCTGTAGGGTTTGGCCATACAGAAGTAAAGTTTGTCCTATAGATGCTTTAATGTGTTGAGGCAGCAAAAGTTTTTTTGGATTAAGTTGCTCTAGTTCCTCTAGGAAAATAGCGCCATTACACGAAAAAGTGAGGTCTACAGCATAGGTGTCATGAAGCCGAAATGGACAGAGTGAACTGAGTTTTATATCTGCACTGCCTATTGGTGCAATGGGATTGCACTCTAACTCATCTTGATTCGAGCGAAGTAGGCTTTGCCGTTTAAGCGTTAATTGGTTCTCTAGGTTCGGCTGATATTGACCGTTTTGATAGCAGATTAGCTCTTGTTTAAGGTCTTGTAGCGCAGGAAACTGGAGAGTATTTCCTAGTTCTACCAACTGCTGCCAAAGTTGATCAGCTTTTGCTGAAGTTTGCTCTGGCCCCTGACTAATGTCAGTACGCAGATGGAAAGCATAGAGGGTAAGACTTGGGTTATATAGCCCCTGAGCTAAGGTTGTCTTGCTCATTTTTTAAGTAGGAATAATTATAATTGGGAAGAGGTTTTGCTTTGAGAGGATGGTTTGCTTTGACGGACAATGTTATCTAGCAAACCTTTAGCTTCCTTCGGTGTAATCCGAGTTGGAATCCCTCCTGCTCCCCGTTCACTAGAGCTACTAATAGGCAGTTTCATCAGTGTATTGTGGATTTGAGGATGTTCTTCCACCCAAATAACTATTGCATCTGATATTTCTTCAATATCCTTTAGATCATCAGGTAAAGTTGATAGTAAATTCTCTAGAGATGCACGAACTTCGTCTGTAAAAAGTTCAGGATTATTTTGTGCGATGTAATCTAAGTCTTTGATAATTTGTTCGTGAATGGATGAAGTCATTTGCTTACTCCTTTATTGACCAATAGCACAGAATGCTGCCCAGTGATAAGGCTGACAAAATGGTTGTTCTTCATCTTGATGCTGAAGAAGAGAGCGTTCTAGATAGAATTTGTCAGTGCGCCTGAGGGATAAATTTTCAATCCATTGCTCTAATTCCGTCCTCTTTGAAAAAAAGCTTCTTAGGTTAAATTGATCTATATAGTTAAGGGATAAACTTTCAATCCACTGCTCAATCGGCTGCTTAGTCCACTGCTCAATCGACTGCTTAAATTGCGTTCTCGTTAAATCCCGCAACCATATCTGAGCTTTGTTGAGTGCAATGGCTACAGTACTTTCTTCTAGTTCGGAAGACTTATTCCAATGTTCTATTAAGTTTTCGTAAAATTTGATCATCAACAAGGCAGTAGAAATATCATTCACTTTCCAGAGACTAGCGACAATGCTGGGACTGCCTGCAAATAAGAAGCTACTAGGTAGACCAATGTATTCATCACTGATACTATCAGGATCTACCATTCCTGTTTCGCAGCCTGAGAGAGTGACAAGGCGGCATTTATCAAGAGTTAGTCCAAAAATTTCGGCTAGGGTAAGCCGTCCATCTTCTTTTTGTGTTTCAGACCCATGTTCGGCTAATAGTAGTGCTGATTCTAAAGGAGATTTCAGGTCAAACTCACCATGACAACAGAAGTGGCAACAATGAGATGAAGGCAGGTTTTCACTGACCTTGAGGGTAACTTCGCTGGCATCTGTCTCTTGCAATACATAATTAGAGGAAAAAAATGAGCGGATAACGTCAACTTCTAACTTGGCATATTTCAGGCTAGCCAAAACATTTTTGGGATTCTGAACAGCGAACAAATTGCTAAATTCGGTACGTTGCAGTCTTTGGCTTAATTGCAACAGTTGGCAACTAGGAGCATAACGCACACCACCTTCAAATTCGTCTAAAAGACATTTATCTTGTTCTTCGGATAAAGGTAGAGCATGTAGGGGTAACAAATGTAAGAAGCGGTGGGGGACTAATATCAATTGATTACAAGTTTCAGGAATATGAGATAGTATTTCTTCGATATGCAGAATCTTTGCTAATTCCCTAAAATGACTATTCAGTTTGCTTTGCCACTTTTCTTTATCTGTTGCATAGTAAGCTTGGAGGTATTGTTTACACAAACTGATTAAACTGCCTAAATCTTCGGATGAGGATGTCAATACAAGAGGTATATTTTTTATTTCTGACTCTTTATTATGGTTAACGATAAAAGTAATAATTTTACTATTAGTAATATACCACTCAATGAGTACAGTATCTTCTTTTACTAAAGCTTGCATCTCGCTAAAAGAGATTTTATTAACCTTCTGAGTAAATTTAAACGTTTTGTCTATGTCATTAATTTCTTTTAAAAGATCATCTCGCTTCTTTCGCAATGATTTTAATTCTTCTTGGCTTTCTTTCTGCCGTTGTTTACTTGAATTTTTTCTTCGCAATTCATCAAGTTCTTTGCAATGTCTTTCATAGTCTTCTTGTTTCCCTTGTCTGTCATAGAAGTCTTCTTTGGGATATAAGTTTTTGGTTGCTAGTAGTTCAACAAGGTTGCGAGACTTACTAAGTTCAGCGTATTCCATAGCATCAGCAAAGTACCGAGGCTGATCTTGAGCTAGTTCTAAACAGACTTCTACTATGTTTTGATAATAAGGATTCCATTCTTCAGCCAATTTTTGTTTATCTGCTTCAATCCCAGAGCCAGAGATTATTTCTTCTCGGAGAGATTCTGCAATACTAATTGCAGCAGCAAAGGCTGTATGAGCTTTAGTATAGTTTCCCGCATTTTGGTATGCGTATCCGATATTACCTTGAGTTGTTGCCCATTCATGGGGGAAATCATCACTATTATAGATTTGTAGGGCTGATTCAAAAGCCTGAATTGCCAATTTTAAATTATCTTTTTTATCTCCATTTTTTCTTTCAATATAAGCAATTCCAATATTATTTTGAATTTTAGCCCATTGGTTGGGATATTGTTTATTAGGTATTTTTTTTATTACTGATTTAAAAATGTTAATTGCTTGTTCTAAATTCTCTTGCTCATTTCCCTCTTTCCTTTTAAGATAAGCATTACCAAGGTTATTTTGAGTTGTTGCCCAATCGCTAGTAAATTTTTCATAGTTGTAGATTTGTAAAGCTAATTCAAAAGCCTGTATTGCTTTTTCCTTATTATGAATTTTTTCTTCCTTTTCCATTTCCATATAAGCATAACCAATTTGATTTTGAGTCCACGCCCAATTCTCAGGAAAATATTCACGAGTGTAGACTTGTAAGGCTAATTCAAAGGCATCTCTTGCTGCTTTTAAATTATCATCTTTATTTCCTCTTATGCGGTAACAGTAGATAATGCCAAGATTAGTTTGAGTCTTAGCCCATTCGTTAGTAAAACCTCCACAAATGTAAATTGGCAAAGCTGATTTGAAAGCTTCAATTGCTAGTTCCAAGTTTTCCGCAGTCTCACCTCTTATCCGGCAATTATAGGCACAGCCCAGTTCATTTTGAATCCATGCCCAGTCTTGGGGAAAAGCCTCACGGGTATAGAATTTTTCTTGTAAAAATTTATACCCAAGAATAGCTATTTCTATATTACTGACTTTACTACCCCAAGGAAAATACAAGAATAGCTGACTGAATGCAGCAATAACTGAGGCAATTTTTTCTAAAACTTTTTGTAATATATGTTCCAACAAACTCATGCTTTTTACCTAAATAAATAGCCACCCAAATTAGTAAAAATTAAGTATGATATGTAATGCTTAAAACTAGGGTTTGTCATCAATTAAATATGAAATTGGCTTATGGCAAGGATTTCAGGAGTCTTTGTCACAAAAATGCCAAGAGACTCAATCCCTATCTGATAAAGCTTTTGGCTCCTAACTGATAACACGCCCTAACTCTTTTAATTAACTATATGAAGACTGTGATCGCCACTCCATCTAAATATCTTGATTGCACTCCTCACAGTTATACAAACCAAAACTAAGTAGATACACTAAGCCTAGAAAATAAGCCCAACATTGTCACTAGCTAAATGTTGGGTTTTAAACCTATCAAAATGTGAGGTTGAGAAAATGCAACTACAGCCTGACAATCCCCCGGTTCAGGGCGGTGACTAGGGCTTGAGTCCGATCGCTAACGTTCAATTTGCCGAAAATATTATTGGCATGGAACCTGACGGTACTCTCAGCGATATTGAGGACACTGCTAATCTGCTGGTTATTCTTGCCTTTGGCGATCAGGCGCAGCACCTCTAACTCACGATCGCTCAATTCCTCACTACCCATCCGCTCGGCTAGCTTGGCTGCTATGGTGGGCGGAATATACCTTTGTCCTTTATGAACAGTGCGAATCGCGTCCAAAAGTTCGTTCGGTTCCGCTCCCTTGAGGAGATAGCCCTTTGCACCCGCCTGTAATCCCCGATAGATGTCTTCATCGCCATCAAAGGTAGTCAACACAACGATTCGGGCGTGCTTAAACTTAGCACAGATGGCTGCGATCGCATCAGCACCTTCCATCTTCGGCATTCGCAAATCCATTAGCGCTACATCAGGTTGATGTTGGTGGAAAAGTTCTAACGCTTCTCGCCCGTCGCCAGCATGGCCGATTACAGTCATATCTGGCTCACATTGAAGAAACATTGTTAAAGCTTGTCCCAAGATGGGATGATCGTCAGCAAGTAGGATACGAATGACGGATTGACTCATAATCATTTACTCTCGGTAGACTAACACTGAAACTTCTGTTCCCTGTCCTGGCGAACTCTGAATTGTTAGTTTTGCCCCGATGCGTTCAGCCCGTTCGCTCATGACTAAAAGCCCAAAGCTGTTGATAACATATACACGGGCGATGTCAAACCCTTGTCCATCATCTTTGATTCGCAAGCTGCACTGGCTTTCTTGATACGCCAGTTCAATTTGGATTTCTTTAGCTTGGGCATACTTGAAGGCATTGGTTAATGTTTCTTGTCCAATGCGGAGTAGGTTATTTTCAACATCTGGAGACAAGGGGTATATCTCGCCTATTAATTGGCAGACAATATGTGTATTGGTGGGGGAAAACATCTGTGTGGCGAAGCGATTGAGAGCATTAAAAATGTCGCCGTCCTCCAATAATTGCGATCGCATTGCTTTGATCGAACGGCGTGCTTCAGTTAGCCCAGAATGAGCTAAGTCTCGCCCTGCTTTGATTAATTTCTGTGCTACTTCTATATCTGTTGTCAGTTTTCGTGAGGCGGTGTCTAAGTGGACAATAACAACGGTGAAGGCTTGTGCTAAAGTATCGTGAATTTCTTGTGCCAAGCGGTTACGTTCTGCCAATACGGTTGCTTCTTCAGCCTGCTTGCGACTAGTGATATCCTGTATTGCAGCCATCCTGATTGTACGCCCACGATATGACATAACTCTGGCTCTGATCTCAGCCGGAAACGTGCTTCCATCCTTACGCAGACAAACGGTTTCATAAATTCCTTCATCTCCTGAGCGAATCTTCTGCATCACCTGTTCCCGGTATTCAGGAGCAGTAAAATCCATGACACGCATACCAACTAACTCAGAAAGTTCATAACCAAACATCTCAGCACAGGTTTGGTTAGTATCTAAAAGTATGCCTTGCTCGGTAATAGCGATCGCTTCAAATGTTGCCTCTGCTAATAGCCGAAATCGCGTCTCGCTTTCTAAAAGCGCTACTTCTGCCTGCTTACGTTCAGCTATTTCTCGTTGTAGTTCTAAGGTACGTTCAGTAACCTGTTGTTCTAAAATCGAATTATAATCAGCTAGAATCTTCTCTGCTTTTTTGCGTTCGGTAATATCAATACAAACGGTGAGCGCATATATTACTTTCCCTGATTCATCAAAAATTGGGGTGCTTAAAACTTCTACAGGGATAGTTTTATTCAGGTGGCGAAACTCAAGATTATCAACATGGACAGTTTTACCAGCTAAAGAATATACAATTGGCAGTTCATCAGCAGGGCATAACTGGTCAGTCCCCGCTAGATAAATTTGATAATATTCTGCTATTTTTTCGCATTCGATAGATGGTAATAACTCTACATTGACGAGCTGTTGTGAAGCTCGATTAGTATAGTAGAGTTGCCCACTACTATCATCTATCGAAACACTCACAGGTATAGCGTCAAGAAATTGTTTCAGGCGAGTTTGACTCTGCAATAAAGTTTTGTTTAAATCCTGCATTTCCAGAAACTTTGTTTGCAGTTGATCCGCCATGCTATTAAATGACTTGGCTAATTCCCCCAACTCATCATAACGCTCGATTTTTATTCTTTTTTCCCATTCACCTTGAGCAAGCGCTAAAGCTGATTTTTTTAAAGCTATAACTGGTTGAGTAATCCACCTTAAGATCAAAATACCAACAGCTACAGCAACTATCAAAGCAACAATGCACAAGAAAATAGTTGTGCGGGTGTTAGCATTAATTTCCTGCATGAAGTCATCTTCTGGGACTACTACCACAATTAACCAGTCAAGTCCTCGATTATCTTGGAAGGGTAAAACTTGAATAAACTGCCGCTTACCATCTATTGAGAAATATAATTGCTGTGAGCTATTAATTGATTTAAATCCATCAAATTTATTTTTTAAATATTTACTAGTGCATTGTGTTATTTTATCATTACTATCTATAGTCAAAAATGGCTTAATTCTATTCTCTGCTAATTGTGTTTGTAAATTATTTGAACGGAAGGGCTTTTCATTAGTTGAAGTTGCTACCAATCTTCCAGACTGACGCTCAACAATAAAACTTATTCCTGTTTTACCAATTTTTAAGTTTTGCAGAAAAGTGCCAATTTTGGATAAGTTTAAATTTGAGAGTAATACACCTTGCAAATTTCCCTGTTTATCGTAAGCAGGTTGACTAGCAGCGATGTACAAAGCAATTCCAGAATTATGAGGATAAATTTTACTCCAAATTGGTCTTTCTTCTGCCATCGGTTTGTTATACCAATCACGTCTTTGAGTGTCATAAGGTTTGCCAAAATCCTTTATTCCCGTGCGTGTGCCTTGTTTATTAGTAGTATAAGTCCGTAAATTATATTTAGTCGATTTACCAGATTCTCTGATTGTCAAAGAGCCATCAGGAAATATTTCTGCTGAAATAAACTCTTTGTTTTTATTGGCAAACCCAATTAAGCTTACTTGATTAAATACTTTTAATTGCTCAAAAAAGTATTTTTCTAAGATAGCAAAATCTTGTATATTTAATTGACCAAGTTTAATAGTATTAGCATTATTCTGATTAATTTGTTGGGGAGTTTCAAGAAAAGTATCCAGATTCTGCTGAACACGCTGGCTAATTTCACTTAGTAGCCGTGTGGCAATATTATTTACTGCTTGTTGCCCATTTTTGAATGAGAGATAACCTGTTAAGCTCACCACCGCTAAGATTTGTAGAATAAAGGGAGCAATCAGAACGGTTCGCAAGGAAAGTTTAACGGGAAGAGAAAGAAAGTATTGAAGATATGATATTTTGTTAAACAATAAAATCTTCCTTTTATTGTAAAGACTATAAAATTAATTAAGAAATTAAACTTCAGAAATTTTTAAGTGTCTGAAGCAGAAGTAGTTCAGGCTTTTTTAACTCATCCTGCATTCACTACAGCACTTTTATTTTGATTAATAATGAATATTTCTTTTAAGTTGTATAGTCAGCACTTTTCTTTGGATAACATATATGGATTTTATGTAGGAGTAAAAATTATTTTTGCATAATCTAGTTCTAAAAAATGCATACAGAAAGATTCACTACAAGAAATCTCTCTTAGGATAGATGTTTATTTTATTTTTTAATAAGCAGAAACTATATAACTACAAGACAATCAAAACAATTTCCGCAATCATCTACAACTAAAAGCTATAATTTTTTGAGAAAATTGTAATTTTACGTATTTCCTCAGATTTTCTGTAGATTTTCCAACTACCCTTAAAGGATGTTTGAAAAGTAGTTGCTTGTTATTCCAGGCTCTTATTGATCCCCCCTAACCCACGCCAGTCGCTCCAGTTTGCAAGACCAGAATCAAAGTCCCCCTTTTTAAGGCAATATAGTTCACATAAGACCAAAACACTTGTAGAGACGGCGATTTATCGCGTCTCAAAAACCCAAGATTTTGTGCTTTTTAAGGTGGATTTAGCAAGGTGGTTTCATACGAAAAAAGAAAAATACTTTTTAAATGTATTTTTAGTAACATCAAAGTATTCCAAATCTAACCAACGGTTTTTTGGAAATGAGCGTAGTAAAATTTTCAAAATATGTGGGATTGTTTAGAATTAAATCTTCTTAAATTGGGTTACTTTTCTGTTCGCCGGTTAACTAAGGTAGCGCTAGCTTGGTCAACAGGCATCAGCACAACTTCATTAATATTGACATGGGGCGATCGCGTCACACAGAAAAATATCACATCAGCCACATCATCTGCTGTCAGTGGGGTAACTCCCTGATAGACCGTTTTAGCGCGTTCAGTATTTCCGTGAAACCGCACCTCGCTAAATTCCGTTTCTACCATACCAGGGTCAACGGAAGTTACACGTACCCGTGTTCCCAACAAGTCTTGTTTTAAACCTTCAGAAATTGCTCTCACAGCAGCTTTGGTAGCACAGTAGACATTGCCACCGGGATAGGTTTGATGTCCGGCAATGGAACCTAAATTTACCACATGGCCGCGATCGCGACTCACCATTCCCGGAACGACATAACGGGAAACATAAAGTAAACCCTTAACGTTAGTATCAATCATGTCTTCCCAGTCTTGGAAGCTGCCTTCGTGCAACTTGTCTAAACCACGACTTAGACCAGCATTGTTAATGAGAATGTCGATGTCAGACCAGGCAGGCGGTAGAGTAGAAATGGCAGATTCGACAGCGTTGCGATCGCGCACATCTAGCTGTAATAAATGAATTTCAATACCAAATTCTTTAATGAGAGTGGCGATACCTACGGTGGGCTACGCCAACGCCACTACCCCATTCCGACTGAGTAAATTTGCAACAAAGCCAATGCGGCGTACATTTGTATCCCGATCTTTTTTGCTAAACCCCAGCCCCTGAGATAAATGGGTGCGAACGACACCACCATCAAGTAATTCTACTCGGAAACCCCGCGATCGCAGTTCTTGGGCAACAGATGAGGCGATCGTTGTTTTACCCGCGCCACTTAACCCTGTTAGCCAGAGGATTAGACCTTGATGGTTCATAACTCGCTTTTTCTTCATCTATCGAAGAGTGCGATGTCTACGACGGGCTACGCCTACGCACTTTACATTATTTGTGGCAGCGATCGCCATCTAAAATCTGATAATCTTTCCTAGCTCATGATGCGACTAACTTTTTGCGGCTAGGACGTTTGTACTCTGATTTTTTCTTCAATCCTACCGCTTGAGCTTGATCGCTATCTAACCCATATTGTCCGCGCACAACTTCTTTCATCCCTAACACCGCATTGTGAAATTCCCATTCTGCTAATCGCGCAGCATCAGCAGCCGCACGGTATAAAGCTAGTTTCTCGGTTTCGGCTTGTTGCTGGGCTAACATAGCTTGATAAGCTTGCTGTAAGTTGGTAGCAGAGGCATCAGCATGGGTTGTTTGATAAGTGGCGATCGTTTGCAAGCCGTGCCATGAATTAACATCTTCGCTAATTAGTTGAGGGCGCAAACGGCGTGTTGTATCTTGGGTAGACATATCAGCATACTGTTGTAAGGTACATATTTAATGTACTCATCGCAACCTTAAAGCTATCAGTAAGGTGAAGTTTTTAGATAAAGCAAGGTTAAAGAAAGGGTAAGCTCATTTTTGCAGGTCGATGCAACTAAGTACACCTCACGATAAAAATTACCATCGCACTAAATTCTTGCTTCTAGCTGTTTATGCTATTGGGGTGAACAATAGTAATTCCTTCAACTTCTACAAAGTCTTTTGGGTTTAAAGTTAGAATATGGCTGATGTTATGAGTAAGCACTACTGCTTGTATGCGTAAATCGTGAGTGCGTTTCCCGGAAATCTTGTGAGTTGTAACGAGGCTAAACCAAAGGCGAAATACATCTGGTGTTTCTTCTAGCCACTCAAACTGATTTATGAGCATTTGCAGCGTTCGTTCGGTTTCTTCTGGTGTCCATCCAAATCCATTTACAGCTACAGGACGGGTGGCTACAACCCAAAATTCAATTAAAACTTGAGATGTAATAAAACATTGATGGTTATTAGATATTAGATACCTGATTGTGCGATCGACAAGATTATAATCGGGTGAAGCTATATCCCTGGAGCGTAAAAGGATATTGGTATCTAATAAATAATCGGTCATACTTCATCATCGTAGATATTTTCTCGACGCAGAGCTTCATCATCAAGGTTGGCATAGCTTTTTGGTGCTGTATCTATCCACTCTTGCCAAAGTAATAATCTCTCCAATGATGTTTGAGGTTTACTAGTTAGTAACGTTAAATGCTTGTTACTCAGCTTTTCTTGAAAAAGTTTTTGCTCTTCGGGAGAGAGATTTAGTACCACTTCTACAAGAGAATTAACAAGTTGTACATTCATAGTTGTGTATACCAATTCACCGAGTCAGTCTATGCGATGAGCTTTTGCCACTTTACTATAATACTGGTTATTGCCTCTGCCAATCCCCTCAGTGACCGCATCGAACAAAGATCCAAATTTTGACTAGGATCTTTGACCTATATATATTGATACTTATGTAAAGTAATGAGAGTGGCGATACCTACGGTGGGCTACGCCAACACCTCTACTTCATAAAGACTGAGCAAAGCTAATTTTTGCAACTTTAATGCAATAAAGGTGGTATTTGATGCATTAAAGGTGCAAGTTGATATAACTTAGTTGCAAGCCGATGCAATAAAGGTGCAAGTCAATGCATATAAGTTGCGAGTCGATGCATCAAAGTTGCACGTCGATGCGTTTAACCAATTTGTAGAGTGAGCAAACATTTGCCCACCCAATACTCTTAAACAGAGGTAAAGTTATTCTGTGTCAGCGTCGTGGTATCAAAGGCAGTCAGCACCGCTAAAGTTTGATTGCCTAAACGAATCTCATCCCCAGTACCGCCAGAGAGTAAATCGTCACCATTGTCAAAAGAATGCGACACAAGGACAACACTCTCCCTGCTTGCCAAAGGGAGGATATTGCATGGCGGGTGGGGTATGTGTCGCAAACATTTTTTGAAATGGTATAACTACTACGGTTTCAGCACATTATCAGCAAACTGTCCTTGCACATTTCCTGCGGGAGCATACTGACAAACTACATAGAAGCCATCGTACTTAGTACCCTCAATTGTTGCAGGGCCAGGTACAGCACCACAGCCTACTTTGGTACTGCCCTTCCAGACTACCTGAGTAAAATGCCCGGTGTTGCCAGAAAATACAGGTTTGGTGTAGTCATAGTCTTTAATTTCACTGTACCAGTCTTCAACTGCTGCGCTACCTAAGTTTGTTGAGTCTCCACCTCCACTCCAGTATATGTTCTCTCCTACATTGTTTCGATTGGTACTGTGTTCTAAGTCACCTTTAGCTGCTATGGTTTGTGCCCAAGCTTGGGCGCTCTGGTTGAGAGTATCATCAATAGTCACGTTAGGACTCTTATGCTTGGCTCGATTAGTGTTGTGTGCAGATACAGCATCACTACGCAACTTGGCTAAGTCAATAGATGTCTGTCCTAAAACGGAATTACCGATCATTGCTCCTCCTGTGATTGCAATGGTTAAAGCTGTAGCTGTTGTTAGGGTTAGAGTTGAAAAGAATTTCTTCATGGTTTTGTATCTTTTGAGTTAACTTTTGTAGGTCGATGCAACAAAGGTGCAGGTCGATGCAACAAAGGTGCAGGTCGATGCAACAAAGGCGCAGATCGATGCAACAAAGGTGCAGGTCGATGCAACAAAGGTGCAGGTCGATGCAACAAAGGTGCAGGTCGATGCATCAAAGGTGCAGGTCAAGGCATCAAAGGTGCAGGTTGATGCAACAACATTGGAGCCTGGTAGGGAAGGAGAAAAATTCAAAGCTTCATTAGCTCATCGCTTCTATCGGCTGGGCGACAATCTCACTTCCTTAAAAGCTACGGTGTACACACAAGTCTGAAATAGCTGAAAAATAACGGTTTTACCCCACCCTAACCC